>NZ_JBYOJR010000002.1:0-322860 GCF_057798915.1 Cupriavidus sp. 22TCCZM01-5
AGCCTAAGGAGTACAAAAAGGCAGCATAGCGGCGGACGCGACAACTACCTTGACACACACCGCGAGCGACAAAAAGTAACCAAAAAGCGCGTTTACTTGCCCTAGCGGGCGAATATTGATCGTAGTGTGCTGCGGGTGTTGTACGGGTATGAACTTCAGAGTGTGCCTGGCTGCCTGCCGCGTGGTGCGCGTCCGTGGGCAGGATTAGAGTGAACGAGCCCCGAAACTGTCCGTGGTCCCTGCTGCTACCGACATCGTGTAATCGCCTTCGGCTGCGCTACGCGCAGAGCCCTAGTCTGAGCACCCAGGCCGCAGGCAAACCGCGCCGCAGCGAAGCAGAGAAACCGAACCGTTGGCACTGGCGACGATGATGCCCCCCGCACACCGACTAGGATGCGCGCGCAGCGCAGCCGTAGGCGTCCCACCGCGCTATTGGAACGTCGTACCCGAGCCCTACATGGGGATCGTACAAGAGCAGGGCTCGGCAACAGTTCCAGCGAAGCGAGTTGACAGGAAGGCCCGATAACAAAGGGCGCCCTAAGGCGCCCCCGGCGGCGGCCAGTGACTGATCCCCCTCCCAGCCGCCTGGCGCACGCGGAGGGAGTGTATCAATGGCGTCCACCTGAACTTTCCCCTCCTGGGAGGGGTGGCAGCGTTACTGGCGCACAGGCGGTTTCCGCGCTCGCAGGCCTGCCATTGCTTCGGGCGAAAGCGTATTCACTCGATGCAAGTGCACTTGATGGCAAGCGTTCGGGTAGGGTCCGTCGTCGGCTGCCACCGTTTCCTTACCCCACATAAGCATGCCCAGACTTTTGAGGGGTACCCATCATGCTGCATCGCAACACAATGGATCCAGGCAAGCTGACCCTTTGCCGACTTTGTGGGTGTAGGAGCATCCCCTTTGCCCCTACACCCTCTTCTTTTATGGCTGGCATTGCTCTGCCCGTGACAGCCGCTCACGTAGGCACCAAGGAAGCCCGGGATGACCGCCGCAATGCCATCACTGCATCCCGGCGGCTTAAAAAAAATCGATTCCCACATCCTTGCTAACGCCCGTGGCATTCGCCCGATTTCGCGCGAGTAGCGAACATTCCCTTACGGCTAACCCCCTTGCGTCCGTCCATCACTTCGCATCATGAAGACTTCTGAATACTTGCGACAAATTGCAGCGGAACTGTCGAACATCATCGAGAAGAACGATGTAGCGACCTCCAATGAAAGTGCGCTTCGTAGCCTGAATCAGATCCATGCCCGGATTCATCTTGCCTGGGCCAGAAACCTGATCGGTAGATTACTAATCAAAGCCGAATTGCTTTACCGCGACCCGCCCCCCGACGATGCAATCGCACATAGCCTGCTCGCTAGCATGCGAGCCTACATTCGGGGACTCCGAGAAGGCGCTGCAGCAGCTGAGCAACGCAACGACTAGCGCGTCCAGGAAAGCCTGAAGAAAAACCGTCCGAAGGCGGCTGCCAGGTTCAATCCTGGTACCGGTCTGCCTGTCCACTCAGATCAGGAAGCGGCTTAGGTCGTGGGATGCTCATGACGTCGGCGAACCTACCTCAGCTCGGTCTGGTTTATCCCCTACTTCGATGGGATCGGATAATCAGGTGTGTCGGTAGAATGGGTTGCGGCGCAACATGGATTAAAGACTGGGCCTCGATCAGGGCCAGCGCCTCGCTTATGCGCCCGCTCATAGAAAGGAGCCCTGCGGTGAAAAAGCTATCCCTCTTGATACTTGCGCTAGTGGCTGGAAACACCATTGCAGGACAGCGTCTCGGCGCGGCCAGCTACGGCCAGTCTGGCCAGTACGGCGGTGCCACCTACGGCTCAAGCCAACCAATGCAAAGCTACTCCGCGGCTGGCGTCAACGCCGATATTGGACAGAGCTATAGCGCTGGCAGAGCAGCAGGCGCTTCCCAGCTTGGAACCTCAGCGCCCCAAGGCGGAATAACCAAGTCCCTGCAGCATCCGCCATCTACGTACCCGTCCACGGACAGCAGGCTACCAAGGGCGCCGAAATGAACGAGTTCATCGAATTTCAACCCCATCACCGGTAAGCTGCAATGCTCTACGTGCTTTCCTTCGTCGTCTTCGAGGCGGCGTGGTTTGTCCCATTCCGGGCGGTGTTCAGGGCCGCGCACTTCAATGCGCTGTATGCCTATCTCTCTCTGGTCCCATTCCTTGGTCCACTCGTTTGCATCTGGATCCTCGCGTCCAAGCCGTGGCCACTGAGATCAAAACTAGTTCGTATGCCAACCTCATAAGGCCCCCTTAGAAAGCGGCCGAGAGCCTGAAGCGCACCTCGGTCGTTGCTTCTCGAAGCCCATCGTGTCTCCATGGCGTACCGCTTTTCTCATTACAACTCAGAAAATGACTCTGTCAATTACCGAGTGCATGGATAAGCAGTTGCTGCATGCGGTGTTCCAGCCCATCGGCATCCTTTCGTCGGGAGAGATACTGGGCTACGAAGCATTGCTGCGTGGACCGGCGGGGTCCGATATGGAAAACCCCTTGGCGCTCTTTGGTCAAGCTCAACGTGAAGACTGCCTGCTTCAGCTGGAGCTTTTTGCAAGCAGACTTAGCGTAAGTACTTTCGCAAAAGCACGGCTTCCCGGAAAGCTCTTCTTGAACTTCAGTGCCGCAGCGATCCGGGAGATCATCAGCTGGGAAGACGATCTGCGCGAATTCCTGGGAGCGATGCAATTTCCCATCGACCGAATCGTCGTCGAGCTAACAGAGCAGGCAAGCCCCGAGCCCATATCGTCCCTTGAAACTTCCCTTCGGTACATGCGCAAGGCAGGGGCGCAGTTCGCCCTGGACGACTTCGGTGCCGGAAATTCCAACCTTGACCTGTGGATTAGACTACAGCCCGATTACATCAAGGTTGATCGATCGATTGTCGCCGGTGTGGCCCGGTCAGCGTTCCGCCTCGAAGCGGTGCGTCACCTGCAAGGACTCGCCAAGCTCGGACAAGCGCAACTCATAGCAGAAGGCGTCGAGACGGTGGAAGACCTGATAGTCTGTCGCGAGATTGGAATCACATATGCCCAAGGCTTTATCCTGGGCAAGCCGAATGCTTTGCCGGCAGTTACTCTGGCCGGACACGCACTGGGTCTGTTTAGTAGACACCGCCTCTGATATAAAAAAAAGCACCGCGCATGCGGTGCTTGAATGGGAAATTCAAAAAATGAAGAAAAATTATATTACCATTTTTTTGAATTAACGAAATTCAAATTTTCTAAAATCAGTTTTTAGCCAGAACACCAAGCAAACAGTTCAAGAGTCACCCGCCGGAGCGTGTTCGATCAAGGAAACGCCGGTTGAGAACACTCCTCCGTGCGACAACGAGCCGCGTCGGCAGGCAACTTGTTCCTCTGGCACGGTTCGCCCCACGGTGTCCGCCTCGCCCATAGTGCGTCGTCGACTGCGTCCAGATCGAAGCAGTGTTTGAAGTCGCCCGCAGTCAGGTACCCACCAATAAACCTGCCAAACGCATCGAGCTGTACCTGTGAGGTCAGCCCTGCGCTGCCGCCAACGGCTGGGCAGATGATCCATGTCGTTCCTTCTTTGGCGAAGACCCGCAAGCGCCTCACTTGATCAGCCGGCTGAATTGAGTGCTCTTCGCTGGTAAGCGCACCAAGCGAAAAAGCTTCGATGTACTCGTCCGTGTACCGATGGCTCAGACAAACAACTACCTTTGGGCGCCAGCGGGCGCGCGTCTTTGCAAGAAATCGGAAGCGCTCGCCGTGCCGGCACAATTCCTCGTAGCGCGACTGCGGGACGAGTTCGGGCTGGCCTCGAAACGCCTTCGACCAGGTCGTTCGCCCATTGAAATGGGAAGACAGGGGAAACAGGCTCAGCCTGAACTCGGTTCCCCATGGCGCGTAGAGATGGCGCCAGTAGTACTGTTCCCAGTCGTTGTCCGTGAGCCGAACGCCTAGCGCTTCAGCTCGCGCGGCGGCCATGATGCGGGCAACGTACTGATGGCCGAGCCACCTGCCCATACTTTCCCGGTGCTCATGGCGAAACACAGCGTCCCAAGCGGGCGGCGCCACAAGCGGCTGCAGCGGCGTGACGAGGGGCTTCGACGATGTCGCGCTTCTATCGCATATCCAAACGGGAGCACTTGGGTTGCCTCCTTCCATCCCCACGAACGAGGCGAAATAACGATCCAACTCCTGACGCGAGAATACCCCTGATTGCCGCATATTATCCCTTACTACCCAATGGGACCCCTACACATCCAATGCCCCAACGTGCCATCGCCCCTGGGGCGCGCGTGCCGCTGTGGTCGCTATAAATCTTGTTCTGCAGATAATGGGGGGAACGGTGAACGGAACCAGTACGGCTTCGTCGTTTGCATCGTTATGCTGACGGGATCTTTTGTAGTGTCCCGTGTGATGCCATGCAACCCGTGAGTGCTGGTCGTTCCTGGAGATCTCTGGTCGGCCCGCTAAATGATGGGGCTAGCCCCCGGTACCCCGTGCGTTCATCCAGCCGTGTGGCTGCCGCCAGCCTAAGCGTATGCTTGGCAAAAAAGAAGGCTGACCTTGCGCGGGTCCCGAGCCAGTTTCGTTCCCACCAATGAAACGTCACCATTGGTTTGTCGATAGCAGACCGGCAATAATATAGTTAATCTGTCTTCCGACACATTGCCGCGCGACATTCCAACACAACCACCATCTTTATTCCACGACAACTCTGCAATTGGTACTACTTTAACTAAGGTCGTCAGAAATAGAAATTACAATATTTTAATGTCAGACATAAATCAATTTGCTGCGACGCAGCATATCCGGGAATTGAGATTTTTCCACCCCTCCGCGGGAGGGATAGAAATATGCTGCTGGAGCTTGCCCTCGCTGAAAAGAAGATGGCGACTACACACGACCGTCTCCTATGAGCCAGGCCAAGTAGTGGCACGGCTTCTAGTCAATCGCTAACTTAGGAAGTGGGGTTCATCTCAGCAAGCCGCCCAGCTCGTCTCAAAAAGCCAGCCCGGATCTCGAATTCAGAACCCGGAGAAGCGAATGCCGACCGAAGCGTACCCGTAGTAGCGATCCATCTTTCCAGCCGTCGCAGCGTTGTAGAGAAACGGGATCGTTCCGACGAAATTGTGCAACGACGCCTGGCCGCGCAGGAACACCTCCACGTTCTTCACTGCGGCATAGGAAAGTTCAAGCCCCAGCGTATGATTAGAACGTACTGGCGAGTGGCCATAGTTATGCGTGCTGTCGTCGACATTGCTACGCAACAGATACTGGAACTGATAGCCTAATCGTGCGGCGAAGTTCTGGTACTTCCAGCGCCATGAACCTCCGAGGTTCAGGTAGCCAGCAATGTAGCTGAAATCGTCGTTGAGATTCATACCGAACTGCCCCGCGTCGACAGCGAACGAGGCAGACTGCAGATGGGTATTACCCACCGCGCACGGAGATGCCAGCGCGCCGCGGGCGATATTGTCCGACCCGATGGCGACATTGAAATTGCAATTACCGCGCTGCAGCCGGGTATTGATACTACCGAGCGTCACACGGCTGACACCAAGCCCGAGGAAACCGGTGAGCTGGTTACGCTCGCTAAGCTCCCCTGAGAAGATGACGTCGGCCTGGCCCTGGATGTCGTTTGCGCCGTTCACCGTGACACTGTTGAAAGTGGTGTTGCGTACCTTGAGCGGCGAAGAGCGTGTCAGGCTGCCACCGTAGTCACCCCACAGCGCGAATCGCGTCATTATGCGGTCACGTGCGCCCGGCTCGGCAAGTGGATCATAGTGCAGGGCCAGCATCCAGCTGTCGATATGGTTCGTGTCCACACCGTAGTCGATATCTCGGCGCCAGTAAGTCGCTGAGCCCGACCAATGTGGCGAGAACTTGTACGCCAGCATGAGTTTTCCGCCCCGGTAGTCGCCAGCATTGTCCGGTACGGCGCCTTGGCTTTGCCGCAGGTGCAAGACGTCGACGGCGTTATTGACCATGTCGTAGCTGGCTTCTATCCGCAACGATGTGAACTCTCCCGTAGCGGGCTCGGCCTGCATGAATACATCGTCCGGAGCGGCGCTGGCTGCGCCCACACACGACAAGCCCAGCATCATGGCACAGGCTTGGTTTAGCCGGCGCTTGTGAAACCGCTGCATAGGAAACTCCGAGGCCACTGGGCGAGCCTCATGCGTGACGAGCTCCCGGGAGCTCGACGCAGTCACAAAAAGAACCCGGCCATCCGGCGCATATTGCAATAAGACAAGCGTTCGGATGACCGGGGCGTGGCCTTCCCCATCGATGCGGAAGGCTGGGCAAGGCTGCGTTTACGGGTTGAGCGTCACCGTGGTCTTGAGGCCATCACCGGTCACCTTGGCCACGTCCGTCGCTACCGAAGCGGTCTTGGCCTTCTGTACGCTACCGTCGACCAAGGTACCCAGTTTCACACCCTTGCCACTGATACCCGTTACAGCAAACGTCACGGGGAACGTGCTGACCGACTTCGGCGTAAGGGAATCAACCTGCGCCTGGCTCAGCGCACCGGCGGACTTGAGTTTGCTGAGGAATACGGTGAACGGGAGGTTCAGCGAGCCGCCGTTGGCGCTGTCGAACAAATTGTCCTGCACGGCATTGGTCAGGCTTGCGGCAGCCGTCAGATTGCCGCTGATGCGGAAAGAATACGACGTGTTGGCCGGCACCACTGCATTCACCAGTTGCGATCCATTGAACGTCAGCGTCACGTTCTCGATGATGACATCGACCTCATTCCCGCCATAGTTATAGCTCAGTCCGGCACGCACTTGCGACGCACCGCCCCCGAAGGCGTCACCGTTCTGCGTCACGGCGACTTTGATAGAGCTCAGCGTGCCGCCAGATACCGAGATTGCATCGGTGATCGGATATGACAAGCCGTTGATCGTAAGGTTTGCAAGTTGGAGATAATTGCTTAGCTTGACCGCGTTCACCACAGTGTTAATAGCGCTGCTGTCCACCGCACTGCCCAGGGTCGAGGCTGCCTGCTGGATCGCGGCAGTATTGCCAGTTGAGACAGCATCGCCAAGCTTGGCCAGCTTGGCCGCGTTCGAAGCATCACTCAACGCGGCCGGCGTCACGGCCTTGACCAGTGTCGTGGTCGCCGTGGACTGGGCGCTCTCGGTTACGGCGTTCAGCGATCCGCTAGCCTTCAGCTTAGACAGCGTGTCGGCCGGGCTGCTGCTCAACACAATGGCGTTCAGCGCAGTGTTCACGCTCGACACCTGGCTCGTGATGACCGGACCAGCCAGCGCGGCAACGTTGGCCGCCACGGCGGCGATGTTCGACTGCAGGCTCGCTGGCAGGCCAGGCTTGGCGTTCTGCACAGCGCTGGACACCACGTTCGTGACCAGCGTGCTGCTGGTCAGGTCAGCCGTGCCCGACGCACCGGCCACAGCGCTGGCCACCGCCTTGGATGCCGCTGCGGCCGCATCCGAGGCGCTCAGCGTGCCTCCGGTGGCCAGGCCCGTCAGGGTCTTTGCAACCTGGTCGACCAGTTGCTGCACCACCACCGCTGCCTTGAGCGCGGCCGCGTCTTGCATCGGGTCCAGTGTGGTCAGGTCCTTGCCTGTCAGGCCGAGCTTCGTCGCCAGGGCCGCCGCTTGATCCGGCCCGAGTTGTGCCACCAGGGTGGTAAGGGGCGAGATCACCGGTGTCACCCCTTGCTTGTATGCCACCGCCGGTGCCTGCAGTACCCCGGTGAACGGCTGGTTCGTACCGATATCGGTGCCGCCAGTTACCTTCAGCGCGCTCTTAGTGCAACCGTCCGGAAAGGTGAAGTCGCCGGTTGCATTCGTCGTCACGGTCTTGTTTCCGCAATCGAGGAAGGTGACCGTCGCACCGGACAGGTAGAAGTCAACCGCCTTGCCGTTCACAGCAGCCTGGGGAGGCGTGCTCGAGTCGTCGCCGCCTCCGCAGGCAACTAGCGTGGCCACGGCAGCCGCCATGATGCCGAGGGTGAAGATGAAACGGGTGTTGGTTTGCACGCTGCTCTCTCCTGAGATCGATACTTCGATACGTCGAAACATGGTCGGAATCCTGCGACGGAAAACTGCCGCGCGCAGTCGCCGACGCCCTACACTGCGCTGTCTTGCCACGCTTGCCTGCAGTTCGCCGCCGGCACACAGATAAACAAATCTCTAAATCTGTGTCACCCCTACTTGGCGGGGGAAAGCAGTTGCTTGCTCATCCGTCATCGTGCCGAGTGCAGCAAAATCGTCCGCTCCTAACCAACCGGCAATGTATTGCCCCATGGCGTCGAGCAACACATCGGACGTCAGTCCCGCTGCGCCGGCGAGGGCCGGGCAGATGATCCACGTGGTGCTGTCGTGCGTCAGCACGCGCAGGGTCTTGGGTTGATCTGCGGGTTGCAAGACGTGGTCCACGCCGCGCACATTCCTGAGGCCGAAGGCCTGCACAAAATCCTCGGTGTGCCGCTCGCCCAGGCACACCACTACCTTTGGTTTCCAGCGTTGGCGGATCTCATCGATGAAGGCGAAACGCGGACCGTCCCGGCAAAGATCGATGTAACGCTGCTTGGGCAAGAGCTCCGGCTGTCCGCGAAACGCCTTGGACCATGGTGTCTGATTGATCAGGCGTGCTGGCAGAGGAAACAGGCTAAGCTTGAACTCCGCGCCGCGCGGCGCATACAAATGACGGTCGAAATAATCCTTCCAGTCCTGATCGCCTATGGCTTCGTTGAGTATCTGTGCGCGCGCTGCTGACATGATCCGTGCGATCTTCTGGTGGGACTGCCAGCGGGCCATGTGATCGCGGTTCTGGTGACGGTACGCAGCGTCCCATGCACCGGGCTGCCGGAGCGGGACAAGCGGCGCCACCAGCGCCTCACCTCTTGGATGCGGTGAGCTGTCACAAAACCAAACGGCTGCGCGCGGATTCCCCCCTTCCATCCCTACGTACGAGGCGAAATAAGAATTCAGCTGCTCACGCGTAAATGCTTCAGAACGTTCTGCCTTTTTCATCCCTGTACTGCTTTTTTCTAGTGGAGGATGCAGAAACGCTGAGCGGACTCAGTAATTTGTGCACCACACAATCAAGCGGTTTGGATTCTGCAGGCTAAATCGATTTAACTTTTCCCCACATGCGAGGGGTTCGTTGCTATCTCTGCTCCCTTCTTGAGAAGGGTAACGCAATGAACAATCTCACGGCATTCGCGCGCGAGAGCGCGACAATCGCGCTAATCGCGTAGCGCGTCCGGCTACAAACGTGCGCTCCCAAGTCAAGGCTGCGTAGGGCGCTGCGCCGTCTTGCCGTCGTGCTCACACACAATCCGCCAACCATGCAGTCGCCGCTTCGGTGCAGGCGCATGCGTACCGGTGGAGCTTTTCGTCGGTGTTTTGCGCGACGGCATCCGTCTGGACGGGCAGCCCTTATCCAACCGTGAGCGACCCGCTCTGCCGTTCAACGCGATTCACAGCCGGCACGCTTTCCCTTCCGATGAAGGGTACCGGCGCATCTCGCTGCAACGCACTATTCGCACCTGAAACACGAAGCACACCGGCGCCATTAGCGCGCCGGCAGAAGAGAGCGTTGCAGTTCCATGGGGCGGTCCTCGATAGAGCGATTGTCGGCCATCAACCTGTTGACCGATCCCACACCATCGAACCGGCTGCTGCGAAGCAGTCCGCAAGACTCTGCTTCGTCGCACCATGAGCATGCGCATCCAAGACGCACGCCATGTCACGAGCCTGGCCGCCACTGCGCGCGGACTACAAGTTCGGAGGAGACAAAAAGGGCATGGGCGCTCGCTTGAGCGCCCATTACTCGACCGCTTTCGGGGGAAAGCAAATGGGCATCTATCGCGATATGTTTGCCAGGCACCACGACCAGCTCGCGCTGATGGTTCGCCTGCTCGACGCCGGCGCCATCTGGCTTGCGGCAATCCTGGCCAGCGAGGTGCGTTTTGCCACCGCGCACGCACCGGTCCACCTCTTCGTCCAGTACTTTGGCTGCGCGATTGCCTTCATCGTGTTGCCAGGGTTCGACCTCTACAGCTCGTGGCGCGGCCGCAGCCTGTTCTCGCTGGCCACGCGCCTGGTATCGGCCTGGAGCCTGGTCTGGCTGATCAGCCTGCTGCTGACCTATCTGCTGCACGAGGCCGACAACCTCTCACGCTTGTGGATGGCCTACTGGTACGTCTTCTCCCTGGTCGCCCTCCTGGCTCTGCGCGTGGCCAGCCGCGCCGTGCTCAACCTGGTGCGCATTACCGGCGGCAATAGCAAGCGCGTGCTCATTGTCGGCTTTGGCCGTACCGGCCAGGAAATGTACCGCCGCGCGACCGCCAGCCACGCCACCGGATACAAGGTCAGCGGTATCTATGCCCCCGAAGGCGAGCCCACGCCGGAAGGACGCTCCCGCATAACGGACAGCGCCCAGATCCCCGTCTTCGCGCGAGAGCATGAGGTCGATGAGATCTGGCTCACCCTGCCGATGAGCGAGTACCGCCTGATGCAGGAGATCAACTTCTCGCTGCGCAATGACTTCATCGACATCAAATGGATGCCGAGCGTGCTCGACTTTGACCTGCTCAACCACAACGTCGGCAACTTCCTCGGCATGCCGGCGGTGGAGATGAACAAGCCGCCCGCGCTCGGCGTGCGCGGCACAATCAAGGCGATCTTCGATCGCACCTTTGCCGCGCTTGTCCTACTCGCCCTGTCGCCGCTGTTCCTGATCATTGCTGTCCTGATCAAGCGCGGCTCGCCTGGCCCTGTCTTCTTCAAGCAGGAACGCCTCGGCCTGGACGGCCGCGTCATCCATGTCTACAAGTTCCGCAGCATGAAGGTCCATACCGAACATGGCACCGTCACGCAGGCCACCAAAGGCGACAGCCGCATTACGCCGATCGGCGCCTTCCTGCGCCGCACCAGCCTGGATGAGCTGCCGCAGTTCATTAATGTGCTCATGGGCGAGATGAGCGTGGTTGGGCCGAGGCCGCACGCCATGGCGCATAACAATATGTACAAGGAGCAGTTGGACTTCTACATGCTGCGCCACCGGGTTAAGCCTGGGATTACGGGCTGGGCGCAGATCAATGGCTATCGTGGTGAGACCGACACCCTGGACAAGATGGCCAAGCGGGTGGAGCACGACATCTTCTATATCCGGAACTGGTCGTTTTGGATGGATGTGAGGATCATTTTTTGGACGGCGTTCAAGGGGTGGACGGGACGGAATGCCTATTAGGTCCGTTCGCACCGCAATCCCAGCGGCGCTTGATCAAATCTGCCATATTGCAAACCGAGATGCCACTGCAGAGAAGCAAAGTCGAGCTATTTGGTGTTAATGCTCATGCTCTTAGCATGAGGGAGACCCTGGACGTGATAGACCAGCGCCTGACTTCACGAACATTCACACAGCATGTGGTCGTCAATGTCGCGAAGATCGTCAGCTTGCGCAAAGATCCGACGCTGGCCGAATCTGTGAAAGCCTGTGACATCGTAAATATCGATGGCATGGGCGTAGTGTGGGGCGCGCGTTTGCTTGGCCACGAGGTGCCAGAACGTGTTGCTGGAGTGGATCTCTTCATGGCACTGGCCTCACGCGCCGCGGAAAAGCAGTATCCGATTTACCTGCTTGGGGCGCACCAGTCCGTAGTCGATCAGGTCGTGGCTGAACTGCGCAAATTGCATCCGAATCTTCCCATCGCGGGCTGGCACCACGGCTACTTTTGGGACGACGAGGCGGCCTTGGTGGAAAAGGTGCGAGCATCTGGCGCGCGGTTGCTGTTCGTGGCAATCACCTCACCTAGAAAAGAGAACTTCATCAATCGCTGGAAGGACAAGTTGGGAGTTGACTTCGTCATGGGCGTGGGTGGCACGTTTGACGTCGTCGCTGGAAAAGTCCGCAGGGCTCCGTTATGGATGCAGCAATGGGGTATGGAATGGCTATATCGCGTAATCCAGGAGCCTCGTCGCATGTGGAGGCGCTACCTGGTCACCAACACCATATTTGCCTTTCTCGTGTTTCGTGACTGGATCTTGCCGGAGCGGCGTTGAGGGCCCTATCCGGAATTTTGTGTACGAGGCATATCATGAGAGGTATGACCATGGATATGCCAATGAAGAAGAAACGTACGGTGACGTCACAGGCAGCGGCCCGCGGGCCGCTGCCTGCTTTGCCTGAAGGCTTGCTCGACGAGTTGGTTAAAGGGCCGATGACGCCCGGCGAGGTCCAGGATTCGATGCTGGCATTCAACAAAGCCATCATCGAGCGGGCGATGAGCGCCGAGATGAGCATGCATTTGGGCTACAAGCCAGGCGAGCCCAAGCCGGTCGAGCAGTCCAATGCGCGTAAAGGTCTGAGCGGCAAGACCGTGATCATCGACCGCGGCCCGGTGCGGGTCGAACTGCCACGCGACCGCGATGGCAGCTTCGATCCAGTACTGATCCCGAAGCACGAACGGCGCTTTACCGGCTTCGATGAGCGCATTATTGCCATGTACGCGCGCGGCATGAGCGTGCGCGAGATTAAGGCGTTTCTGGCCGAGAGCTACGGAACGGAAGTCCCCCCGTTGCCACGGCCTATCCACATACGACGGTGCAGACCTGCATTGTGCATTTGATCCGCAACAGCCTGGAATACGCCAACTATAAGGACCGCAAGGTGCTCGCACAGGCGCTGCAAGACTTCGCCGACGGCCCGTGGGGCGCCAAATACCCGATGGCGAGCGATTTACTGCCGCTCGAAGCTAACGGAATTCAAAACCGTCTCGCACACAAAAATACGGACAGGCCCGCGTTGAGAAAAAACCTGACGCCGCCACCTCTCAAAGCGCGGCACCTCTAGCCGGCGCCCCCAACTTCGCGCGCTCCGACTCGTATACGGTGAGTCCATAGTACGCCCACGCTTGCGTCCAACGCAGATAGTCTACACGGTTCACATACCAACGGTGTCGCTGGTAAACGAACCGGCGGCGACCTACGTCATACAGGTTCGCCACAGCCCAGTTCAGGATACGATCAGCGAGTGAGAAATCCTGGTCAAGTCCGCCGACACGCGACAGCGTAATCAATGCCTGCGCCACTGAATGCGTGTCTATCGGCCAAAGCCTGTCGCTGTAGTACTTGACGGCGCCGTCTGGCTCAAAAAAGGCATTTCGAAAGTACTCCATGCCCGTTCTACGCACCTGCTCGAATTCACCACACCCCAGGCAGCTGTCGATAATATCGAGCGCCTCGAGGTTGTAACCTGTGTGAAAACAATCGACGAAGCGATGGTGGCCTCGCGTTCCGTATGCCCAAGAACCGTCTTCACGCTGCATGGCTGCCGACGTTCTGGCGGCGACCAGGGCGCGTTCTGCGAGCCGATCATCCCCAGCTTCACGGGCCACAGATCCCACCACCGCCGACACCCATAAATTGGCGTTGTGAACCAGCGTTGGCTCGCCGGGGATATATCGAAAGTAGACGTCGCCATCCTGCTCGGCCAGCAAATGGGTATCCATGAAATAGGCTGCTTCCACTGCGGCGCTTACATAGTCCTGTCTGCCAACGGCCTTGCCGAGGGCCAACAGGCTTCTGGCCACGTAGCATGTGGTAATCGCATTCGGCTTCCCGGCTTTCACGCTAAAGGCCCGGGCTTCCCAATCAAAGTGGTAACCCCAGGCGCTCCCGCCCCACAACGCCCTGTCACAGCGGCTAAGAACTAGCCAGTCTGCGAGCTCGCAGGCGAGAGACAGCGCTGCGGGCACTTCAGCACCCCGTTCCTCGAGCAACCCCAGGATGAACAGCGCGACGCCCTTCGGGTTGCGCATTCTCGGTACACCAGCAATCGCACGAAAATTGACCGGCGAGCGTTTGAAGAACTGAATCCACGCCAGCCTTGCCAGCCTGAAACGCGCTAGCCCGCTGCCTGTGAAAGCCCTACTATTCAGCCCATCAAATGGGTCGTATCCAGCGAAATCATGTTCAAGCGCCTTGGCCAGTAGCGTCTTCCGAACCTCAGAGGTATTTATCATTTTACGCATTCTTCTTTGCCAGATAGAGCCCGACGGTAGATGCTTGACAGTTCTACCATCTGCACATCCAGGCAAAGTGATTTCCGGTAGCGCTGATAGGCATTGGCTTGCATTGCAGTCAGCATGGCACGGTCCGTTGCCGCCTTGAGCAAGGCGTACTTCAGTGCAGGCAAATCGCCCGGCCGGATGATCCAGCCTTCCTTTTCGTTCTCCAACACCTCCGGAATGCTACCGACGGTGGTCGATATCACCGGCAAACTCCGCGACATGGCCTCGACAATGGCGACCGGCAATCCCTCGTTGTATGAAGGCAACACAAGAACCGATGCGCTATCCAGCAGATGCAGCTTTGCTTCGCTATCGATCCACCCCAGGTACCGCACGCAGTCTTTAAGACCGAGCTTATCCACCATTGCTTGAAAGGGCTGCCAGTCGCCATCTCCACCGACTGTAAGTGAGAACCGCAACGCCGGCCTTTCAATCCTGATTTGCGCGAGGGTGCGAAGCAAATCTTCAAGGCCTTTGCGCTTGCCAAGCCGTCCCAGGAACAACAGTTCAGTTTCCTCAGTTTTTCGCACAGGCTTCTGTCCAGGGGCCTGAGCGAGCGATGAGGGGACTCCATTGCGCACAACGCTGATGACCTGAACCCCACCCACGGTGTCAGCCACCCAAGCCTTCCACCATTCGCCTAGAACAATCACTATCGACGCGCCGCGGAAGTAGCCATCCACTTTGGACTGAAATCGTGTAGTTCGGTAAAAGTCGTGGAAACCAGCTCCATGTAGATGCACGATATAAGGAATACCAAACAAGACGGCTACCCGGGAGAGTATGTACTTCCGAATAAAACTGCCCCGAGACGCGGTGTGAAGATGAACAATATCTATGCGCCCGCATGCGCATAGCCAGCCAAGTCTGAAAAGGGCCAGGACGAAGGTTACAGCGCGCGCCAAGGCTCCATGCCCTCCCCAGCTGGCGATATAAACAAAATCGATCGCCGGAACAGTGCCCGAAGTCGCGAGCATGGCCTTGGCAACGGCAGAGATACCGCCCTTCTCGCCCAACGAAGGACCGGCCATCGCACATCGAATCCTGGAAGTGTTAATAGTCAAAACTGGAAATCCCTGATAAAAGCCGTAGATCAGCGCTGCCGCCGATTTGGCTCAACGGCTATACTGTGATGTCCGAAATCACGAGACGGCGCTTCCCCCCCTTTGTGAGTGGAATCTCTGGCACTTCGCTGATGCTAATTCCAAAAAAATCACCCCAGCGCTCGACCTGCCTGGCGCGGATGAAGTCGCGTTGTTCTGCTGACAGCGACCCATTGCGCGGAACCACCTTTATCACGATTTCGCCCGGCAGCGACTGGTGTACCTGGTAGTATTTCACGAAATCCCATGTACGTTCGTCGATCACGATCGAGAGACCAGGGATCAGTGATCCGAAACGGCTGACGAGGAATTCCTGATTGCGGCCAACGATCTCGAGGCCACCGTCCGGGAACGCCGTACCGATATGATCGCCCGTTTTATACCGAATCAGTGGAAATACGTCATTCCACAGCGACGTCCCCACAATCTCCCGATTTAGCTCACCTCCGGCGAATTCTGTGATTCCATAAAGATCATTGAAGCGATAGGAGAGCGGCTTTCCTTCGGCATAATTGGCAAAAGCCAAATTTGTGCGCTCAGTAAGCCCGTAGTTGACACTAATGGGTGCACGGAACACCCGGCCAATTAACCGGAGTTGCTCCTCCATTGCAGGCTCCGACGCCAGCAACACTCCCTTCACGGCCAGCCCGGGCCCGGCATGTTCGTCGAGCAGTTTGGCGACGGTCGCGACAGCCGACGGATAACCATGAATGTAATCAGGCGAGAAGCTCCTGACACCAGCAGTGATAACCTTTGCCCAGCGGTCGTGAAGGTGGTACGGGGATAGCATCAAACGGTTGCCAGAACGCCACAGGGGAGACTGTTCTTCGCGGCGGCGCGCATCGGCGCCGACTCGAAGGGTCTTTGAGCGCTCAAATGAGAAGCCTAACTTGCCCCACTCGGCAGCAAAGAAGCCCTTTTCTATATCCGCCTGCCGCTTGGTTCGCCAGACCCCGATACCCTGGCCGCTCGAACCGCCGCTGGTCGTATAGTGCTTGCGCCGATCACGATAACGTTCCGAAAGGAACGCCTCGCGATTCTGCATGACGAGTTCCTTCGTCACATATGGAAAGTTGGAAAGGACCGATCGCACATTTCCAGCGTCCACCTCATGCCAGCGGATGGAAATACTCTCCCGATAGAAGGGAACATCCCGTAATGCTTGGGCAAGCCGGGTCACCAACAATGCTGTGACCGTGCCGTCTGAGGCACCTTCATTACCGGACGACAGGCAGCGCAATACGGTGAAGTAGTCCGGGTCATATAGCATTCGGCCGGGCACAAATCTTCGGCACTGATAGTAGATGGATTCGAGCGACAGCACCTTACTCACCCATCAATTTGGAACGAATCTCTGAAAGGGTCTTCCCGCCAAGGCCGACCTTGTCCAGCGTTCTGGCGTTTTCCTCAAATCGGCCACCCAGCATTGCTGATGCCAGGTGGAACACGGCCCGGGAGATTGGCGTCGCGATGTCGGCCGCTTCGGCGAGGGAAATCAACACCCCCAAGCCAATTGGCACATCCTCTGTCAGGTACCGTGTCTGTAGATTACCAGGGCCCTTTGGGCCACCCTCGCGGGCGTACTTCTCCAGCACCGCCTGCCTGTCGATGGTCAGATCGGATTCATTCCTAAACTTGAACTCGTCTAGGCAATGTGACGGCCGCCCACCATACGCGGCAATGACGGCGTTCTTTTCGTCATCGAGACTTTCCGCAAGCCTTAGTACAGACGGCGTAAACGCTTCGCGATACATCCAGAAATCGCCCTCCGAATATTCGATCCGGCTGGCCGACATTAGCGTCCCGAGCGTATGCAGGATCAGGTTTGGATTGTGCAGCGCCGATTCCACAATGTTTGTTCGCTGGTGCGAGTAGGTCTCTAGCAGAGCCTTGGCAATCGCCAAGCCTTTGTCTGCCGCGGAAGCCGGGAAGAACCCCAACGCATTGCGCGCATTCTTCCACAGCACATTGACGCTGCCTGGTTCCATCTGCCGCGCATCGAACGGGAGCGACTCTCCTTCGGCGAAGATGACGCCGTCTGCTTTGCAGCGCGCTTTGAAGATAGCACTCCCCATATAGCCAGGCGCGACGATTACCAGTTGCCCGCCCCGCAGATATGGAGCGATCAAGTCAGCCACGTCAGCATGAAATCGGCTTTGAACCGTAACAAGCACCACGTCGGTATCCGACTCGACGACCTTGGACGGTTCACGCGACATCACCCGCACTGGTGCAAAGTAGCGTTCCCCACCAAGACTGCTGTCCAGCACATGAATCCCGCCCTGTGCGGCTGCCACATCGAAGCTGTCGTCGTGCATGGAGAATGACGTCTTCAACAGAGACACCTGGTGACCAGCGCTCGAAAGCTTAGCTGCGTGCGCAAATCCCGCATTGCCGGCTCCAACAATCGCTACTTTCATTTTGTGCCCTTATAGTTCAATTGACTTCGGAATCAGGTGTAACTACTCGTTAATCGAGAACGCGCGCCGGCTCAGTCTCCCAATCCGCCCTCAGCCGGTGACGCACTGGTGTTTTTGATTCGAATAACCCTCGCTGGGACACCGGCTACCACGGCATTGGCAGGAACATTTGCAAGCACCACAGCATTCGCCCCGATGACGGCATTTCTCCCTATTACAATGGGACCGAGTATCTGAGCACCCGAGCCGATGTACACACCGTCCTCAACTACGGGGACTTCAAGATGTCCAGACCGGCCTCCGATCGTGACACACTGCCCAATCAAGACATTGGAGCCGACACGGGCTCGCCTGTGAATCACCACTGCTATGCCGCCGTATGCAAGTTTCGACCCCCTCCCGATGCAGGTATCCGGATGGATTACGGAATTGAATATGAGCCGGATCAGGATTTGGATCACTGTTGGGATGATCGGAACACCGGCTCGTTGCATCCGATGCGCTGCGCGTTGCATATCCAAGGCATTAAGCATCAGGCGGCTCCATGCATCGCGCCTGATACGTCAGGAGTGCAAATCTCACGCAGCCTGCTACCGCAACACCAAGGAATGGCGCGAGACGAAAGTCCGCCGTCGGTGTAAGCACGTAGCCAATGGCGCAAATCATGACAAAGACCGTCGAAGAAGCCATACCCGCCAGCACAGGCCCTGCAGTTCTCTCTCGTTTCATCAGCACACTGCTGGCAGGCAAAGCCAGTTGCTGCAACGCGAACGCCAGCATTAAAAGCAAACTGCCCGCTAGTTCAAACAGCGCTGGCCATGTAGCGTAGGCATGCACACCGTAGGCTACAGCCACAAGAAAGAGCGGAATGGTAACCGCGAGATAACGATGGATCGACTGCTTCAGCCCTGCCGATGCAGTCGCAATGCTGGCACGATCGACCATCTTCACCAATGCATTGATAGACATGGCGCGAGGCATCAAACTTAGTACATTGAGTATATTTGAGGCGAACGCAATCAATCCCGCAGCGGCATGTCCTGCAAACAGAGAAACAGCTGGTACAAGCAGTAGCGAAGGTGCCGCACTCAGGAGATTGTTGGCTCCCAAACCGATGCCAGGCCGAAAATCCGAAAGTGTCGATGCGATGGTGGTAAACAAGCCCTTCACGTTTCGATAGGCGAAGAACGGAACAAGGATTGAGAGCGCGCAGCAACTCGCAAACGCTGCCGAGAAGACAAGGAGATCAAAGGCGCATTTCCTGCCGATCCATAGGAGGGCAAATGACGCGCCCATAAAGATGACGTCATGAAACAGCGCAAGCAGATATCGCCGCATTGCGATCAGCACATGACGCGCAAACTGCTGCACTGCCCAGCCGATCACCAGTAGCGAAAGGGCTCCAAACCACCTGACCTCCCCGATCAGGACCGCACCGATGAAGCCAACGGCCAGCACCGCTAGCGTTGTGACCAACATTGCAACGAGTAGGCGACCGGTGATAGCGCACCTGGATGGCCCCGGATCACTTGATGGAAGCCTCGTGAGCAATAATGAGCAGAATCCAACTGAGCTGACTGTTCCAAGTAGCTGCGCAACATTTAGCGCGCTGGCTACGACACCACTAGCAGTGAGGCCGTAGAGCGCAGTAAATGCGGCCAGCTGCAAAAGGCGAATCCCCCCGGGCGCTGCTGTTGCCAGTAGCAACACAGCACGGCTGTACACCACACCGGCGAACAAGGCATGTCGGTATCCGCGCGAATTTTGAGAGACTACGCGGGAGCTTCCTTCCTGGAATTTCCCGGCTGCGTCATTGCTCATACCGTCGCTCCGCTCTCAGACCTTAGCCACAGCGCTGGCGTGTAACGCTCCGAACGCTCCGCTGGCCTGCTCGCTCCGCCGCGAACGAATGATCACCGGCCTTCTCGAGAGAGCCATGCTCATATACAACGCCAGAAACATGATGTAGGCAGGCAGAGGCCTAACGAAGTATCCATTGCTCACGAGCGAGGTAAAGGTCATCGAGTACACCATGCATATTGCAAACGGATAGCCCTTGCAGGCCCGCAGCAGCACCCAAAGGAGCAGACAGAAGATGCCAACGTAAAGCACGCCGTTTTCAACCAGGAAGGTGAGGAAGTCGTTATGAGCGCCCTTCTCTGCCCACCACCAGACGTTGGTCTGGATCAGGTCGGAACCGTAGCCGTTCCCGATCATCCATCCGGCGACGTCATTCCGGGAAAGCTGGTTTACCTTCTCTTCATACATGGAAAGCCGGCCCGACGAGAACAGATCGAGATCCGCGAATCCGTAGTCAAATCCTACGGTTCCATACAACTGCCCGGCCACAATGATTGCGAGGATCAACAACATCACCAGGTAACGCGCGCGAAACCGGTACAGGAAGTAGCCGATCACTGACGCAAAAATCACAGTGCGGACGCCCCAGGCGAACAGGAAAGCCCAAGAGCAGAACAGAATGGAAGCAATCACTAAGAGCTTTATCCATCCTTGCCGGTACACCCTATGTTTGAGAAGGACGTAACCGATCAGGGCGCAAGCGAACAAAACATATGAGGAAGAATGCAATCCATCAAAATAGGCGGGCCACCATGTCTCATCTCGGTTCACCGCGTTAGGCAGTGTGGCAAAACCGATCAGAGCGAGCGCGCATGAAACAGTCACAACATAGCAACCGACCACCCCTATCCTTCGGCCTCCAATATCGCGCAGTGAAAGGAGAGCAAAGAAGTAGAGCAATGGTCCCAACGTGCGCGCAGAATTCGCCATGGACTCAAACAGGTTGGCATTATTTACGATCGCGCTCACCGCGATCAGTCCATTGAGCGACAGTATGAGCAAAAGCACCTGAAAGCTTCGCTTCTTACTGCCGCCATTCCTCAACAGTGCCAATGCTGAAAGGAGGATGATTCCAATATCTGCGCTGTAACTCAGCCATTTTGCGCTATCGGTCGTCGAGATATGTGGCGCAAGGACCAGCTTGATCGTGAGCAGGAGCGAACTACAGATAAGAAAGCCCATTAGCTAAGCCGTCCCTTGGCTATTCGTGTCTCGGCCTCTCAGGCGACCGCTGCATCAACGCCGACTCTTCGATTCGACCAGATGCCGCGGGTATCGATGACCACGTGCGCCTGCAGTCGTTCGTTTGGAATGTCCGCGAACTGCTTGTGGTCCACCAGCAGCACGACGATGTCCGCCCACTTGAGTGCCCGCTCGACATCACAGAGGATGGCTCCTTCCAATGCCTTCGGCAGACTCCGAATATTCGGCTCGACTACACAGACTTCCCCAACTGCTGCCTCTATCAGGCTGCGTGTAATTTCCAGCGCCGGACTTTCCCGAAGATCATCGATGTTCGCCTTGAATGCGAGGCCGAAGCAGGCAATCTTCGGCTGTTTGAAGCGCCCTGCAGCGATCTTGACTTTGTCCAATACCCGGTGTGGTTTGTAGTCATTGACCTCGCGTGCGGTGCGGATCAGTCTGGCCGCTTCGGGAGCGGAATCGACGAGGAACCAAGGATCGACAGCGATGCAATGCCCTCCGACCCCAGGTCCCGGTTGCAAGATGTTGACGCGGGGGTGGCGGTTTGCGTGAGAAATCAGTTCCCACACACTGACGTCCAGTACATCGCAGATAGCGGACAACTCATTGGCGAATGCAATGTTCACATCGCGGAACGCGTTTTCCGTCAGCTTGCACATTTCCGCCGTGCGGGCATTGGTCACAATGCAATTTCCGCGCACAAACAGTTCATACAATCTACAGGCAAGACGGCTGCAGGCCGCTGTCATGCCGCCTATGATGCGATCGTTCTCAACAAGCTCTCGCAATACGTGCCCTGGCAACACGCGCTCCGGACAATGGGCGATACGGATATCCGACGCCTCCCCGCGTTGATGCGGGAACGTAAGATCCGAGCGATGCTCAGCCAACCAGGCAGCCAATGCATCCGTCGTGCCTACCGGTGACGTCGACTCCAGAATAACCAGGTCGCCTTTCTTCAATACAGGTGCAATGGCAGCGGCGGCGGCCTCGATGTAAGAAAGATCCGGCTTGTGTCCTTCCATGAAAGGTGTCGGTACGGCAATCAGGAAAGCGTCCGCGGGCTCAGGCTTTGTTGTGGCACGCAGATAGCCCTGGGACACGGCCGCATGAACCAGCATGTCGAGGTCTGGTTCGACGATGTGGATCTTCCCCTGGTTGATGGTGTCCACCGCATGTTGGTTGACGTCAACGCCGATCACGGTACGTTGGCGCGACGCGAAGACGGTGGCTGTAGGCAGGCCGATATAGCCTAGACCGATTACGGAAATAGTTTGGAAATCCATGGATTTGCTTCCAGTTCAAGCGAAATAGGATTGAATAGCTGCGCTGATCCGCGCGCATGCGGATCCATCGCCGTAAGGGTTGCTGGCCCGACTCATGGCCTGATAGGCGTCGTCGTCGCGCAGGAGAATCGATACATTGCTAATCAATTTGTCAACCGATGTGCCGACCAGCTTGACCGTCCCCGCATCAACCGCCTCCGGGCGCTCCGTGGTATCGCGCATGACCAGAACGGGCTTACCTAGGGATGGCGCTTCTTCCTGGATGCCCCCAGAATCTGTCAGGATCAGCCGGGCGCGATCCATCAGCAGCACGAATGGCAGATAGTCGAGAGGCTCGATCAGGTGAATATTGTCTATGCCACTTAGGTGTCTGCGGACCGGTTCGCGCACATTCGGATTCAGGTGAACCGGATAAACGATGTCAACATCGGTATGCGCGCGCGCGATCTCTGACAGCGCAGTACAGATACGCTCGAATCCTTCACCAAAGCTCTCGCGCCTATGCCCGGTGACCAGCACGATAGGACGCAGGCCAATGTCATATGGAATCTGCCTGAGCGCCTGTCTGCGCAACACGGGGTCATGGGTCAGGCGCTTTCGCACCGCGAGCAGCGCATCAATTACCGTGTTGCCCGTCACCACGACAGAATCATCGCGTACCCCTTCGCGCAACAAGTTTTGCCGCGAACGTTCAGTAGGGGCGAAATGCAGCGCTGCCAACGAGCCCGTTACTTTGCGATTAGCCTCTTCCGGCCACGGCGAATAAAGGTCTCCAGTACGCAGGCCTGCCTCGACATGTCCGACCGGGATCTTCTTGTAATAGGCGGCTAGAGTTGTGGCCAGAGTTGTAGTGGTGTCACCATGCACTAGCACCAGATCTGGCTGGGCAGAGTCGAGCACCGCTTTCATACCGTTAAGAATGTTTCCGGTAAGTTCGTACAGATCTTGGCCCGGCTTCATGACATCGAGGTCATAGTCAGGCCGGATCTCGAACAGGCGTAGAACCTGATCCAGCATTTCACGATGCTGCGCAGTAACACATACACGACTTTGCACGGAAGCATCTTGCTCAAGAAACTTGACCAAAGGGGCCATCTTGATGGCCTCCGGGCGCGTCCCAAATACGATCAATACATTCTTCATGTCGACAATTCCAGAGCAGTAAATGCTGATACCAAGACCGCTTCCCGACGCGATGCGGGCAGGAGACATTAGGCGCCAGGTGCTTCATAGAAGCCCGCATGATCTTTATGGGTTCCCGTGCCTTTACAATAAGCCTGCAGCAGTCAGCACGTATCTTCGCTCAAGGCAGTTGCTAACCTTCATCTGTCTTGCTGTTTCACGGTGTCTACTTGTTCCGTGAGGTCGCTCGCATATCCATAGTATGAATACCGATAGCGTCCGTATTTCGAGCCGTACCCATAGCGGTAAGCATTGCGGTCCAGGCCATTAAAAACAACTCCATCAACCTTTGCGCTACTTTGCCGCAATTGCTTGGCCGATTCCGCTATTTCTCCAATCGTTGTCTTCTCGAATCGAGTGACAAGAAACACCGTGCCGCAGCGTGCCGCAAGGATTGCCGTGTCGGCCACTGCCAGTACCGGGGGCGTGTCAATGAGTACCAGATCGTAGAGTTCACTCACCTCTTCAAGCAGGCGTACCATGCGCTCATTGAGAAGCAGTTCTGCCGGGTTCGGCGGCATCGCGCCCGTACTGAGAAAATCTAGACTGTCAAATACCGCACGGTGCACCGCTTCGCCGAACGGGAGCTTTCCCACCAGAACGTCGGACAGCCCAGGGGGACGGTCTCTGCCAAAGTACTGGTTAAGGTGCCCCTTGCGCATATCTGCATCCACAAGTAGTACGCGCTTGCCGGCGCTGGCCATGACCACCGCCAAGTTTGCCGAAATGAATGATTTCCCGACTCCTGGTGTTGGCCCAGTCAGCAGCACTCGGTTGTTACCTGCATCGAGCATCGCAAACTGCAATGCGGTGCGTAGGCTTCGCAGGCTTTCGACGGAGGGTTCGTTCGGGTAGCGGTCCGCCAGCAGATAGGTTCCGCGCCCGCGCTGGTGGATTTCCTGGGTTAGTCCATCCTGAGCATCAGACAACGGCACCGTCGCGTACACACTGAGTCCAGTGTGTTGCTCAATATCCTGTGAATCCGTAATGCCGCCGTAGAGCGCGTTGCGCACAAAAGCTGCCACTACGCCAAGCAACAATCCAAGGACGGCAGTCAGCCCAATGGTCAAGGCCTTCTTTGGCTTGATTGACTCCTCCGGAATTGGCGCGCTGTCCAGTAGACGAACGTTTCCAACCTTGCCTGCCTTCACAAGCTTGAGCTGTTGCATATTGTCAAGCAAGCCGACGTATAGGTCATTGTTGA
This sequence comes from Cupriavidus sp. 22TCCZM01-5, assembly GCF_057798915.1. Lineage (NCBI taxonomy): Bacteria > Pseudomonadati > Pseudomonadota > Betaproteobacteria > Burkholderiales > Burkholderiaceae > Cupriavidus > Cupriavidus sp. 22TCCZM01-5. The sequence goes on from NZ_JBYOJR010000002.1 coordinate 24,296, forward strand.
CCTGCACATCGCGCATGAGCCGCAGCGCGTCCTGCTCCACATTTGGCAGCGTCTTCATGCGATCAGCTAGATTGCGCACCTGCGTGTCCATTGTTGCAATCTGCGTGTCTAACGCCTGGATGCCAGGATGGGCGGCGGTGAAGCGGGCCATCAGCTCGGACCGCTTTTGCTTCAACTCCAGCAGCCCGGCTTGCGCCGCCACACTTTCCTTCAGGAAGGCCTGACCTTCTTCGCTCAAATTGAAAGTACCACGGTTGTTGCGCATGGCGTTGTACTTAAGTTCGGCGCGCTCCAGTTCACCCTTGAGTTGAGGCAAAAGATCGTTGAGAAAGACAAGTGATTTCTCTGCCTCGGCAGCCTTCCGCTTGATGTTCTGCGCAACATACTCATCGCCGATCTCATTCAGGATATTGGCGGTAAGAACGGGATCGACGCCTTCGAGCGATGCCCCAATGACTCCGCTCTGCTTGCCTTTCTCGGCAATCTTCAGTTGATCCTGGAGCTTCTCAATCGTCCGCAGGCGTGATGAGCGCACAAGTTCGAATGCCGCACCCGGCTTGCCCTTCAGATCCGTCACAAGCAGATACAGATCACCACCCTCGTCTTGTCGGGCGTGCAGGAGTTCGCCGACGCGACCCTCCAGCGGCATGTCAAGGCTGCTTTGCTCCAGGCGATAGCGTCCACCACCAAGTGCGACCAGCTTGAACGGCTCGCCCTCAAGGGCGTCCGGTACATCAAACTGGTCTACACGAATCGATTCTTTAGCCCATACAAAACCACCCAAGCCCATTAGACCAGGCTCTGACAGACCCTTGGATCGCGCCGCGATCCAGGCACCCAGGATGGGGAAATAGCGTGGCTTCGCGCTGATATAGAGGCGTAGGTTCTCTACCGCCTTTCCAACCACCATGCGCGAACGAAGAATTTCGATCTCTGCGGCCGCCTCGGCCTTGACATCGAAGAGGCTCGACACATCTCCCAAAAGGCTTTTCGCGCTATTAGGGCTATCCTCAACCTGCACCAGAATGTCGGCCTGGTACACCGGGCGGGCCAGGAACGCATATGCGATCCCGAGTGCCAGCACCAGCCCGGCAACACATGCGATCACCCAACGGCTGGCTAGCAGCACGTCAAGGTACCGCACAAGGTCGATCTCATCGTCTGGCGGCGAAGCCATCGCAACTGGAAAGGAATTCTGGTTCATCGCTCTAACTACCAATTCTCTTATCGAAGCGCATGGATGCGCGGGACCCAAGATTCCACGCCGCGATGGATCAACTGCAGCGCGATCTCGAAAGCGCGGCGCGCCTCGCGATAGGGATCGGGCACGTCGAATTTGCCCAATTCGCCTAGGCGAAAGATCCGGCCTGTGGTGGACGGGTATAGCCGTTGGATTTCCTGCCTTTGCTCGTTGTCCATTACAAGGATCAGATCTGGGCGCATGGTCATCGCCCCACTGACCCGCTGCGCCCGATGGCCGGAGATATCTACGCCGTGATGACTCATCAGTTCCACCGCGTGCGGATCCGCTGGTTGTCCGACGAGCGCGCCGAGCCCAGCGGATACGACATTGATCTCCGGCAGCGCCTGCTTAAGGAGCCCTTCTGCCATCGGACTCCGACAAATATTGCCGATGCACACCACAAGTACGGACTTAATCATTTGACCGCGTTCGCCGTGTTCGTGACGAAGTTGCCGCTCGGAATCAACTGGTTGATCACGCGACCCCAGCGGACCACGCCAGCTGCATCGACATAGACGACATCCCTCGGCTTGAGCTCGAAGGCTTCGGCCAGCGCCATGGAGACAGGCGATTTACCGTCCAGATGGAACACCTCGGCGTCACCATCGCCGCTCTTGCGGATGACATAGAGCTCCTTGGCGTTGGCCGAGTTCGGGTTGACACCGCCAGCTTCGCCGAGCGCCTCACTAAGGGTCAGGCGCCCGTTGCGCGGCATGACGGCGAGAGGACGCAACACTTCGCCGGTCACGAATACCTTGCTGTCCTCGCGTTGTTCCACGCGCACGATGTCACCATGGCGCAGCAGGATGCGAGCGGGGTCGATGCCTTGCTGCAGCAGCGCAGGCAGATTGACGTAGTAGCTCTTGCCCTCGCGGGAGACACGGATGCGACTGTTGTCGCCTGTCAGGACGTTGACTCCGCCGGCGCGGTTGAGCGCTTCCACCAGGGTCATGGGTACGTCGTCGATGTTCTGGGGGCCAGGCGTCTTGACTTCGCCATCCACGTAGACGCGCTTACTACGGAAGGCGAGCACGCGCACGGTGAGCTGCGGCATGTTGACCACAGGCTTGAGCTGGGTACTCAGTTGTCCGCGGACGTCGTCCGGCGTGCGGTCAAGAACCCTGACCACACCGGCATACGGAAACTGGATGGTGCCAGCTGGGCTGACGACGTAGCCGGGCACGTTAGCCGCACCGCTGTAGTTCGGGATCTCGTACGCCGTGCCAATCGAGTAGGTCTGCGTAGGGAACACCAGTTCGGGGTGATCCCACACAACGATCGAGAGAATGTCACCCACGCCAATCGTATAGGCCTTTGGATCAGCGAACAGCTCCTCTACCCCAGCGTTCGCTGGCTGCGTCTGTGCCTTTAGCGTACGCACCAGCTTGGGGGTGATCTGCGTGATCTTCGGCACCGATTGCGGATCCTCCGGATCGAGCGGACGCTGCGGGTCGAACCGCATCCCTGGCGCAAGTGCGCAGGAAGCCAGCAACGGAACGATACCCAGATACATTAGCGCCTTGCCAAATATCTGCCTGCTTGAAAGCTTTAGCACGTCTTGATATTCCCTTGTGTAAGAAACCGCATGCCCGCCGCCTCCACGGCGTGCTGTGTAGCGGTGATTCCGCTTGTTCGATATGGCACACGCTGGTGCCTTTCCGCTTGTTTGCGCTGCCCACGGATTTGAACCTGGCGGTATGGCTTCTTGTTGCCGGGCGCGATTGCGCGCTCTTTTTGCACTGCGGCATTTCGCGAATGACCGGCGAAGTGTATGGCTCCAATGGCTACGTCTTCAAGGCGAAGAAGGCGTTTTTAGCGAGTTTTCTATCCCCTCTTAAGAGTGGACCCGAAAAAAGTAGGGATATCGTGCAGTGAGCCGAAACGAGATCACTGGCTCCTTTGAGCGTGGGAAAGCCTGTCATGTCATTGCCCGTCTCGTTGTGCGCGAGTCCGTTTGTTTCTGCTCGATTTTCCGTGCTGAAGTTTGAGCTAGCCTATCCTCGCTTCCCGGGTTTCTGAAGCAGATCTATATCCGCTAGCTTCTTCTCTCTGCCTCCAGGCGCGCGAGCGCAAAAAAAAGTAGGGTGTAGACGAAGGGAGTGTCTACACCCTAACCGGGAATGGCAAAGGGTCAGATTGCCGGGGGCAATTATTGATGAGGATCCAATCTAGTCTTACCCCGCGTTGGTGGGCCCACGCTTAAGGGGGGAAATTTCTGAAGACAAACAGCCGGGGTTGAAGGTTACTTGCTCCCATTGTGGCCTTCTGATGAGCGTGGCGATGTGGGCCAGGACCTCCTGATCGTGCCCCAGGCGTAACGCTGGGCGTGTTCCTCGACCGCGAAAGCGCTGGCACCGAAATTCCTGCTATCCCAACGGATGAGGGGTACCCCTCATGCTGCGATGCCACACAATTTAGCGTGGTAGCTCCCCGTTACCGCTTAAAGGGTGTAGGCGCTCACCCTGCGCGCCTACACCCTCTTTCTTCGTCCGTACTCTGAATACGCGCGGATATGAGATGTCGCTACAAGAAGGTCATTGCCATTTCCGATGTGGATTAGCGCAACATCCGCGTTTTGGACGCCCCGCCTTCGTAGTTCGGTTACGTCGAACATAATTCTGGTATTCAAAGAATTTCGCAAATTCATTAAACATTCACAAAGGAATACACAATATGGGCAGTCGTGTTACCAAGGCCGTCTTTCCGGTCGCGGGTCTTGGCACCCGCTTCCTGCCGGCCACTAAGGCGAGCCCCAAGGAAATGCTGCCGGTGGTCGACAAGCCGCTGATCCAGTACGCGGTGGAAGAAGCCATGGCTGCCGGCATCACCGAGATGATTTTCGTCACCGGCCGCTCCAAGCGCGCCATCGAGGACCATTTCGACAAGGCCTTCGAACTGGAGGTGGAGCTGGAAGCCAAGAACAAGCAAGCGCTCCTGGACGTGGTGCGCTCGATCAAGCCGGCCAACGTCGACTGCTACTACGTGCGCCAACCCGAGGCGCTTGGCCTTGGCCACGCCGTGCTTTGCGCGGCCAAGCTAGTCGGCAACACTCCATTCGCGATCATGCTTGCCGATGACCTGATCGATGGCACTCCGCCCGTGATGAAGCAGATGGTGGATGCCTACAACCACTACAACTGCTCGATCCTTGGCGTCGAGGAAATCACCCCGGAACAGAGCCGTTCCTACGGCGTGATCGATGGCCGCGAGTGGAGCGAAGGCGTGATCAAGGTGTCGGGCATCATCGAGAAGCCGGCGCCGGAGAAGGCGCCGTCGAACCTGGGCGTGGTCGGTCGCTATATCCTGACCCCGCGCATCTTCGACCACCTGCGCGACCTCAAGCCGGGCGCCGGCGGTGAGTTCCAGCTGACTGACGGGATCCAGTCGCTGCTCAGCCAGGAACAGGTGCTGGCCTACCGTTACCAGGGCACGCGCTACGACTGCGGCAGCAAGCTGGGCTATCTGAAGGCGACTGTTGAGTATGCGTTTAAGCACCCGGAAATTGGCGCGCACTTCCGCAGCTACCTGGAGACGCGCGATCATCAGCTGGCTGACAGCGTGATTGCCTGACAAGGCTCTTCGAGAGAGTCCGGTTGGGGAGCCATCCCCAACCTCTTGCACCACCGTAAGGTCTCCAAGGTTCGCTTCTGAACTCAGCGGGTCTTCCTTGAAGTATTTGTCCCAACTCTTAGGGGGTACTACCGATCCCGCTATGCAGCACAATGTCGGGCGGCAACTCCGACTGACTGACCCTGTTGCCAATCTAAAGGTGTAGGCGGTCGTCCCCGTTTTCGCCTACACCCTCTTTCTTTTCCATAAACCCGACGTCAATAGTGGCAATGTGCGATCGGATTGAAGCCAGCATTTTGCTGGCTGCACAGCCATGAATGATTAGAGAATCATTGTCCCGACATGCAATGGCCGTATCTGCGCAAGCTAGCCTTGAAACTGCTCGTCGTGGGGATCCTCGTCGTGGTGGCGGCAATCATTTCGCGCCAGATCTATGTCCGTCTCGAGGCAAAGACTCCCGATCGCACAGATGTGGACGAGGCGGTGTTGCCAGTCAGGTATGACGCCCACGCAGAGTGCCAGCGATTTCACGACCGGTTGCCTGGCCGCGCAGCGGCGTCGGGCACGCAATCAAAGATGACAATCCGAACCGAGTGTGTGAAATCGTGAGCCCAGGGAAGCAGCAGGGCTGACGTCGCAGGCCCCCAAACGTGTACGGATCCCGTGCGCCGACCTTGTCCGTCAGAGACCATTTAGGCGCTAAACAAATGAGTGATTAGGTTAGCCATGGTGGATGACGCCGCACTGCAATACCTATCTGAACGGCACTGCTCGACGCAATGGCGGGATTTTCTTGAGGCCCTGTCTGCCGAGCTTTCGGAGCAGCTCGGCGAGGAAGGCATGCTCGCGCTCATGATTAACGTCGGTGGCCGCTTTGCGGCTCAATTCTCGCCGGGGCCCTGTGTCACCTTGGAAGAACTGGAGCGCGCCATCGCCCAAATCTGGCTGGACATTGATTGGGGGTGGACCAGCATTCATGACGCCGGGGAGGCGCTCCTGATTCGTCACTACTGCGCGCCGCTGTCCTCGGCACAAAACGGCACGGTGCACTGGACGGCCGCTTTCTTGCAAGGCGCCTACCAGCACTGGTTCCAGTCACTTGGTTCGTCCGACACTCTGAAAGTGAAAGCGTTGTCGCGATTTGATGCGACCGGAAGCATCGATTTCCGGTTCGGGCGTTGATACGGCCGCAATTGCCGAGGTCCTTGCTGCCAAGCTGAGAGCTATTGCCATGAACCAGTCCGACGATCTTTCGAAACTTTTTAGCCGCTTCAGCGGTGATTCGGCAACTTATCGGGAAATTGTGCGCGAGGACGCCGCCATGGATGCCCAGCAGCGTTGGCCATTGCTGGCATCTCTGCGGCTGTTGGACCGGAGCACTGCCGTTCCCCCAGTGCAGGCGCCGGACCCTGCGGCTGTGACCTCCGCGGTGCCGCAGGAGGCCGAGGCGCCGCCGCCGAGGGACGCAGCAGCAAGGCCGCCGCAGGGGCAAATTCCTCAGGTGATGACCGCCGATTCTCCCGCAGTGGCATCCCTTCGATCGGTACCGGCTGGCGCGACACCGCTGGTCGAAGTTTTCGCGCGCCTCAAGGGTCAGCCTGCGTCGTCGGTCCAGCCGGAACGCGGTCCGTCGCGCCGTTCCTTCCTCGACCGCTTAAAGCGCAGCTAAGCCGCCATTGAAAATCGTCGCAGTTGTCTCCGCCAAGGGCGGCGTAGGTAAAACCACGCTCTCGGCCAATCTCGCAGACGCGCTGGCGCAAACCGGCCAGCGCGTGTTAGCCATTGATCTCGACCCGCAGAACATGCTGCGCTTGCACTTTGGCATGCCTGTACAGGACGTTACGGGCCACGCGCGTGCGACGCTTGCCGGTGAAAGCTGGATTGCAAGCATCTGGGCGCATAGACGCGCACTTGTTATGCCGTTCGGCGGTCTGAACGATGCAGATCTCGCAGTCTTTGAACAACATCTGGCCACCCACCCTGGCTGGCTGAAAAGTCAGCTTGACCAGCTCGGGCTGTCGGAAAACGACATTGTCATCATCGACACGCCACCGGGTCCGTCATGCTATATGCGGCAGGCGTTGTCGTGCGCGCACGTTTGCCTGGTCATGACGCTCGCAGACCCGGCTTCATACGCTGCCCTGCCCTTGATGGAAAACCTGATTCGAACCTACTGCGAACGCCGACCCGACTATCTTGGCCAGGCACTCGTCATTAACCAGGTGGATATGGCTCGTCAACTGAGCAAGGACGTTGTGCAGGTCCTTCGCGATCAGCTTGGCGAGGGGGCCATTGGTGTCATCCACGAGGATCAGGCGGTTCCCGAGGCGCTGGCCAATGACCGCACCATTGTCGACCATAGCCCTCGCAGCCAGGCCGGTGAAGACATTCGTCGCTGTGCAACCTGGCTGCAACAACACTTGCAGGGTAAGGCAACGAGCCCCCAATGAAATCCGATAAACCAGCCAGGGTCGACCAAGAGCTCGAACTTGCCGAACCCCGACAGCGCCCGCCACTTGCCCGATGGTTCCTGCACCTGGCCGCGTGGAGAAGTCCCGTGGTGCGTGCCTTCGCGCTCCTCCTTGGTTTGGCTTTGTCACTAATCGTCGTGACAGTACCTCTGGATTTCTGGCAGCAGGCCGGCTTCGCGCTGTCCTGCTACGTGATGGCCGTAGTGTTGTCCCGGCACAAGGGCCACTTTTCCACATTAATGCTAGTTATCTTGTCGTTGGCTGCCAGTGCCCGCTACATGTACTGGCGCATTACCGAGACAACTGCGTTCGATTCCTGGTTTGACCTTGTTTTCGGCGCAGGGCTGCTGGCGGCGGAGCTCTATGCCTTCGTGGTACTGGTTCTGGGTTACTTCCAGACCGCATGGCCACTGCAGCGCAAACCCATGCCCATGCCGCGCGACCTCGCCAGTTGGCCGACGGTGGACATTTTCATCCCTACCTACAATGAGCCCCTGTCGGTGGTGAAGCCAACTGTCTTCGCCGCCATGTCCCTGGACTGGCCGCGCGACAAGATCAAGGTCTATGTGCTCGACGATGGCCGACGCGACGAGTTCCGGCAGTTCTGCGAGAACGTCGGCGTCACGCATGTCACTCGCGACAACAACCGCCACGCCAAGGCCGGAAATATCAACGCGGCGCTTGAGCACACCACCGGCGAATACATTGCCATCTTCGACTGCGACCACATCCCGACGCGGTCCTTCCTGCAAGTCTGCATGGGCTGGTTCCTGAAGGAACGCAAGCTTGCCATGTTGCAGACGCCTCACTATTTTTTTTCGCCCGATCCGTTCGAGAAAAACCTCGATACCTTCCAGGACGTGCCCAACGAGGGTGAACTCTTTTATGGCCTGGTACAGGACGGGAATGACTTCTGGGACGCAACATTCTTTTGCGGCTCCTGCGCGCTCATCAAGCGAGCGCCTCTGATGGAAGTCGGCGGTATCGCTGTCGAGACCGTTACCGAGGATGCCCATACCGCGCTGAAGCTGCACCGTCTTGGGTACAGCACGGCCTATCTCGCGATCCCGCAGGCCGCGGGGCTGGCGACCGAAAGCCTGTCGGGGCACATCGGCCAACGCATCCGCTGGGCGCGCGGCATGGCACAGATCTGCCGGATTGACAACCCGCTTCTCGGGCCAGGTCTGTCGGTACCACAGCGGCTTTGCTACCTGAATGCGATGTTGCATTTCTTCTATGGGTTACCACGCCTCGTATTCCTGACGGCGCCATTGGCTTACCTGTTGTTCGGCGCCCACGTGATCCATGCACCGGCCCTGAGTATTGCCATCTTTGCGTTGCCTCATTTGCTCCACGCAAACATGACCAACTCTCGCATTCAGGGCCGCTTCCGGCATTCTTTCTGGAACGAGGTCTACGAGTCCGTGCTCGCGTGGTACATCATGCGGCCGACCCTTGTCGCCTTCATCAACCCTGCTGCGGGCAAGTTCAACGTGACCCCCAAAGGTGGAGTAATCGAAGAAGCCTACTTTGACTGGATCATCTCGCGGCCGTATTTGATCTTGCTGGCGTTCAACCTGCTGGGGCTGACGCTGGGAATTGGCCGGCTTGTCCTTGGCAGCAGCGGGATGGCGCACGAGCAGACCACGGTGATACTGAACTTGCTGTGGACGGTCTACAACCTCATGATCATCGGCGCGTCCATCGCCGTGGCAAGTGAGTCGCGGCAGGTACGCGAGGCGCATCGGGTGGCCATGACGCTGCCGGCGACGCTCCGGTTCGCAGACGGGCGCAGCATTGTCTGCGAGACCGTGGACTTTGCCGAAGGTGGTTTAGGTATCCGCCTGCCCGATGACGTGAAAGTGGACGTAGGTCAGCGCGTCGGCATCTCGCTCTACCTGCAAAACGCGGAACACGCATTCAATTCCACGGTGGTATTTCGGGGCCAGGACCATGCCGGCCTGAGCCTGGAGGATATGACCGTCGCGCAGGAAATGGCCTTTATCCAATGCACTTTTTCCCGCGCCGATGCATGGCTCACCTCTTGGGGCGCGAAGCGGCACGACGCGCCGAGACTGGCGCTACGCCAGATCATGCAGATCGGTATCCTCGGTTTTCGCAACGTGGCGTTCCATCTCGGCCGCGAATTGCGCAGGCTCATACATCGCAAGAGCATGGCCCGTAGCTGAGGGCGGTATCGCGGTATCCGGATTGCTTCCCAGTGCTACACCTTACGACTGAATGTGCCGAACCTTCCCTTCCCGGCAGCAAGGAATTTCCCTGAATGATGACGCCGTCTACTCCGGTCCGCCGCCTGTTTGCCCGTTGCGTCGTTTCGATGATCGCGGCTTGTGCCGCCGCCAGCGCGCAGGCACAGTCGCGTAGCCCCGCAGCCAACGCAGCTGCGGGCACGACCGCCCTGCCGGCGGCGGTGTCCGTGTCACCGGCGACTCGTCCGGGTAGCCGTATCGTGTCCATGACGCTCAAGCAGCTCGGTGCGGATCAACCGCTTCAGTTGCGCGGCGTGGACGGCATCAATGGCGTGCCATTCTCGGTGCGCGCGGACGAGGTGGTCACCGGCGCAAGGCTGAAGCTGCGCTATAGCTACTCCCCTGCACTGATCCCCCAGTTATCGCACATCAATGTGATGATCAACGGCGAGGTCGCGCAAACCGTGCCCGTGCCGCGAGAACAAGGCGGCAGTCTCCTGGAGAAGGAGCTGATCATCGAGCCGCGACTGATCACGGAGTTCAACCGGCTCAATCTCCAACTGATCGGTCACTACACCGCGGACTGCGAAGATCCCTTCCATTCCAGCCTGTGGGCGACCGTCAGTAACGCAAGCGTGCTGGAACTGACCGTAACCCGTGGGGCGCTTGCCAATGACCTGGCCCTGCTGCCCCTGCCATTCTTCGATCGCCGCGACATTGGGCGCCTGAGGCTGCCATTTATATTTGCCGGATCGCCGTCTGCAGCCACGCTTGAGGCGGCCGGCGCGGTCTCTTCATGGTTTGGCGGGCTGGCGGGATACCGTGGTGCCTCGTTTCCCGTGACACTCAACGAGTTGCCGGGTAGCGGAAATGGGGTGGTATTTGCCACGCAGCAAGAGCGCCCGGCTGGGATCGGGCTGCCTCAGCTCGACGGTCCGACGGTTGCCATTGTGCCCAATCCCAATGACGCTGGCAGCAAGCTCCTTCTCGTGATGGGCCGCGACAGCGCAGAGCTGAAGACCGCCGCACGCGCCCTCGCGCTCGGGGCCAAGGCATTATCGGGTCAGCGAGCCACCATTACCGGGCTGCATAACGTGGCGCCGCGCCAGCCCTACGACGCGCCGAACTGGTTGCGCAGCGACCGCCCGGTACGCTTCGGAGAGCTGATACCAGGGGAACAACTCAATGTATCCGGCTACCAGCCGGACCTCGTGCGCGTCAGCTTCCGCCTGCCGCCCGACCTTTTCGGCTGGCGCTCGCGCGGTATCCCCATCGACCTGCGCTACCGCTACACCCCGCGGCCGACGCAAGACAAGTCGACCCTCAACATTAACGTCAATAGCCAGTTCCTGCGCGCTTACCCGCTGCGCTCGCTGAAGGACAGTGGCGGCAAGGTGTCCGAACTGGTCGCGCGCGTACTCCCGGACGGCTCGGTGCCGCAGCAGCAGACGCTCCACTTGCCGCTGTTCATGGTGCCAGCCCAGTCGCAACTGCAGTTTCACTATTACTACGACTATCCGAAGCAAGGCGCATGCAAGGACACGCTGGTAGACAATGTCAAGGGTGCGATCGATCCCGATTCGACCATTGATATCTCCAGCCTGCCCCACTTTATGGCTCTGCCCGACCTGGCTGCCTTTGGCAACAGCGGTTTCCCTTTCACGCGCATGGCGGATCTGTCGGAAACCGCGGTTGTGCTGCCGTCACAACCTTCCGCAGAGGACTACTCAACCTACTTGACCGTGATGGGTCGTATGGGCGAATCGACGGGCCATCCGGCGAGCGGCGTGAAGATCATCGCACCGGCCGACGTACAGCAGGAAGCGGACCGTGATTTGCTTGTCATCGGTACCGCGCAGAACCAGCCATTGCTGTCGCAGTGGGCCGACCATATTCCGGTGTCGCTGGCTCGCGAGGGAAAGCGCTTCACATTGACAGAGGTCTATTCAGACCTGTTGGGCTGGTGGAATGGCGCCGATGGGAACCGTAACCGTCCTGTCGAAGCCAGCCTGTCGATCAGCAGCCCGGGCACCGATGCGGCACTTGCCGGCTTTGAGTCGCCGCTGGCGGCCGGTCGAAGCGTCATAGCCATTACCAGTGATACGCCAGGCGGATTGCTGGCCGCCACTGACATGCTGCTCGATGCCGATCGCCTGCCGAAGGTACAGGGCAGCCTTGTGCTGGTGCGCGGAACGGCGGTCAACAGCCTCGCGGCGCAGCAGAGCTACTACGTGGGCAGGCTTGATCCATGGACATACGTCCACTGGTGGCTTTCGCAGCGGCCGTATGCGATGGTCTTGATGCTCTTGATCGCCACGCCGCTGCTCGGCGCCACGCTGTTCCTCATGCTTCGCGGCCGAGCCAAACGGCGCAAAGCAGGTCAGGCATGACACGCTCACCCCAGAATACCCGCCGTCGCAAGCTGCTCGGCGCAGGGGCCTTCAGTGTTCTCGGCGCACTGGCGCCCCTGCTGCCGGCCGGCGCCGGCGCCCAAACGCTGCGCCGCGCATGTTCATGGCCTCTCTACCAACAGTTTCTCAACCGCTTCGTGCAGGATGACGGGCGCGTGATCGATCTGTCCGTGCGCGAGCAGCACAGCACATCTGAAGGCCAGTCTTACACCATGCTGTTTGCCTTGATCGCTAACGACCGAGCCACGTTTGACAAGGCGTGGCGATGGAGCGTTGCCCATCTTGGCGGCGGCAGCCTCTTCGACAAGCTGCCCGCGTGGCGCTGGGGCCGACGCGATGACGGCTCGTGGGGCGTGATCGATGCCAACTCTGCCTCGGACGCGGATCTCTGGTATGCCTATGCGCTTGCCGAAGCAGGGCGGGTGTGGAACGCGCCGGCCTATGCTGAAGCCGCACGCGCATTGCTGCGACAGGTGGCAAAGTACGAGGTGGTCACGCTGCCCCGCTTCGGCCCCATGCTGTTGCCCGGCCCGCAAGGTTTCGCCCATGTCAAGGCGGACGGCTCTCGCGAGTGGCGCATCAATGCCAGCTACCTGCCCGTCCCTCTGCTGCGCCGGCTAGCCGCCTTCGACCCCTCTGGCCCGTGGGGCGCGCTGGCCGAACAGGTTCCCAAGTTGATAGAGGCGGTGGCCGTGCATGGCATCGTGCCTGACTGGTCGACCTATCGCGTCAGGCCAGGCGAGCCGGCCGAGTGGATCATTGATCCGGACAGCGGCGACATCAGTAGCTACGATGCTGTCCGCGTCTACCTCTGGGCTGGCATCACCCCCGGGGGCGACGCCGCTGCACGCAAGTTGATGAAAATGCTTGCCCCCGTTGCCCAACGGATGCACGGACGGTCCGCGCCGCCTGAGAACATGCACGCCGTAAGCGGGGCATTCAGCGGCGAGGGACCGCTCGGTTTCTCGGCCGCGCTAGTGCCATTTCTCCTTGCATCCGGATCGCCGGAAGCGGCTGCGCAGCGTAGTCGGGCACAAGGCCTGGTGACAAATGCTGCCGCGAAGCAAAACTACTATGACACCGTCCTCGGCCTGTTCGGCCTCGGCCATGCCGACGGTTACTATCACTTCGTCCGATCTGGACAACTGGAGTTAGCGTGGTTGCAGGACAAGACCGGAGACAAGGCATGCCCGCGCGAATAATCCCGATTCGCCTGTCTTCGCGCCGGCGCGAGCAATGCCAGGCGCTGATGCTGGCGTTGCTAACCGGGTTCACCACGTCGAGCGGCGCGCAAGACGACGCCACCAAGGCTCTCGTCGATCAGGCCAGGTATTGGCAAGCGCGCAGCCGCCAGGATCGTGCAGCCGAGGTATGGGGAAAGCTGTTGCGCCTGAATCCGGGGCAGCCCGACGCCTTGTATGGAATGGGCATTGCCGAACTCCAGGCGGGGCGGGTGCAGTCGGCCCGCACCTATTTGGAACGGCTCCAGAAGGCAGCGCCGGGTTCGCCCCTTGTCAGTGAGCTTCGCGACCAGATCGCCAAAGGCGGCTCAGCGGGCATGCAGCAACAACTCGAGCAGGCCCGCCAACTGGCGCAAAGCGGACAGGCCGAGCAGGCGATCAAGCGCTACGAGCAGGTCGCAGGCGGCAAGGCGCCCCAAGGCGACCTTGCCCTCGAGTATTACCAGACCCTTGGTGGCACTGCCCAAGGCTGGGCGCCAGCACGCGCGGGCCTGGAGCGGCTCGCCCGCGCCAATCCGTCCGATGCGCGCGCGCAGCTAGCCTTGGCCCAGCACCTGACCTACCGGGACAACACTCGGCAAGAAGGGATCCGCCGGCTCGAAAGCCTTGCCACGCGGCCCGATGTGGGCAAGGAAGCCACCGACAGCTGGCGCCGCGCACTCGACTGGCTCGGTACACGCCCCAGCGATGCCCCGCTCTACCAGGCCTGGCTGGCGACGCATCCGGACGACGCCGCCATCCGCGCGAAGCTGGGGGATGCCCGACCCAAGCCAGCAAACAGCACCGCGCCGACAGATCCGGGGCGCGGCATCGTACAGCAGGGGTTCGCCGCACTCGACGCGGGCGAACTCGAGCGCGCTGCCGACCACTTTCAGAGCGCCCTCGCACAACGCCCCAACGATGCCGATGCCCTGGGCGGGATGGGCGTGCTGCGGCTGAAGCAACAGCGATTCGCCGAGGCTGTTGACTATTTCGCGCAGGCGTCGCGGCACGGCGCGGGTAACCGTTACCGCCAAGCCAGCAATAGCGCCACTTACTGGCAGCTGGTGCAGCGTGCCGCCGCCCAGCGCTCATCGGGCAACTCGACCGAGGCGCGCCACCTGCTCGAGCAAGCTCAGCGTTTGGATCCGAATGAAATCACCGCCCAGGTGGCGCTGGCCGACCTGCAGGCAGATGCCCGCCAATATGCGGCCGCGGAGGCTGCCTACCGCCGCGTACTGACGGCGCAGGCCGCCAATGCGGACGCGATGCGCGGGCTTGTCAACGTTCTGGTCGCGCAGAACAAGAACACTGAGGCGCTGGCCCTGGTCGAGCGCATGACGCCGGTGCAGCGCGAACAACTCGCACCACTTGGCAGGATGCGTGCCGACCAGGCACGCATACAGGCGCAAGAGGCCATGCGGCAAGGGGATTCGGCCGGAGCGCGCCGGCTCCTCGAGGACGCAATGGCTAACGACCCGACAAATCCGTGGGTAAGGCTTGAAGTCGCGCGCCACTACATCGCGATGGGCATGAAGGACCAGGCCCGCGGTGTCATGGACAACCTGTTGTTGTCCGCGCCAGGCGAGCCGGACGCACTGTTTGCCAGCGCCCTCGCGGCTGCTGAATCGAACGACTGGCAGCGCGGACTTGACCTCCTCGAGCGCATTCCCGCCAATCAGCGCAGCAACGACATGGGCAAGCTTCAGCGTCGTCTGTGGGTCCACGCCGAGGCTGGCCGCGCCAGCGAACTTGCGGCAGCCGAACAGCAGCCCGCCGCCACTGGCGTGTTGCAACACGCCGAGCGCTATGCTGGACAGGACGTCGAATTGACAGGGGCGCTCGCGCTAGCCTATGCCGACGCGGGTAATAGCGCGCATGCCCTGTCGCTGATGCGCGCCGCAATGCGCCGCACGGGGCTACCCGACGTTGGCATGCAGCTTCAGTACGCCGCTGTCCTGCTCAAAACGCAGCAAGACATGGAGTTGGCCGGCGTGTTGCGCCAACTCGCAAACGCGGACATGACGTCCGAGCAGCGGCGCGGCTATGACGACATCCGCATTGCCTATATCGTTCGGCAAGCCGACGCCCTGACGGCGGCCGGCGATCTCGTGGCCGCCTACGACACACTGGCCGTGGCACTCTCCGAGCGCGGCGGCAATCCGTCAGTGCGTGTCAGCCTCGCCCGCATGTATGCGCAGGCCGGCGAGAATGGCAAGGCGCTGGCGTTGTATGAAAGCGTGCTTGCCAAGGATCCGCGCAATCTGGACCTACGCCTGGCCGCCATCGGTACTGCCACGGCCGCCAGGGAATACGACTGGGCCGAACGGGCGCTGCAACCAGCGCTGCAGCAGGCACCCGACTCGGTCAACGTACTGACGACAGCTGGCCGGCTCTACAAGGCTCAGGGCAAGAATGCCAAGGCGGCCGAATACTTCCGCGCTGCCGTCACCGCTGAAGGCCGCCTGGCGGGTACCGGCGCCCAGCCCGGTAGCGCCTTCGACCGCGTACCGGCCAACCCTTTTGTCGGCCTGCCGGGCCAGCGCCAGGCGTCCGACTTGCCACCCTCCGGGTCTTACACACCTTATCAACTCGTGCCCACGGCGAGTGCGACGGTGCCTGCGCCGGTGCGCCAGTTTGCCGCTGCGGCACCGGACCAGCCTTACATTCCGCAGCCGGTCGGAACAGTGACGAGATCGCCAACCAACCCCGCGATGAGTGCTGGTGCCGTCGCGACGCCAGTGTCGTACCTGCCGGCAAGTGGCGGCATCGCCAATGGGCGAACGGCGGCACGCCCCGCCCTCTCTGGCCGCACGCCTGGTCCTGTGCCGCAAGGCTATGCCAACCCGCAGGCATATGCTCACCCTGACCTGCGCACATCGGCCAACGCCGCCGCGCCGGCACAGCGACCGCTGGGCGCCCAAGCCCGCGAACCATGGCTAGCGGATGCCGATGCGCCTGCCCTGCCCACTGGTCCCAGGACCGCCCTCGAAGAATTGCGCGAGATCGAGCAGCAGCGCACCAGCACGATCGCCGGCGGCCCCATGCTTCGAGGCCGGAATGGCGACTCCGGCATGAGTCAACTTACGGAGTTGCAAGTGGTGAGCGAGGCCAAGTTCGCCGTCGGCGACGGCAAGCTGGTGGCACGCGTAACACCGGTGGCGCTGGATGCCGGCAATGTCGGCGCCGATTTCAACAACGGCAGTCGATTCGGCGCCGGCCCGCTGGGCTGGGCCGTCCCCGGCACCAGCCAGAACTTGTTCGGTCAGAACCTGAAGTCGACGTCGGCCGGATCGCAAAGTGCATTTGGTGTGGCCGTGGGCGTGGCATATGACACCGACCGTTTTGGCGTGGACATCGGCAGCACGCCACTTGGCTTCCGATACACCGACGTGAACGCCGGCGCACGTGTCAACCTGCCGTTAACGCAGCGGACCACGCTCGGCATGGCCGCATCGCGCCGGCCGGTTACCGACAGCCTGCTGTCCTACGCAGGGGCGCGCGACGAGCGCTCAGGCCTAGCGTGGGGCGGCGTGATGGCCAGCGGCGGCCGTGCCGAACTTGGCTGGAGCGACGGCGCTTTCGGCATCTACGGTTATGGCGGATACAGTGTGTTGACTGGCCACGATGTTGCTCGCAATAGCAAATGGGAAGGCGGCGGCGGCTTCTACATGAAGCTGATCGACTCCGACACGCAGCGCTTCACGTCGGGCATCAACTTTACGTCGATGGGCTACAGCGAGAACTTGCGTTACTTCACCTTCGGCCATGGCGGCTACTTCAGCCCTCAGACATACTTCTCCGTGACGGTGCCGCTGGCATTGGAGGGGCGTAGCGGCCGACTGTCCTACCATATGCGCGGCGCACTGGGCCTTCAGGCGTTTCATGAAAACGATGCGCCGTACTTTCCGACGGATGCCAACGCCCAGGCTGCGGCCAACGCTGCCGTCGCGCTGGCCAAGGCTAACAACTTGACCAGCCTGAATTCGGCGGTGTATCCCGGCCAGTCCAAAACCGGCATTGCCTACAACCTGGTCGGTACCGTCGAATACCAGGCGGCACAGCAATTGTTCGTTGGTGGACTGCTAGGCATCGACAACGCACGCGACTACCGCCAGTGGTACGCCGGCATGTACGTGCGATATGCGTTGCAACGGCAGACAGATCCGATCGGCTTCCCCCCGGTACCGCCTCGCTCGGCCGTTGCGCCACTGCCGTTCTGATGTGGATGCATTTTTGCTGAACTCGAAAGCGCAGATGGGCAGGCCGGCGCCGGATTTCCACTTCCGGCGCACTTCGTAGTAGCGATACCAAAGTGGCCCCAGGCATGCCGCTCTACCGGTGCTACGGCCGGATCAAACCCGATGCTGCAGCTGTGCTGATTCTACCTGGCGGCTCCTGCCTGCTTGCCGTCAAGGAGTTCGGGCGCAACTGCGCCTGTTCTACCGGGCTTAACCCCCTCGACCGCATTTCGCGGAAACCGTCTGTCATTTCCACGGCTGACGAGATCTTCAAAGCCTTGCCCCGAGATTCCGCATCCTGTCCCGTTGGCAGTCGACCTGCCTGCTCATCTTGCAGGACGGACCCCCACCCACTAGATGGGGGTACAGAATCGCCAATCGCTGCCGTTGAGGGATCGTTCGACACTGCCCCGCCACGCGAGATCTTTGGAGTGAACTGAATTGAGTCCGCCTAATCAACCTATTCAGCCATCGCAAGTCAGTCTTGCGCTACAGGATCTGGCCTGGCTTCAATGCACAGGTCGCCTTCATGGGCGAGGCGGCTATACCTTAACGACCACCATTCTTCAGGTAAATCCTCTTGCGCGAACCTATGTTCTGGAGGGCTGCCGGACATCATCCGAGCGAGATTTCCTTCTATCCTCGGGAGAAGTCACCTTCGAAGCGATGCTGCGCGGCACATCCATTCGGTTTGCCATCGCAAATCCGCGCACGATCAGCTACCAGGGAGGACTTGCCTGCGCAGCAGATTTTCCCTCCGATCTTGTGTTCACCGAACGACGGCAGCACCCCCGCGCGCAGATCAGCCCAAGCTTGAACTTCACGTGCAAGGTTCAAGCGTCGGACGGCCGCCTGCTCACATTGGGAATCGACAATATTTCGCAGAGTGGTGTCGGCTTGAGTTCAACAGATCCTCTCACCGAGAAGCTACCGGCGGGCACAACAATGCCTCAATGCAACCTGAACTTTGGCGCTCATGGTGCTATGGAAGTGTGGCTGCAGACTGCAGGACATGGCTTCATCCGCCGTCACGACAAGACGCTCCACCTCATTGGCTGTACCTTCGTATCGATTTCCCCCTTGCAGAGGACCTTTCTTCAGCGACTCGTCTACCAGCTCGAAATGGCAAGCCGAGCAGGCGCCGCCGTGGCAACACGCTAACACGCTAATACGCTTGGTCCTCTTCTCTGACACTATGGTCGCGCTTACCTACACCGCTACTCGCCGACCTCATTGATCGCGTTTCCCTAGTGAGAATGGCGATGATGCACGTCCGGATAATGCGGATGCTTGTGCACCATCACCTCGTGCTCATGCCAATGCCTGTGGGGCTCCTTGCCATCCCATGGGAAGTCGTGCTCATGCTGATGATGCTGGTCGTGCCGATGCGAGTGGCTGTGCGCCAGTGGCTCATGGGTATGCTCGTGCTCGTGCCGCTCGCGCAGATGCAACCACACGCCCAAGGCCATCAGCGCCGCGGCAAACCAGAACGCCAGGCCCGGCACCTCGGGCCAGATCACAAACGAGATCAGGACGCCAAACAATGGCGCGACGGAGAAATACGCCCCAGTTCGAGCTGTCCCCAACACACGCAATCCGACCACGAACAAGGCAAGACTCACACCGTACCCGGCAAATCCGACGATCAACGCTTCCGCCGCGGCACTGACCGGTGGAAGCGCCGCTCCTTGCATCAGGGCGAGCCCGGTGTTGCACAGCCCCGCAACCAGCCCCTTCAGGCACGCAATCAGGAGCGCATCGTTGCTGGAGACCTTCCGGGTCAGGTTGTTATCGATCGCCCAACATAGACAGGCGCCAACGATAAGCAAAGCGCCGGGCGACATCTGCAGACTGCCCGGCTGCCACGAAAGCAGCAAGCCGCCAGCCACGATCGCGATCATCCCCAGGACAATCTGCCGGTCGGCGTTTTCCTTGAACACCACCCAGGCGATGACGGCCGTGAACACGCCCTCCACGTTCAGCAGAAGCGATGCCGGAGCGGCGTTGGTCGAGACGAGCCCGGTCATCAGCAGCGCCGGTCCCGCTATGCCTCCCGCAACGATTGCGCCAATCAGCCACGGTACCTCCGCGCGCGGAATGCCGCCGTGGCCACCACCCGGATCAGGCGTCATCCAGATTCTTCGGATTGCGAGGACAAACGCCAGTCCGATGCCGCTGCCAAGATATAGCAGGCCCGCCAGCAGGAGCGGGGCTACGGATCCGGTCAGCGCCTTGGCCAGCGGTGTGCTTGCGCCGAACAGCAGGGCTGCCAGTAATGCCGGGGATGCGGTACGAATGGACATGAACGGATCACAGGGATGAGGCGAACCCGGACTCGCAAACTCAGATTTCCAGCACGGCTTGCGGTCCCGGTTCGCCGGCGGCCTGGCAATTCAGCACCATGCCACAAATGGCCGGCAGCGGTCAGCCCACGGTCCATGTATTTCGAGGCAGCTACCGGAAGACGCAATAAATGAAGACGTAATAAATGAAGACGCAATAAATGTGACCCATGAGGCATCCTAACGGCATCGAATCAGAAGCTGTAGAGGTTTCTACAACATTGAAGCAGCCACTACGACCAGCTAAGCTGGGCACATGAATGCTCGTCAATCGCTCCCCGAAACCGCCTGGCTGCTGCTGGTCGTCAGCCTGCCGACGTCGGCAGCCACGCCGCGTATGCGGCTCTGGCGCGGCATCAAGTCATTGGGCGGCGCAGCGCTGCGCGATGGTGCCTATCTGTTGCCCAACCTGATGGGACCCCGTGCCCAGCTCCAGTCCCTGGCCGACGACGCGGCCGGCGAGGACGGCAAAGTCTGGATTCTGTCGGTTCAGGCCACCGATGCGCAGCAGGATCTCGAGTATCGCGCACTGTTCGACCGGACGGCCGAATACGCGGCCTGGACGGCGGAGCTTTCAGGCGCGCGCGCAACGCTGGGCAGCGCGGATGAAGCGGAGTTGCTGCGCATTGCCCGCCGCCACGGCCGGGGACTCGACGCGATACGCAAGATCGACTTTTTCCCCAACGAGGCGTCAACCCGCGCGGAAGCGCAATGGCGCGATTTCAACGCGGCCGTCGACATCATGCTGTCGCCGGGAGAGCCGCACGGCGTGGCGGGCAGCATCCCGCGGCGAGACCCGGCCCAGTACCAGGGACGACGCTGGGCGACGCGGCGGCATCTCTGGGTGGACCGCGTCGCCTGTGCCTGGTTGATCCGCCGCTTCATCGACCCCCATGCCACCTTCCTCTGGCTCGACGACGTTCGTCAATGCCCGGACGACGTGCTGGGGTTCGACTTCGATGGGGCGACGTTCACGCATATCGGCGACCGCGTTTCCTTCGAGGTGTTGCTCGCCAGCTTCGGGCTCGAGGAGGACAAAGGACTGGTTCACCTTGGCCAGATGGTCCATGTGCTGGACATCGGCGGTACGCCGGTTGCGGAGGCGACTGGCTTCGAAGCCGTGCTGGCTGGCGCGCGTGAACGCTTGCCCGATGACGATGCGCTGCTCGACGAAATCAGCCGCGTCCTCGACTCCCTCCACACGCATTTTTCCGGAAGTCGCAAGCGCTAGGCCGTTGCACTTCAGCAGAGTCAGATTTCCCCAGATTTCCCCTTCCCAAGACAAACGATGAACTCGCCCCTACCACCCGACACCTCGGACCAATCCCCACACGGACACGCTGGTTACACGTTGCGGCAACTGGTGATGTACTTCCTGCGGCTGGGCACCCTCGGCTTTGGCGGTCCGGTGGCGCTCGCCGGCTATATGCACCGGGACCTGGTGGATGCGCGGCAGTGGATCACCGATGCCGACTACAAGGAAGGCCTCGCGCTGGCGCAACTCGCACCGGGGCCGCTGGCAGCCCAGCTGGCGATCTACCTCGGCTATGTGCACTACCGCGTGCTGGGCGCCACGCTGGTCGGCATCGCGTTCGTGCTGCCCTCGTTTCTGATGGTGGTGGCGCTCGGCTGGGCCTACGTGCGCTTCGGCGGACTGACCTGGATGCAGTCGGTGTTCTACGGCGTAGGCGCCGCGGTAATCGGCATCATCGCAATCAGCGCCTACAAGCTGACCAACAAGAGCGTGGGCAAGGACAAGCTGCTGTGGTTTGTCTACCTGGTCCTCGCCGCGGTCACGGTCATCACCGAATCGGAGGTGGCGTGGCTCTTCCTTGCGGGCGGTGTCCTGGTCTGGTTCTGGCGCGCTCCGCCCAAGTGGCTGCGCCAGGGGAAGATGAATGCCCTGGCGGCGACGCCATTGCCGGCGGCAAGCGGCGTGCTGAGTACGCTGGACTGGCCACTCCTTTGGCAGATCGGTTTGTTCTTTGCCAAGGCCGGCGCCTTCGTCTTCGGTTCGGGGCTGGCCATCGTGCCATTCCTGTACGGTGGCGTGGTCACGGACTTTCACTGGCTGAACGACAAGCAGTTCGTGGACGCGGTGGCCGTGGCGATGATCACGCCCGGCCCCGTGGTGATTACCGTTGGCTTCATCGGCTACCTGGTCGCGGGGCTGCCTGGCGCCTGCGTGGCGGCGGCCGGCACCTTCCTGCCCTGCTACCTGTTCACGATCCTGCCTGCCCCCTATTTCAAGAAGTACGGCAAGCTGCCCGCCATCCTGGCCTTTGTGGATGGCGTCACTGCCGCGGCCGTGGGCGCCATCACGGGAGCGGTCATCGTGCTGGCCAAGCGTTCGATCGTGGATATCCCGACTGCGCTGCTGGCCCTTGTTACCGTGGCTCTGCTGCTGAAATTCAAGAAGCTTTCCGAGCCCATGATTGTTGCAGGAGCCGCCTTGATTGGCCTGGTGGCCTATCCGCTGCTGCATCACTGAAACGCCACGGGAGATCCCATGACCTACCAGACGAAGCCGCTGGCTTGCGATCCGACGAGCCTGCCGGGCCTGTCCGAAAAGCTGATCATCAGCCACCACGAAAACAACTACGGGGGCGCGGTGAAGCGCCTGAACGCCATCACGGCCGAGCTTGCCGCATTGGATATGGCGACCGTCCCCGTGTTTGTGCTCAATGGGCTGAAGCGGGAGGAACTGATTGCCGCGAACTCCATGATCCTGCACGAGGTGTATTTCGACAGCCTCGGTGATGGCGGTCCGCTGGAAGGCGATCTCAGGACTGCCATCGAACGCGACTTTGGCTCGGTCTCGCGCTGGCAGGCTGAGTTCACGGCCATGGGCAAGGCGCTTGGCGGCGGCTCGGGCTGGGTGCTCCTGACCTACTCGCCACGCGACCGGCGACTCGTCAACCAGTGGGCGTCGGATCATGCCCACACGCTTGCGGGTGCCACGCCCATCCTCGCGCTCGATATGTACGAGCACTCCTACCATATGGACTACGGCGCCAAGGCAGCGGCCTACGTGGATGCGTTCATGCAGAACATCCACTGGGAACGCGTCGCCGAGCGCCTGGCCGCTGTAGAACGATAGTCCGACGCACCCTGTCAAACGAACGGAGGCTCTCATGCAGTGGATTACGCGGGAACGCCCCAAGATCGATCGTATCGCCTGTCCGTGGCTCATCGCACGCTTCATCGACGAGAGACCGGACTTCCTGTATGTGCCAAGCGGGGACGTCGTGCGCATCGCCAGCGAGACCGGCGCAATTCCTTATGACATCCCGGGTGTCGAGCTGACGCATGTGGGCGAGCTTTGCAGCTTTGACGCGTTTCTCGACAAGTACAACCTCGGTAGTGATCCGGCCCTGCAGCAAATGGCCGGCATCGTGCGCGGCGCGGATACGTCCCGGCTGGACCTGACACCGCAGTCGGGCGGGCTCTATGCCATCTCACTAGGGCTGTCCCACGTGTTCACCGACGACCACGAAATGCTTGAGCACGGCATGGTGATGTATGACGCGCTCTATGCATGGTGTCAAAGCTGCCAGGCGGAAACGCATCAGTGGCCGCCAAAAATGCCTGCGTGAACACACGCGGAGTCCAGATGAACCGGCTCTTACTCACCCCATTACTCTTACTGATAACCCTTCCCGCATTGGGTGAGACCGTCATGTTCAGTCAAGTCAAGCCAGGGGCGTTGCCCACAGGGTGGCTGGCAGGCGTCACCGGTCACGGCCAGCCGAGATGGACGGTTGAAGCCGACCCAACCACGCCAAACGGGGGCAATGTACTCAAGCAGTCCGGCTCCGGCGATTTTCCGTGGTGCGTCAAACAGGACACCGCCATGACCGACGGGTATGTCGAGGTGAAGTTCAAGCCGATCTCAGGTCGGGATGACCAGGCCGGCGGGGTAGTCTGGCGCTGGAAAGACGGTACCCAGTACTACATTGCGAGAGCAAACGCCTTGGAGAACAACGTCTCCTTGTATTACACGACCGGCGGACGCAGGCACACGATCAAGTATCAGGAAACGCCTGTCGCGGCCCGGGTCTGGCACACATTGCGTGTGGATTTCGCCGGGAGCCATATTCAGGTTTTCCTGGACGGCACACGACAAATTGACGTGACCGACGAGCACATCAGTGGCGCTGGAGCGGTTGGCGTCTGGACGAAGGCGGACAGCGTGACATTGTTCGATGCCTTCTCGTTCGGCGCCACGGTAGCGAAATAGCGCTGACAAGGAACAAGCATGATTGTTGCCCGTGAAGTCGCTGCGACTGTCCTGGCAGGAATGCTAAGCCTGACCGTGACGGGCTGCGACTGGCATCCGTTCGGTAAACGGTGGATGGCACAACCATGCCCCCATTCATGGGGCTGACTTCGTGGGCGGCGTTCACGCCAGCGCATGGCCGTCAGGTCATGCTGATGGGAGACACCGTCCTCTTCGAAGACGAAGTGAATCCGGCCATGAGCGCAGCGCTCGATGCCGGGCTAGTCGATCATCACCCCGTGATGCGGGTCATGAGACCATGATGCCCTTGCGGAAATGCCATGGACAGAACGTCATGGCTTATAGGCGATGGCCTCGATTTCGATCTTGGTGCCGGCCATGTTCTTGCCCTGCAATGTCGAACGCGCCGGCTTGCCATGCGGAAAGAACTCGCCGTAGATGCGATTGAATTCCTCAAAGTCGCGCGGGTCTTCGAGCCACACCGTTGTCTTGACGACGTCGTCGAGCGTACAACCTGCCAGTGCCAGTACGCTCGCGACGTTGTGCAAGGTCTGGCGCGTTTGTGCTTCGATCCCACCGGCGACCAGGGTACCGTCTTGCGCCCTTGCCACCTGCCCCGATACATAGACAAAATCACCGGCCTTCGTCGCGAGCGAGCGCGGTAGCGTTCGCGTTGCCGGATTGTTCTCTGCAAAGTAGTCGATCGTCATGGCTGGCACCTTGTGAAGAGTCCTATCCATCCTATACTGCGGCGGGACCGCCGCAAGCGAGCTCAGCGCCGCGAGCCCTCACCGCGACAGCGCCCTCACCATATCGGCAATCACCGTGAACCGAATCACCCGCAAGCAGGCCAGTTCACCAGCCAGCCCGCCACGCAGTGCGGGATCCTTCGCTGCCATGGCGGCGTTTTCCTGTTCCGCCTGCGCATAAAGCCCTTCGGCTGCGGGCCCGATGCCCTTCAGCATGACATCGAGGCGACGCTCCGCGGTCGCCGTCGCCAGCCCCATCACACGCCCGGCCTCAAGCACAAGCGCACGCGAAAAGTCGCCATAGAACTCGACGCCCAGCACCGGCCAGGCAAACCTGTGCGCGTCCGGCCAGCCAGTCTTGTCGTAGGTGCGCGTACCGTACGCGGCTTCGCTCAGCAAATCATAGAACGGCGCCAGCGCAATCCCTTCGTCCGAAACAAGGAAGCTCAGGTTCTTCAGGTGCGCATCGGAATTGCCGGTCAGGACATTGAACACCAGCCAGTCGAACAGCCTCGCCCGCACCAGTGCCGGCGCACGGCATAGCCCGGCAAGCTCCGCGAGCCTTTCGACGCTGCCCTGGTCGTACTTGAACGCGCGCGAGAGGTTCAGCAACTGGCACGCGTCGATGGCATGCAGCCGCCGCCAGCCCTGCTGAAGACGGCGCCGGTCGAAGCGATCGACCAGGTAGACGGGGGACGGCACATAGCGCCGGTGCACCGCCGGCACGTCCAGCTTCAGCCGGGCGGCCAGCGACATCACGAACCACTCGTTGACGACCGAATGCGGATAGAACGCGTTTTCCTGGTGCGTCGGCTTGAGGATATGCGTCGATGGGGTATCCGCACCGGGTTCATACAGCTGGCCGTCTTGCAGCACAACCGCCAGCTTGTGCTGGGCCCCCGCCAGCGACATGCGCTTGAGCGCATCGTGCGTCAGCGGAACGCGCGGCAGGTTGCGGATGCGCGCATCCAGTTCGGCATCCGCCAGGGGACGGAGCGCCGGCGCCTGCGGCAAGGGCTTGCCCGGCGGCAACAACGTCAGCGAGCCAGCCGATTCGGCGCCATACCACGCCAGCAATGCAAAGGCATCCGCTTCATTGCGGATGCCTGCGTCACGGGCCAGCAACACGCGCTGGCCCTCTTCCGGCAGGAGATTGTCGAAGTACCACTGGACCGGACGCACGCTGCTGCCGTCCATTTGCCGGCCGGCCTGCAATGGCAGCGCCGGGCTCAGCGGAAAGCCTTGCGGATCTTCCAGCCATCCGGGCGTGTATTCGAATGACCAGACGTCCTGCTCATCGCGCAGCGTGCCTACCGGCGCGCCGTTGATGCTCGCCACCAGTACACGATCAGCCATGCCCGTCCTTATCGGCCAGGTCCGATGCCGTTTCCGCCAAAGCCTGGCGCCGGCGATTGCGGGCCTGGCGTTGGCGCAGCTTGTCGCGCTCGGTGCCAAGCAGCGGCGCAGCGGCCTCCGGCATGTCCAGCACAATACGGATGCCCAGTCCACTCAGCACCTGGAACAGCTTGCCCCACTGGATCCCGTCGGCGCCGTTCTCGACGCGGACCATGAAGTTCTCGCTGACGCCGATCGCACCAGCGGCGTCGTCCTGGCGCATGCCGTGTGCCTTGCGCGAGGCACGCACGACAGCGCCGATGTCGGCGGCGTCGCCAAGCTGAAATTGCATAAAATCTCCCTGGTTGCAAGGATTTTAGGCTGCCACGCAGAAGGAATCAAGAAATCTCCCTGATCGCAAAGATTTCCTCAATCCAGCGACAACCGGTCCAAAAATCTCCCGGATCACAAAGATTTTTGAGAGCCGGCCGGCTATGGAACACAGCCTTAGCCATTTCCGAATTCCCCTGCCCGCGCGCGCGATTTAAGGTTTCCCACATAAGTGTCCCAGCCGCCACGCGAGAGGACACTCCGGCACCGGCCGGCACAAGAACACCCAAGGAGACAGCGATGAATACGCATTCGCGCACCGGCACGCAGCGCCGGGCCTGGCTGCTGGCCACCGGCCTGGCACTCGCCGCGGCCGCCACGCTCGGCCACCCTGGCCTGGCCAGGGCAGAGACCTGGCCCTCCCGTCCGATCCAGCTTCTGATTCCCTATCCGCCCGGCGGCAGTGCCGACCTGCTGGCGCGCCCGGTGGCCGCACGGCTGCAGGAACGGCTGGGCCAGCCGGTGGTGCTCGACTACCGGCCCGGCGCCGGCGGCACCATTGCCACGCAGACGCTCGCGCGCGCCAAACCCGATGGCAACACGCTGATCATGGTGCTGGCCGCGCATGCGATCAATGCGAGCCTGTATCCCAAATTGCCATATGACACGCGCAAGGACTTCGCGCCGGTTTCGCTGGTGGCCAACCTGCCGATGATCCTGGCCGGCAGCAGCTCGCTGCGCGCCAGCACGGTGCCGGAGCTGATCGCCGAAGCCAAGGCATCGCCGGGCAAGCTCACGTTCGGCTCGGCCGGCAACGGCAACACGGGCCACCTCGCGGGCGAGCTGTTCGATTCGGTGGCGGGCATCAAGATGACCCACGTGCCGTACAAGGGCAGCGCGCAGGTCGTGACGGCGATGCTGTCGGGCGAGATCCAGCTGACCTTCGACAGCATCTCGACCACGCTGCCGCACGTGCGCAGCGGCAAGGTGCGCGCACTCGCGGTGACCGGCTCGAAGCGCGCCGCCATCGCGCCCGACGTACCGACGCTGGCCGAGGTTGGCGTGCCGGGCATCAACATCACCGGCTGGTATGCCGTACTGGCGCCGGCCGGCACGCCGGCTCCGGTGGTGGACCGCCTCAGCCGCGAGATTGCGACGGTCCTGAAGGAGCCCGAGCTGAAGGCCAACCTCGCGTCCAATGGCTATGAACCGGTGGGCTCGACGCCTGACGCCCTGCGCACGCATATCGACGCCGAGATCACGCGCTGGAGCAAAGTCGTCAAGGACTCCGGCGCCCAGGTACAGTAAGCCTCCCGAACCGAATTCCCCATCGCCGGCGGAAGGACAAGCTCCGCCGGCCTGCATGCCATGACCGACACCTCCCCGATGCAACGCCCCTTTACCAGCATGTCCACGCTCGTGCGCGGCCACGCTGCCAACCAGCCCGCGCATGTCGCCCTTGTGCAGGGCGAGCAATCGATGTCCTATGGCGAGCTCGATGCCACCATGAACCGCATCGGCGCCGCGCTCCAGCGCGACGGCGTACCGCCCGGCGGCGCCATCGCGATCTGCGCGACCTCGTCCGTCGAATATGCCGCGGTATACCTCGGCGCCATCCGCGCCGGCGTGGTCGTCGCGCCGCTCGCGCCGTCGTCCACCGCGCAGAGCCTGGCCGATATGGTGGCCGATGCAGGCGCCAGCATCCTGTTCCTCGATGCCGCGGTCGCCGATGCGCTGCGGCCCGTGCTGCCGCAGCTCGGCAACACGCGTCTGGTGACGCTGGATAACAGCGCCGCGGGCCAGCCATTCCAGTCATGGCTGGCACCGGCCGGCGCACCGTTCGCGGAACCGGAAGTGCGCCCGGAACTGCCGCTCAACATCATCTATTCGTCCGGCACGACCGGCATGCCCAAGGGCATCGTGCAGTCGCACGGCATGCGCTGGGCGCACGTGTCGCGCGGCGCCATGACCGGCTACGGCACCGATGCCATCACGCTGCTCTCCACCCCGCTCTACTCGAACACCACGCTCGCCAGCTTCTTCCCGACCATCGGGCTGGGCGGCACCGCCGTGCTGATGCCGAAGTTCGACGCCGGCAAGTACCTGGAACTGGCCCAGCACCATCGCGTCACGCACACCATGCTGGTGCCGGTGCAATACCAGCGCCTGATGGCCCATCCGGATTTCGACAAGTACGACCTGTCGAGCTTCCGGCGCAAGTTCTGCACCAGCGCCCCCTTCAGCGCGGCTCTCAAGGGCGAAGTGCTGCGCCGCTGGCCCGGCAAGCTGACGGAGCTGTACGGCATGACCGAGGGCGGTGGCGGCTGCATGCTGGTCGCGGACGAGTTCCCCGACAAGCTGCACACCGTCGGGCGCCCGGCACCAGGCGCGGATGTCCGTCTCATCGACGAAGACGGCAAGGAACTGCCGCCCGGCAGCATCGGCGAAGTCGTCGGCCGCTCGGGTGCCATGATGAACGGCTACCACAACCTGCCGGCCAAGTCCGCCGAGGTGGAGTGGCATGATGCCGAGGGCAATCGCTTTATCCGCACGGGCGATATCGGCCGCTTTGATGAAGACGGCTTCCTGGTGCTGATGGACCGCATGAAGGACGTGATCATCTCCGGAGGCTTCAACATCTATCCGAGCGATATCGAGGCCGTGGTGCGCACGCACGAGGCCGTGGCGGATGTGTCCGTGGTCGGCGTGCCATCGGAGCGCTGGGGCGAAACGCCGGTCGGCTTCATCGCGCTGCGCGATGGCCATGGCACAACGGCGCAGGCGGTACTCGACTGGGCCAACGAACGCCTGGGCAAGACGCAGCGCCTGAGCGCGCTGCATGTGGTCGACAGCCTGCCGCGCAGCGCCATCGGCAAGGTGCTCAAGCGCGAACTGCGGGACCGCATCACCGCCTGAACGAAAAACATTCCCGAAACACTTGCACAGCCGCGAAGGGCTCTCTATAATCTGCGGCTTCGCTAGGCTCGTAGCTCAGCTGGTTAGAGCACCACCTTGACATGGTGGGGGTCGTTGGTTCGAGTCCAATCGAGCCTACCAACGCACAACGCAAACACGGACGGTCGCCACTTCGGCACCGTCCGTTTTTGTTTTTGCCCCGGCTTTTTGCGGCGCGTTCCGCCGAATCAGGCCTTCCAGACCGATGCATCCGGCACCACCGTCGCAAAGCGGTCGTGCAATGCCGCCAGCGTGACACGGTGCAATTGCGCCGCGCGCAACGGCTCGCCGCCGAGCGGGTCGGGCAGGTCGCGCGTGGCGCAGGCATTGGCCACCAGCGTGACGCGATAGCCGTGATCCAGTGCCGAACGTACCGTTGCGCTGATGCACATATGGGTCTGAAAGCCTGCCACGATCAGTTCCTTGCGGCCGAGCGCCGTGAGCCGCGCGGCCAGGTCCGTGCCGGCAAAGCTGTTCGGCAGGTGCTTGACCACCGTCTGCTCGTCCGCCTGCGGCGTCAGTCCTTCGATGAACGACACATAGGGCCCCGCCGGATCAAAGGCCCCCTTGCCCTTGCCGTGGTGCGCCACGTGGATGACCGGCGTACCGTGCCGGCGTGCCAGCGCCAGCAGCTCGGCACAGGCGGCCACGGCCTCCGGCATGCCGGTCAGCGGCAGCACGCCGTCGGTGTATTCGCGCTGGTGGTCCACCAGGACCAGCACGGAGTCCTCCCAGGCAGAGGGCTTGCGGCTGGCGCCGGCAGCGTCGAGCAGGGTAACGGGGGTAGTAGCAGACATCGCGGATTCTCCGGTTGAGTAGGTTGTGCAGGCATCGTAGATCACGCTATGCTGTGCGCCAATTACCCACTCACACACAGCCGCTGTGCAAAAACGTACAGTCTCGTGGGACGACCTGCTGACCTTGTCCACCCTGATCCGCGCCGGCAGCTATTCGGCTTGCGCGCGCGAGCTGGATATCACCCATGCCACGGCCATCCGGCGCATCCGGCGGCTGGAAAACGCGCTGGGCAAACCCGTGGCCACGCGGGCCGAAGGCGCCTTCGAACTGACCTCGGCGGGCCGCAATGCGCTGACGGCGGCGCGGCAGATGGAACAATCGGCCGACCGCCTGATGCGCGAGCTTGAGGGCACGGGCAGCGGTACCTCCGGCGTGGTGCGCGTCGCCGCGACGGCAGCGCTGGGCAGCCACTTCCTGATCCCGCGACTGCCCGGGCTGTATGCAGCCAATCCCGACATCGTGGTTCGCCTTGAACTGGACGACCGCCGGGCCAGCCTGGCACGGCGGCACGCACATCTCGCCGTGCGGCTCGCACGGCCGCAGGAAGACGATATCGTGGCCATGCGCGTCGGCACGGTGCGGTTCGGGCTCTATGGCTCGGCCAAGGTCCCCATGGACGAGAGCACCCCGCTATGCGCGCTGCTCGACGAAGGCTATGGCATTCCCGAGGCCACCTGGCCGCATGGCGCAAAGCGCCGCATCGCCTTTCACTCGAACAACCTGCTGGCCGTGCGCGAAGCCGTGCGCGCGGGCCTCGGGACGGCCCTGCTGCCGCACTACGTGGCGCGCGACGATGCCGGGCTACGCCTGTTGCGCGAGGTCCCCGAGGTCATGCGCGAGATCTGGCTGGCCTACCCCACCGAATTTCGCGGCGCGTCGCGCTTCCGGCCGGTGATCGAGTGGCTGGCCGATACGCTGTCCCAATGCTGACGGCATCCCCCTGCGTGGCCGTGGAAAGCACGGCATCGCCGGTAGCGAACCTGCTCGCTGGCAACTGCCGGTCGGATTGGACTGTCCTGTGAACGCCTGCCTCAGTCGACCGGGGTAAACCTCTCGATGCCTATACTGAACTAAGCCGATATGCACCCGAAGGCAGCCGACGGCGCACCGGCGCATCCGACGAACGTCATGGCATCACACGGGTGCCGGGTTTGAATGGAGCTGCCGGCTGGCAGCGAAACCCGGGAGGAATCCGGTGTGGGAATATCGCTGACCCTGAAAATGCGGTCTGCGGTACATCCGACAGCGTTTCAGCAGGTATTCCCGAATGGCTGCTCAGGGCCCATGCCGCATGGACAGGGGGACCCCATCATGAGAAATCGCCGCTATATCGTCACCATCGACCAACCCAGGGACGTTTCCGACGATCAGATGGCCGAGTACATCAAGCTTGCCATCGCCAGCTGGGGCGCGGGGCTGCCGCCGCCCCCGCCAGACAGTCCGTTCTTCGACCTGGATGTAGAGTCGGTAACGTCCATCCACAGTCACAAACACGACACATGAGGGGCTCTCGCTTACGCCAGGCTGGCAAGCAGCGCCTGCGCTTCTTGCCAGTCGGCCGTATCAAACCCCTCCGTGAACAGGCCGTGAATCTCTGCCAGCATCCGGTGCGCGGCGTGCGCCTTGCCCTGTCGCTGCCATAGCCGCGCCAGGCTCAGCGCGGCGCGCAACTCGAGCGAGCGCGATCCCTGGTCATGGGCAACGGCAACCGCATTCTGAAAGCATGCTTCGGCCTCCGTGTCCCTGGCACGCCTGCCAGTTGCGTCGCCTGTCGACTGCAGCAGCAGTTCCCCCTTGAGACGAAGCAATATGGGTTCCGCAAAGCGCTCGCCCCTGGACTCCGCCAACTGCTGCGCCTCAGCCAGCGTAACAAGGCCCGTTTCAGGGGTACCGGATAAGCCATAGCCTTCAGCGAGGAGAGCCAGGATCCGTGACTGCCCCAACACCGCACCAGTGGCCTCGTAGTCCGCGAGGCCTTCGCGTATCCGGGCAATGCCCTCCTCGTGGTTGCCCGCCTCGGCCAGCGTCCAGCCGCGCAGGATGGTTCCCCACGCCAGGTAGAGAGGGAACCCCTGCTCGCTCGATAGCGCGATGGCGGCGTCCGCATATTCCCGCACCAGTGGCGCCTCGCGCCGGTACAGGTGCAGTTCGGCCGCGAACAGCAGGCTCAGCGCAAGGCTGAAAGGATCGGCACATTTCCTGGCCAGCGCCAGGGCCTCCTCGTTGCGCTGGCGGGACTGGTCCGGAAAGCCCAGATACCACAGGATCCATCCCAGGGCGCTCAAGGCATGGATGGCCGGCAGGCGGCCATAGCCCAGCAGGAAATCATGGATGTACCCCTCCGGGTGATGCAGCATGAGCACCTGCTCCATATGCGTACGAGCCTCGCCGATCCGGCCCAGGCGAAACACGCTTGCCGCGACGGTGCGGTGCGCCTCGGCAAGATGCTCTGGCCTTTGCGAACGCTGCGCTGAACCAAGCAAGCGCTCGGCCAGGGCGAGCGCGGTGTCATACTGCCCGCGCAACTGATAGAACGACCACAGCCCCATCTGCGCCGAGAATAATTCCGGGGTTTCCCCGCCCTGCTCGCACAAGGCAAGCGCACGCCTGTAAGTGGACTCCACTTCCGCGGAAGCGTGGCCTCGGGCGGCCATCCAGGCCGGGCCGAGCGTCAGCAGCAGGATGAGTTCTTCGCGCGCCCGCGCCGGCGAGTCCGGCGTGGACTTGAGCAGCTCGAGAGCGGCGCTGAGATGGCGGATGGCTTCGAGTTGGGCCGAGCGCTGCAGGGCCAGTTGTGCAGCGAGGTGCAGGTATTCGATCGCCTTTGGTACATTGCCGCTCTTGCTGTAATGGTGAGCCAGCTCGCTGCAATAGTCCTTCTGCCGGCCTGGATACAGCGCCTCGATGGCCTGGGCCGTGCGTTCATGCAGCATGCTGCGCTGCCCCGTCAGCAGGGAGTTGCCGGCCACCTCCTGCGTCAGGGCGTGTTTGAACGAATACTCCACCTCGGGGAACGCCGGACGCTCGAAGATAAAGTCCCCTGCCTGGAGATCGCCCAACAGGGGGCGCAACGTCTCTTCCGGCATGGCGCTGACATGCTGGATCAGGCTTAGCGGAAACTCCTTGCCGATTACCGCCAGGGTCTGCAGCAATTCCTTCTGCGCGACGGGCAGCCGGTCGATACGGGCAGCGAGCACCCCCTGCACGGTTGTCGGAATATGGAGGTCCAGCGGCGGCTTCTCGATCCGGTAGCTGCCGGGCTGGCCGAGCAGGACCTTTTCTTCAACCAGCGTCTGGACCACTTCCTCCATAAAGAACGGGTTGCCTTCGGTCTTCGACAGGATCAGCGCTTTCAGGGGCAAGAGCGAGGGATGGTTGCCCAGCAGTCCCGTCAGCAGCCCCTGCGCCTCTGCCAGCCCCAGCGGATCCAGGCTCAACTGGGTGTAATAGGGCCTGGCGCCCCAGTCATGCGCGTACTCCGGGCGGTAATTGACCAGCAACAGGATCCGGGCCTGCGGCACATGCTCGATCAGGATATTGAGGAAAGCCTCGGTCTCACTATCCAGCCATTGCAGGTCTTCGAACAGGACCATGAGCGGCTGGTTCTGGCTCTCGCGCACCAGCAGGCGTGCGATGGCTTCGAAGGTGCGCTGGCGCCGGATCGCCGAGTCCATCGTCGGCAGCACCGACCCCGGCTCGCTGAAGCCGAGCAGGTAAAGCACGTAGGGCAGATGCTCCTCCAGGGTGCGATCCAGGATCATGAGCCTGCCCGCGACCTTCTCGCGGCACAGGCGTTCGTCATCCTGTATCGTGATCTGGAAGTAGTTCCTCAGCAGGTCGACCAGCGGCAGGTAAGGAAACGCCTTGCCGTGCGATACGGAGAAGGTCTCGAGCACCATGCAGCCTTGCTGCGCGCGTCCTTTGAACTCGTGGAACAGGCGCGACTTGCCAACGCCCGCCTCGCCCACCACGCCGATGATCTGCCCGCGCCCTTCCCTGGCCGACGCAAAGGCGTGCTGCAAGCGTTCCAGTTCGGCCTGGCGCCCGACAAACTTCGCCAGGCCGCGATGCGCCGCCACCTGCAGGCGCGTACGCAACGCGCCGAGGCCGAGTACCTCGTAGACCGCGAGCGGCTCGCGGACGCCCTTGACGCTTGTCGTCCCAAGGTCCTTGAACTTGAAATACCCTTCGGTCAGCTTGTGGGTCGATTCGCTGACCAGGATGGACGACGGCATGGCAACGCCTTCCATGCGCGCGGCGATATGGATGGTGTGTCCCACCGGGTCATAGTCGGTGCGCAGGTCATCCTTGCGGATGGAACGCACCACCACTTCGCCGGTATGGACGCCTACGCGGATCTGCAGCGGCACGCCCTGCTCCAGGCGGACCCGGTCAGCATGGCAGCGCATCGCTTCCTGCATGCGCAGCGCCGCGAACAAAGCCCGCAGCGGATGGTCCTCGTGCGCAATGGGTGCGCCGAACAGCGCCATGATGCCGTCACCGAGGGATTTGGCGACGTATCCCTCATAGTGGTGCACGGCCTCCATCATCAGGGCCACCACCGGGTCGATCAGTCCGCGCGCTTCCTCGGGGTCCAGGTCCTGGATCAATGCCGTCGAGCCAGCCATGTCCGCGAACAGCGCGGTAATGGTCTTGCGTTCGCCCGCCGTGCCGCCTCTGGCTTCCATGGCCGCCTGTTCGGCAAGGATGCGCTCGGCCAGATGGGGTGGCGTGTACAGAACGGGGGCGGAATTGGCCGAGGCCGGGGCCGGGGCCAGGACCGAGCGAGTACCGGGCGTGACAACGGCGGCAGCCAGGGAGGCGCCGCACGCTCCGCAGAACTTTGCCGTAGGGCTGGACTCCTTGCCGCATTGGGGGCAAACCTGCGCAAGCCTGCTCCCACATTCTTCGCAGAAGTTGACTCCTGCGGGATTCTCGAACCCGCAACTCGCGCAGCGCATATCGCCCTCTGACCGCATTCGCCTGTCACGCACCCATTAGAGGCGCAATCACTGCACATCGCAAGTCAGAGCTCACGTTGCGGCGAAAGCGGAGAGCGGCAAGCCGATTGCGGGCGGGGACGAAAGTGGCGCAATAACATCTCTTACGCCCGGCGCCGTGGCTGCTCCCTCAAGATTTCAATGCATCCGCCGGAATCGCTTCGCTTCGGCTTGTCAGGCACGCACGCTACCTGACGAGACTGCACGCACCGGGCGAACGGACCGGTGAGGCTATCTCGTCACGAGCGTGCTGCGTACGGCGTTCGTATGCCGGTACTCTTCGACTTAAAAGGCCGGAACCGAAGTGGCCGCGTCGCGGTACACCTGGCGGCCTCCGACATAGGTGGCAATGGCGTGGAGATTCTGGATGTCGACTTCAGGCACCGTCAGATAGTCTCCTGACAACACCACGAAGTCGGCCAGCTTGCCCTTTTCGATCGAGCCCTTGGTATCGGCCTCGCCGTTCAGGTCGGCATAGTTGATGGTGAACATGCGCAGCACGTCGGCGCGTCCCACGCGTTCGTCCGGTCCATATACGCCGTCGGTGATCGTGTCGCGGGTAATAAAGTGATACATCCCCCAGAACGGATTGACCGGCATGTTCGCGGAATCGGTGCCGCCGACGAGCTGGAAGCCGGCATCCATGAAGGTCTTCACGGGGGTCACGTGTTCTGCGCGGTCGTGCCCCCAGTACTTCGACAGCACCGGTGCGGCAACGTACAGGTGGGCCTGCACGGACAGCCTGGCGCCCAGGGCGCGTACGCGGTCGAGCTGCTCCTTGCGGACCACGAATGCATGCTCGATGGTCCAGCCCCTGACGGCGCCCGGGCTGGCCTTGTCGAGGCTTTCCCACGCCGTCAGGACCTGGTCCAGCGCCGCATCGCCAACCACGTGCACGGCCACGCGGTACTTGTTGCGGGCCAGTTCGCCGACCACATCCTGGTACGCCTGGCCGGAAACCAGCGGCAGCCCGAAGAACGTTCCGCCCTTGCCGTAAGGCTCGCTGTAAGGCTGGCTCATATAGCCGCCTTCAAACCCGCCATCGACCGAAGTCTTCGCGCCCCAGATGCGCACCCATTCGTCGCCAGAGCCTGGCGGCAACTGGGCCGAGGCAATAATCGACTTGATCTGCGCGGCCGAGTTCACGGGCGCCATGGCGTTGAGCAGCAGCTGGAAGCGCAGGCTCAGCTTGCCCGCGGCCTGGAGCTGGCGGATGACGGCATAGGCCGAGGGCACGTCAGTGCCCGTGAACATGCCCGGCACACGCACGCTGGTCAGCCCCAGCGCATTGAGCTTGCGCTGCATTTCTTCCAGTGCCGCGGCGTCAAACTTGGGCGGCGCGGGCAGCGTCATCAGCGAGCGCGCATTGTTGATCAGGACGCCGGTCAACTGGCCGTTGCTGTCTTTCTGGATGATGCCGCCGTCGGGCGACACCGTGCTTTCGGTGATATTCCACTTGGCCAGCGCCGCGCTGTTGAGCATGGCCGTCAGGCCGCCGCGGTGCAGCACCAGCGGGTTGTTCGGCGCCACAGCGTCGAGCTCGGCGCGGGTGGGCAGGCGAACCTCTTTCAACTGGGCCTCATGCCAGTCGGAGTTGCTTTGCAGCAGATCGCCGGGCGCATGGCTGGCAACGGCATCGCGAATCGCGGCCAACACATCGTCAATCCTGCGCGTGCGCGACAGGTCGATGCCAGGGCCGCCGCCCGCGCCATGCAGGTGGCCATCGCTGAGGCCAGGGACAATGGTGCGCCCGCCCATGTCGACCACACGCGTGGCCGGGCCGACATGCTTGCCTAATTCACTTGACGATCCGACCGCCAGGAATTTTCCGTCCTTGACGGCGAATCCCTGCTCTACGGTATTGGCGGCGTCGACGGTCAGGACTTTCGCGTTGGTGTAGACCGTATCGGCGACAGGCTCGGATGAGCCCCCGCATCCCGCTAGCGGCAGCACGATGGCCGCGATGCCGAGCCAGCCCGGCACTCCCCTGCTCCTGCTGATTTTCATTCCTTGCTCCCCCAATTTCTTTCTTGTTGGATGTGCGATACCGGCACAAAGGGCCATCCGTGGGACGGCCCTTCATCGGTTAATTTAGATCGATTGTTTATATTTCAACTATTCTCGCCGACGGCTCGAGCCGGCGGCGTGCCCTGCCAGGGCTGGCTCAGGCCGCTCCGGTGGCGTAGCGGCTGGCGGCGATCGCCTCGGCCTCGTTCAGCGCATCCTGGAGCACGAAGTCGAAGCGCACATGGGTGAACGGGCCAGTCACGCCGAGCGAGGCATACTCGGTCGAGCGCTCCACCTTCTCCAGCGACACGACCAGGCCATCGCGCGTGGCGAAGGCGAAATCGTCGTCCAGGAAGGTGTCGCCGGGGATGTTGACTTGCGTGGTCAGCGCACGCTTGCCGCCGCCCGCCACCAGGAAGTGGATGTGGGCCGGACGGTTGCCGTGGCGGCCCAGCAGCGCGAACAGTTCCGACACCGGGCTGTTGGGCGGAATCGCATAGCCCGGCGGCAGGAAGCTGCGGAAGCGGTAGTTGCCCTCGGCGTCGGTCTCGATGCGGCGGCGCAGGTTGTAGGCGGGCTGCGCCGGGTCGAAGTGCGAGTAGCGGCCCAGTTCGTTGCAATGCCAGACGTCGACGCTCGCATGCGGCACCGGCTTGCCTTCCAGGTCCAGCACGCGGCCTTCCATCACCAGGACTTCGCCCTTGCCCTCGTTGCCTTCATCCAGGCGCACTTCGCGCTGGGCCACCGGCGCGCCGGGGACGTAGAGCGGGCCTTCAATGGCGCGCGGCGTGCCCTGGGCGCGCGCGGCGGCCTGGTCGGCTTCATCTTCGAGGATATCGAGCAGGCGGTCGAAGCCAAGGCCGGCAGTGATCAGGCCGACCATATCAGCCTGGCCCAGGCGCGTCAGCCATTGCATGGCCGACCAGAATTCTTTCGGCGTCACCTGGAACGACTCGATGGTGCGGAACAGGTCGGCGACGATACGCGCGGTGATGGCGCGCACGCGCTCATCGCCTGCGCTGACCTGGCTGCTGTTGACCAGCGCCAGGAGTTCGGAAGGGGTGTATTCAGCCATGATGAGTGCTCTCCTTAAATGTGGGAATTTGCGCGACGTTGCGGAATATCGATGCTCTCGGCGTCGGCCGTGGCCTTGCCCGGTTCGGCCGCGACCGACGCCGAGCGCGCGTGCCGGATCATCAGCACGGCCAGCGCCGCCGCCATCCCGGGCACCGCGATGGCCATGAAGTTGTGCTCGAGCCGCAGCCCCATGCCGACCAGCACCCCGATCACGATCGGTGCCAGGATGGCGCCGCCACGGCCCATGCCCAGAGTCCAGCCGATACCGGCAGCGCGGATGCCGATGGGATAAAACTGTCCGGCATAGGCGCAGCCGACGATCTGCGTGCCGATGGTGGATGCGCCGGCGAGGCCGACCATCAGGTACAACCAGCCGGTCGGCATGGGGTGGCCCAGCAGGGTGATCGACACCGCGGCCATCAGGTACATGCCGATCAGCACGTACTTGATATGGAGCTTGTCCGCCAGCCAGCCGCCACCGACGGCCCCGACCATGCCGCCGAGGTTGAGCACCAGCACGAAGGTCAGCGCCGAGCCCAGGCTGTAGCCGGCGCTGGCCATCAGCTTGGCCAGCCAGGAGCTGAGCGCGTAGACCATGAACAGGCACATGAAGCACGACAGCCAGAACATCAGCGTGCTCGGGCCCCGGCCTTGCTGGAATAGCTGGCGGAACGGCGCGCTGGCGGATACGTCGGCACCGGCGATGACAAAGCGATCGTCGGCGCCAGGCCGGTAGGCCGGATCGATGCTGCGCGCCAGGCGCTTGAGCTCATCCGTGCGGCCGCGCCGGATCAGGAACGGCACGGATTCCGGCATCGACTTCAGGACCAGCGGGATCAGCAGCAACGGCAGGCCCGCGGCGATAAACACGGATTGCCAGCCATAGCTTTCGATCAGGCCCTTGCCCAGCACCGCCGCGAGCATGCCGCCAACCGAGTACCCGCTGAACATCAGCGTCACCATCGTGCTGCGCACGCGCTGCGGCGCGTATTCGGTCATCTGCGCGATGACGTTCGGCATCACGCCGCCGATGCCGATCCCGGCCAGGAAGCGCGCCGCGCCGAACAGTACGGGGTCCTTGCATAGCCCCGCGGCGGCGGTAAAGACGCTGAACAGTGCGATGCAGATTGCGATGGCCCAGCGGCGGCCGATCTTGTCGGCAATGGTGCCCAGCAGGATGTTGCCGAACATCATGCCGAACAGCGCGGTGCTGACCAGGAAGCCAGCCTGGGTCGGCCCGACCCCCATCTCCTTGATGATCGACGGCAGCGCAATGCCGGCCACGGCCAGGTCATAGCCGTCGAAGATGATGATCAGCGCGCACCAGATCAGCACGCGGTAGTGAAAAGCATTGAGCCTGGCCTCGCCGGCCATTCTCTGTATGTCGATTTGTCGCATGGTCTCCTCCGTTTCCTTATGTTCTGACTGCTTGCCCGTGTCTGCTTGCAGGCCTTGGCTGCGGGGGCGGCAGCCGTCAAAGCCTGGCCAGCGATACGGCGGGGTCGGCCAGGTCTTGCGGCCTGACCGGCTTGCGTTGCTCGATCAGGCGCCGCGCGAAGCGCAGGTCGCGCGCCGCGTTGCCGCCGAGCGCGGCCGTCACGCACTGGCCGTCGAGGTAGAAAAAGACAAAGCTGCCGCTAGCCGGATCGCCGCGCACCACCACCTGGTGGGATGGCTGCGGCACGCCGTAGATCTGCAGGTTGGTGTCGTGCTGGTCGGACCAGAACCACGGCAGCGGGTCGTAGTGCACCGCGTGTCCGAGCGCGGACTTTGCCGCGGCGATGCCCTGCTCTTGCGCGTTCTGCCATGACTCGAGCCGCATGCTGCGCCCGGCCCAGCCATTGCGCGCAACGGCCACGTCGCCGGCTGCAAAGATGTCCGGATCGGACGTGCGGCACTGCGCGTCGACCAGCACGCCGCCCTCGCAAGCCAGCCCGGCCGCATGCGCCAGCTCGTCGTTCGGTACCAGGCCGATGCCCACTACCGCAACGTCGCAGTCGATCTCGCGGCCATTCGCCAGCGCCACGCGGAGCCCGCCGGACGCGATCGCCGAAATGCCTGCCACGCCGGTATCGAGCAGCACCTCGGTGCCGCGCGCGGCATGCAGCGCCAGCAGGTGCTCGGACAGTGCCGCCGGTATGCTGCGCTCGCACAGCCTGCGCATGGCCTCGATCACCGTGACCTCGGCGCCGCGCTTGCGCGCGGTGGCGGCCACTTCCAGCCCAATCCAGCCGCCGCCCACCACCGCCACGCGCGCGCCGGGGCGCAGTGCGGAACCCAGGCGCTGCGCATCGTCGATGGTGCGCAAGGTGTGCACGCCAGGCAGGTCGGCACCCGGCACGTCGAGCATGCGCGCCCGCCCGCCGGTGCAGAGGATCAGCTTGTCGTAGGCGATGGTGCTGCCATCGGCAAGCTCGATCTGCCTGGCCGCGCGGTCGAGCCGCGCCACGCGCGCACTCGCGAGCCATTCGACCGACAAGGTCGCCAGCGTCGCGGCGTCGAGCAGATGTGCGCTTTCAGGTGCGGCCTCGCCAGCCAGCACTGCTTTGGAGAGCGGCGGGCGTTCATACGGCGGGTGCGCTTCGTCGCCGATCAGCACCACCCGGCCGCCGAAGCCTTCACTGCGCAGCGTGCGTGCGGCCCAGCCGCCGGCCTGGCCAGCACCGACAATGACGATCGTCCGTGGATCCGTGCTCATGACTGCTCCCCGCCTTCAGGACACCACGACCGGTTGCGGCAGCACCTGGATCCGCACGCGGCCGTCCGCCACCTGCACCGGATAGGTCTGGACCGGCGTCACGCACGGCGCCTTGCGCGGCGCACCGGTGCGAAGGTCGAACAGGCCCTGGTGCAGCGGGCACTCGACGCAGCCGTCCTCGACAAAGCCTTCGGACAGCGGCACGCGCTCATGCGTGCACAGGTCGTGCAGCGCGAACAGCTCCTCGCCCACGCGGAAGACCGCAATCGATACCCCGGCCGCCTCGACGGCGCGCGGTTCGTCCTCGATGAATTCGTCGGCCGCGCCGACGTCATGCCATGTACTCATTGGATGCACTCCTAGATCGGCGTGGCCAGAAGGGTCTGGACCCGCGAGGTGTCGTAGACGACCCGCTTTTCCTTGTAGCGCCAGGCGCCGTCCTGCCTGACGACGGTGTCGCGGTAGACGCCGGCCTGGTACACCACGGAGTCGCCCGCGGCGCCGGTATTGACCACGATATAGCTCGACACCGTGCGCACTTCTTCGTCCGTCGCCGTTTCGATCACCAGCCCGCCCAGCGCGTGGCGATAGCCGTGCGCCTCATAGATGTTGGCGTGGCGCAGCGCGACGATGCGGTCGCGCATCATCTTCTGGTTGCGGCAGTGGATGATCGGCGCGGGCAGGCCACGGTCGGCGTTCTCGCGCGAGATGATGGTGTAGGTGCCGTCCTCGGTGAAGAAGGCCGGCCAGCTCTCCAGCAGGTTGTTGTCGATGGCGTGGACGTAGCGGTGTTGCAGGGCGCTCAGTTCCATCCAGAGCTGCAGGTCATTCTTCATCTCAGTACCCCATCGCGTGCTGATATCCGGCCCAGAAGCGGCGAATCAGGTTTTCGGTGATATTGCTGTTGGTCTGCTCCGGCGCATCCAGGCCCATGCCCATGTAGGACGTCTTGTCGCCATCGCGCACGGTGCCGCGCTGCACCAGCTCGGTGGCCTCGGTGTCTTCCATCGAGATATAGCCGGCCGGCCCCACCAGGTTGGCCTGCAGCAGGCGCAGCTCGCGCAGCTCGGGGGTGTCGTCCTCGTAGCCGAAGAAGTGGAACACCAGCTCGAAGTTGTTTGGCCCCTTGGGCAGCAGCTGGCGCGCCACCAGCGTGTTGTGGATCTGCTGGATGACCAGTTGCGGGAAGATAGGCTGGATGTGGTTGGTGCAGTCCTCCTCGAACTCGGAGATCTGCCCCAGCACGTAGGGGTCCTCCAGCGCAAAGCCGTCCTGCATCGAACGGATCTTCTGGTCGGTGTAGGCCGCTGCGGTGTTGGTGTCCTGCTTCGGCTTGGTCACCGTGATCAGGCTGTGCAGGCCGTGCGTGGCGTCCGGGATGGAGCGCGCGCTCATGCCGACGCGGAAGATGTTGAAGGTGGTATGGAACAGGTGCAGCAGGCTCGCGTGATAGGGATCCTTCACGTTCTCGAAGTAGAGCTTCCAGTTCGATTTCGAGTACTGGCGGGTGCAGCCCAGATAGACGACCGGCTTGTGGAACACGCGGTCCACCCAGGGACCCATCTCGGGGCCGATGTAGTCGGCCAGCGGCGGCGCCTGGTCGCTGAAGGTGGCAAACAGCAGGCCCTTGTATTCCTGCAC
This sequence comes from Cupriavidus sp. 22TCCZM01-5, assembly GCF_057798915.1. Taxonomy (NCBI): domain Bacteria; kingdom Pseudomonadati; phylum Pseudomonadota; class Betaproteobacteria; order Burkholderiales; family Burkholderiaceae; genus Cupriavidus; species Cupriavidus sp. 22TCCZM01-5. Next base: position 66,834 of record NZ_JBYOJR010000002.1, read on the forward strand.
GCGCAGCTTCTGCAGCCCGTGCTGCGACGGATCGAAGGCCTTGGCCATCCCGGTCAGGGTGATGGTGCCCTGCTTCTGTCCGCGCCGGAACGGCACGCCCTGCAGGTCGCCCTCGCAGGAGTAATTCCACTGGTGGTACACGCAGGTGTGCGATTCGGCGTTGCCATACTTCTCGCGGCACACCACCGCGCCGCGATGCGCGCAGCGGTTGACCCAGCACGCAAAGCCGTTCGCCGTGCGCGTTACCACCACCGGCGTATCGCCGACGAAGGTGCTCTTGAAATCGTTGAGATTGGGAATCTCGCAGGCCAGGGCTACGAAGCTCCAGTACGGCCCGCGATAGATGCGCTCCTGCTCCCGGTCATAGACCTCTTGCGAGCTGAACACGCTGTAGGGGACGCATGAGCCGTCGGGCTGGGGAAAGATCACTTTCCGGTCGCTGGCGTTCCCGGCCAGCCGTGGCGAGTCTGACATCGCTGTCTCCGCGAAATTGTTGGGGGATGGGGAATTGGGGAATGGGCCGAGTGTAGAAATTCACTGACGGCGGCACTATCCGAAACTGGCCGACCTGTACCGTGCCGCGATCCGTTTCTTGCCACTTCGGCGGCGGCTATCCGTAAATGGCAAGGCACGCCCGGGCGGCTGTCCGCTTTCGGCAAGGCAGGGTTGCGAGGGCCGGGCGGCGCTACTCATGCCGCGCGCACTATGGCAAGATGAATTGCAGAAAGATGAAGAAGGGCAATCAGCCCTCCGTAGATCAGTCTGTGACTTTCCAGGCAGTTTCCGGTGCATCGGCACAGGGAGACCGCGGTAAGGCCAGAAACGGGGACAACAAATGCCACTTTCTCCGCGGACTCCCGCTCTCTCCGCGCTCTATAGCAAACCGCTGTTCCAGTCCGATGTGCGCGTGGAAGCGCACGACCACGTTGCGCGTGAACTCACCGACCATGTACTGCGCTGGAAGCCAGGCGCCCCCGACGCGGCGATGTTCAAAGGCGAGCTCAATCGCCTGAAGATCTATGCGCTGCGCTACGGCGCCGAAGTGGAGATATCCGCGCGCCCGTTCGAGGACTTCTCCCTCGTCCATACCTCGCTCGGCGCCGGCGCCGAGATCGAATGCGACGGCCACCGGCTGTGGGTTGCCGAGGGCCGCACGGCGGTGCTCGCGCCGAAGGAGCGGATCCGGCTGCGGTGGAGCCCTGGCAACCAGCAGATGATCGTCAGGGTGCCGCACACTCTGTTGCACGAGGCCGCGGGGCGCGAAGGCGTGGAACGTGTCGACCTTGCCCCCGGCGTCCTGCTGCCGCGTGAGCTCGAACCGCAATGGGACCTGATCGCGCATTCGTTACTGAATGTGCTGTCCTGCTCAAGCGACTCCGCAATTCATGCCAGTTGGGTCGATCATCTGGAGCGAAGCCTGGCCCTGTTTCTCCTCTTGCACCAGCCCGTGAGAACCGCCACCCTGCCCTTGCCGCCGGAGCCTGCTTCGGGGCCGGGGCAAGGGGAAGCCACAGCGGCCAGCCGGAGGATGCGGCAGATGGACGCCGTGATGGCCTACATCGAGTCCCACCTTTGCGCACCAGTCTCGCTCGAGGACCTGGCGCGCGCCGCTGGCGTGAGCTTCCGCACGCTGAATGCGGTTTGCCACCACCACCATGGCATCTCGCCGATGGAGCTGCTGCGCAATATCCGCCTGGACGCGGTACGCACCCGTCTGATGCTTGACCCCAGCGCCAGCATTACTGAAACCGCGCTGGCACTTGGCTTCGGCCACCTTGGCCGCTTCGCCGCCTACTACGCTGCGCGCTTCAACGAGCTGCCCAGCGACACGCAGAAGCGGCGTACATAGTGGAAGATCCTGCAAGAGGTTTCCGCACCCCGCGCCGTGATCGGGCGGCTATCGCGCGCGCATGGCCTTTCGGACGGCTGCGGTGACCTGCTCGACCACGCCCTCGCGCCAGTCGTCGGTATCGCCATAGAAAGCCCGCCACATGGCCTGCCTGACCAGCGTGCGCTGGTTTTCGTCGGCCTCCGGATGAAGGTAGAGCCAGTGGTCCCCGCGCAGCGCGTCAAGAACTTCGGCAACCGGCAGCGTGCCGAACTCCAGCGCGATCCCCGCATAGTCGACATCGGGCAGCGTGCCGGCTACCGCCTGCCAGGCCAGCCCGGTCAGCCGGGCCGAACTGGACGAGCCGTCATAGATCGACGTCACCTCGTTGCCCCAGATGGCGCGGGTCCGCCCGAGCTGCGCGTCTTGGTCGGGGCCCATGCAGATGGGCTCGCCGTAGCCCCATGGCCCCAGGCCGGTGTGGACATCGATCCAGCGCAGGCTGCTGCGTCCGCTGCCAAAGCGCGCCAGCACGCGCCGCAGCGTGTAGTTGCTCCAGGTTTCCTTGTTACCGCCATAGAACAGGCCGCGCGGATCCTGGTACTGCCCGCCGCTGACCGCAGTCTGGTACCAGTCCATGCCTTTTTCCGCCACGGTCTTCATGAACCGTGCCTGCTCCGCGTCGGACGGCGGCCATTGCTCGGGCACCAGCATCGGCGCAATCTCCGCATACGGCGCGTTGTCCGGCAGCGGTTGCGCGAAATCCATGAAATTGCGGTTCAGGTCGACGTTGTCCTCGTTGACCCGGCGAAGATGGGAAAAACCGTAGGGATTGACCGCGTGCACGAGCAGCAGGCCCAGGCGCGCTTCGGCGCAGTCCGCCAGCAGGACCGCATCAGCCAGCAGCGCCACCTGGGCGCCGGAGCCGCAGAAGCCCTCCACGCCATGCACCCCGGAACTCACCATCAGCACGTGACGGGCGTCCGCCGGCCCGACCCACGCGACATCCATGGCAAGGTCCTCGCCGGCGCTGCCGCGCCGGGTCGGATGGGGGAATTCCGCAAGTGTTGCGCCCGCGGCGCGCGCGGCGGCCAGGAACTTCTGCCGCGCCTCGGCATAACTGGTGGCAAAGCATCCCGAAACCTGGCCCATGGCGACTGCCCCACGCGAACGGAGATGCTGGCATTAGACGCCAAATCGTCCGGGCTTGCCAGCGTGCAGCGCGTCAGAAAAGCTGCCCGCTTTCGCCGGGGCGCGCGTCGTCCGGCCCCCAGATGCCGGGCGAACTGAATGCCTGCGGATGCATTTCGATGCCTGCGGCGGCGATCTGCGCCGCCGACAGCACGAGCTGCCGCGCCAGCCAGTCGTGCAGGCTGCGCAGGAAGCGGATGTTGTCGAGCCGGTTGGAAGCCGCGATCAGCCGTTCCAGCTTGACGTGGGCCGTGTAGACGTCCAGCAGGTTGGTCGCCTTGAGGCGCGGCGGCGTGGTCGGACTCTTCTCGATGGCGAGAATACGACTCACCTGCGCCCGGCTCAGTTCGCCGGTGCGCTGGAAATACTCGTAGACGTCCTGCAGTGGCGCAAAGCGCACCGTGGGTTGCACGCGCGGCACCGCCGCGACCTTTTCCATGCGCAGGATCAGGTAGCGGATTGCGGCCATGCGCTGTTCGGCTTCGCGCTGGGCGGCGCTTGGCCGGCGGCGCGACGCCATGGCGATGACCGCATCGAGCGACTCGGCCTGGCGCACCACGTCGCGCTCGGTGTAATCCGGCACTTGTGCAAGCTGGCCGGGATGGAGCACGGCGGCCTGGGCGCAGGTCTCGCCGAACGGGTATTCATGGCCCAGTGCATCGCGCAGGATGTACGCCCTGCCATCGGGAAAGCCATGGTGCCGTCCGGTGGCGCCGCGCGCGTGGCAGCGCGTGTCAAGGTCGACGAAATCCTTGCGTACGGGAATCCAGCCCCCGTTCTGTGCCTGGGTCATGAGTCTGCGGTCTTGCGGCAAAGCGGTATTGCGGGTGAAGCCGGCCGGGCCGGCCGAACCCGGTATTGTCGCCGATCGCGCCGCAACGGGCCAATTCCGCTATTTCAGCATGAACGACATGGCCGACAGGCAGTTCAGCATGCGCACCGCTGCCTGCACCGAATCCGCCGCGAATGTCAGCGTGACGCCGTCCACCCGCTCCAGGGCCGGCCACTGGCAGAACAGGTCCGCGTGCGCCGTCGTCTGGGTCTGGAGCCTGCAGTTCAGGGGAGCATCGATGCGCAGCACGCGTGCATTGGCCCGCTCAAGCACCGCCAGCGTGGCCGCTTCGCGGATGGCGTCGCGCGAGGCGGATGGCGCAAGCGTGCTGCCGCTGCCGAAGCCGCCCGCCGACTTGGTCTGCACATAGCGCACCCACGGCATCTGCGTCCGGGTCTCGTCGATGAAGACATCGTCGCCGCTTGCCATCAGCACCGGCACGCCGAACTCGCCGGCCAGCGCGGCATAAAGCCCAGCCTCGCCATATTCCTGCCCGTTCAGCCACACCCGTGCGAAGGCGCCGCTGTTGATCGTATGCGCCAGCACGCCACGGCTCTGCGCGCGGCCGTGGTAGCCGATCATGAACACACCATCGCAGCCCGCTTCGACCTCTGCCATCATGCCGAGGTAGCGCGGCTTGCCCAGCACGAGCTGCGCGCGCGGATCGATCTGGTCGGGCAGCAGATTGCGGAAGCCGCCATGCGAATCATTGACCAGCACTTCGTTGGCACCGGCGTCGAACGCGCCCTGCACGGCCGCGTTGGCTTCGCCAGTCATCCAGGCGCGGGCGCGCTCGTATTCGCCGTTTCCGGGCCGGGTCTGCTCGGCGTGAAAGACGCCGGCGATACCTTCGATATCGGTGGAGATCAGCAGCTTCATGTTCGCTTGTGAAGTTCGGGCACGACATCCAGCAATGCCTGCCGCACGTGGCCATCGCGGCCCCGGACAGTCACGGCGTGCCATAGCGCGTGAAGGATGGCCTGTTCGACGCTGTCGGCCGCCGCGCGGAACAGCGGGTCCAGGCGGCTTTCGTGCAGCAGCGCCACGGCAGGCATCGGATCGGCGGCATGGTGCGGCACGGTGTACGCCGTGGAAAACGCCAGTGCAATATCGCCCGAACCGTGCCCGTACACCGAACCCGTGCGCGCCAGGCCCGCGCCGGCGCGCTGCGCCAGACGGCGCAGCTGGCGCGCATCCAGCGGCGCGTCGGTCGCCAGGATCATGATGATCGAGCCTTTCTCGGGCTCGGGCGCCGGCGCCGCGAGCCGTGCAGCCAGCTCACCGCCGACGTGCCGGCCTGCCACGACGAGAGACTCAGGTATCCCGAAGTTCGCCAGGACCAGTGCACCCACGCAGTAGCCGCCGGCAAGCCGCGAGGCCGTGCCGATACCGCCCTTGACGCCAAACGCCGACATGCCGCGCCCCGCCCCGACCGCGCCGGCGTGTACGTTCGCGCTCGCGGCAGCACAGGCCGCCTCATAGTGGTCACCGCCGACCGCCATGGCCTGGATATCGTTCAGGTAGCCGTCATTGCACTCGAATACCAGCGGGTTGACCGTCGGCAGCAACCGGCCGATCTCCGGATTGGCCGCGATGGCCTCGCGGATCTGCGCCTGCGCCACGGCGCCGACGGCGAACGTGTTGGTCAGCGCGACCGGTGTTTCCAACACGCCCAGTTCTTCCACCTGCACGAGGCCCACGCTCTTGCCAAAGCCGTTGATCACCGCGCATGCAGCGGGCACCTTTTGCAGGTAAGGATTGCCGGCATGCGGGCTCACCACCGTCACGCCGGTCTGCAGATCGCCGTGGTCCAGCGTGCAATGCCCGACCGTCACGCCGGCCACGTCCGTAATGCTGTTGCGCACGCCGGCGGGCAGCGTGCCGATGACCGGCGGCGTCACCTGTTCCATCTGCGCTTGCCTCAGCGCCGGTCGATCTTGGGATCGAGCGCGTCGCGCAGCCCGTCTCCGAGCAGGTTGAATGCGAGCACCGTCAGGAAGATGGCCAGGCTCGGGAAGATCGCAACGTGCGGGGCCGTCACCATGTCGGCGCGTGCCTCGTTGAGCATGGCGCCCCACTCCGGTGTCGGCGGCTGTGCGCCCAGCCCGAGGAACGAGAGGCTTGCCGCCGTGATGATCGACGTGCCGATGCGCATCGAGAAATACACCACGATCGACGACACCGTACCCGGCAGGATATGCCGCATCAGGATGGTCCAGTCCGACGCGCCGATGCTGCGCGCGGCCTCCACGTAGGTCAGGCGCTTGAGCATCAGCGTATTGCCGCGCACCAGGCGCGCAAAGGCGGGAATGCTGAAGATCGCCACGGCGAAGATCACGTTGACCATGCCGTTGCCGAGGATCGCCACCACGCCGATCGCCAGCAAGATGCCCGGGAACGCGAACAGCACGTCGGCGATGCGCATCACGATGCGGTCCCACCAGCCCTCGTAGTAACCGGCCAGCAGCCCCAGTACCGTGCCGACCAGGGCGCCGATGATGACGGACAGGAAGCCCGCCGCCAGCGAGATGCGCGTGCCCGCCAGGATGCGGCTGAAGATGTCGCGCCCAAGCGAATCCACGCCCATCCAGTGGGCCGCGGACGGCCCGGTATTGAGCGCGTCATAGTCGAAGAAATTCTCGGGGTCGTACGGCACCAGGTGCGGCGACAGGATCGCCACCACGACCAGCAGCAGCACGAACGCACCGGCGCCGAGCGCCAGATGCTGCTTGCGGAACTTGCGCCAGAACTCGCTCCAGGGCGTACGCACGGCCTGCGGCGCCGCTGCGGTCGCGGCTGCCTGGCTGGCGGCGGGCGTGGAAATCTCAGTCATGCCGGCCTCCCTCTCTTACTTGTAGCGGATGGTTGGGTTGATCACGGTGTAGAGCAGGTCCACCACCAGGTTGATCAGGATGAATTCGAGCGAGAACAGCAGCACCTCGGCCTGGATCACCGGGTAGTCGCGCATCTCCACGGCATCGACCAGCAGGCGCCCGAGGCCCGGCCAGTTGAAGACCTTCTCCACCACGATCGAGCCGCCCAGCAGGAAGCCGAACTGCAGGCCCATCATGGTCACCACCGGGATCATGGCGTTGCGCAATGTGTGCTTGGCCACGACCACGGTTTCGCGCACGCCCTTGGCACGGGCGGTGCGCACGAAATCTTCCTGCAGCACCTCGACGAACGAGGCGCGCGTAAAACGCGCCATCACCGCCGCCACCGCGGCACCGAGCGTCAGCGACGGCAGGATGTAGTGCTTCCAGCTTTCGGCGCCGATCGACGGCAGCCAGCCCAGTTGCACGGAGAGCACTTCCATCAGCAGCATGCCCAGCGCAAAGGCGGGGAACGAGATGCCGGACACGGCCAGCGTCATGCCCAGGCGATCAGGCCAGCGGTTGCGCCAGACCGCCGAGCAGATGCCGATGACCATGCCGAACACGACGGCCCAGGCCATCGACGCGACGGTCAGCCACAGCGTCGGCATGAAGCGGTCGCCGATCTCTTCGCCGACCGGGCGCTTGGTGCGCAGCGAATGTCCGAACTCGCCGCGGACCGCGTTCGAGAAGAAGTGCACGAACTGCTGGGGCATGGGCTTGTCCAGCCCGAGGTCCTTGCGCACCAGTTCGACCGTGGCCTGGTCCGCCTCCGGGCCCGCCGCCAGCCGCGCCGGGTCACCGGGCAGCAGGTGGACGAACAGGAACACCAGCACCGCGACGATCAGCAGTGTGGGGATCACGCCCAGGCATCGTTTGAGGAAATAGTTCAGCATGACGCTTCAGAGGGAAAGGCCGCAGGCCAGCCCGCCCACGCCCCCGCGACGCGGGCAGGCGGCCACATTCGGCTTACTGCTTACTGCTTGATATCGATCTCGTCGAAATTGAACGAGCCGTCCGGCATTACATACGCGCCAGTGAGTCGCTTGCTGCGCGCGAACAGCACCTTCTCGGTCACCAGGAAGGCCCACGGCGCATCCTTCCAGATGCGTTCCTGCGCATCCTTGTACAGCTTCGCCTTCTCGCCGCGATCGGTCGTGCGCAGCGCGCCCGCGATGTCGGCATCGACCTGGTCGTTCTTGTAGTAGGCGGTGTTCAGCAGTTTCGGCGGCATCGACTCCGATGCCAGCAGCGGACGCAGCGCCCAGTCGGACTCGCCCGTCGACGACGACCAGCCCACGTAGTACATGCGCACGCCAGCTTCTTCCGGCTTCTGCACGCTCTCCACCTTCTCCACGCGCTGGCCCGCTTCGAGCGCCTGCACGCTGGCCTTGATGCCGACCTGCTGCAGCTGCTGCTGCACGAACTGGATCACCTTCTGCGCGGTGGTGTGGTTGTAGGCCGACCACAACGTGGTCTCGAAGCCGTTCGGGTAGCCGGCCTCCTTCAGCAGCGCGCGTGCCTTGGCCGGGTCATACGGCCACGGACCCAGCTTCTCGGCGAAATCCACGCCAGGCGGCACCACGCCCTCGGCCGGCACGGCGTAGCCGGCGAAGGCCACCTTGGCCAGCGCATCCTTGTTGATGGCGTAGTTGATGGCCTGGCGCACCTTGGGGTCGTTGAACGGCTTGACCATGGTGTTCAGCGACACGTAGCGCTGGATGATCGACGGCGCCGCGATCAGGTCCGCCTTCGGGCTGTTCTTGAGCACTGCCGCCTGCTCGAACGGAATGCTGAAGGCGAAGTCGGCCTCGCCGGTCTGCATCACGGCCGCGCGCGTATTGTTGTCCACCACCGGCTTCCACGTGATCGTGTCGATCTTCGGGTAGCCCGTCTTCCAGTAACCCGCAAACTTCTTGCCCTTCAGGTGGTCGGGCTGCTTCCATTCCACGAACTCGAACGGGCCGGTGCCGACCGGATGGAAGGCAACGTCCTTGCCGTACTTCTGCAGTGCGGCCGGAGAGATCATGACGGCCGACGGATGGGACAGCACGTTGATGAAGGGCGAGAACGGCTCCTTCAGCGTGATCTTCACGGTATTGCTGTCCACCACGTCGGTCTTCGCCACGCGGTTGAACAGCGTGTAGCGCTTGAGCTTGTTGGCCGGGTTGGTCACGCGGTCCAGGTTGGCCTTGACCGCGGCGGCGTCGAACGTGGTGCCGTCGTGGAACTTGACCCCCTTCTTCAGCTTGATGGTGTAGGTGAGGCCGTCCTTGCTGACGTCATAGCTCTCGGCCAGCACGTTGACCAGCTTCATGTCCTTGTCCAGGCCAAACAGCCCCTGGTAGAAGCTCTTGGACACGGCCTGCGAGAGCGTGTCGTTCGAGTCGTACGGGTCCAGCGAGGTGAACGTGGAAGCGACAGCCATTACCGCGTCCTTGGCGGCAAAGGCAGGACCGGCCGCCAGTGCGCCCATCGCGCCAACCGCGAGCAGCCCGGCCAGCAGCCTGGGCGAAACCATCCGTGCAGACATCTCGATTCTCCTTGGATCAACCTTAGTTTCAGTAGGCGCCGCCGATGGCGTGCCGGGCAACAAAATGGCCGCTCTCCCCGCTGCCGGCAACGGCCACCAGCGGCTGCACCACTGGCTCGTCGCCGACCGCGCGGATCGGGCTGGGGATTTCATCGGAAAGCGGCTCGCGCCGCAGGTGACGGCGCGCCGGATCGGCAATCGGCACGGCGGCCATCAGCTTCTTCGTGTACGGGTGCTGCGGGTTCTCGAAGATCGCGCGGCGCGGGCCGATCTCGACGATCTGGCCCAGGTACATCACCGCCACGCGATGGCTCACGCGCTCCACCACCGCCATGTCGTGCGAGATGAACAGGAAGGCGATGCCCAGCTCGCGCTGCAGGTCCAGCATCAGGTTGACGATCTGGGCCTGGATCGAGACATCGAGCGCGGACACCGATTCGTCCGCCACTACCACCTTCGGGTTCAGCGCCAGTGCGCGCGCAATGCAGATGCGCTGGCGCTGGCCACCGGAAAACTCGTGCGGATAGCGCGCGGCATGCGAAGCATCCAGCCCCACTTTCTCCAGCAGCCAGGCAACACGCTGCTCGGCCTCCTTGCCGCTGGCCACCTTGTGCACCAGCAGCGGCTCCATGATCGAATAGCCGACCGGCACGCGCGGATCGAGCGAGGCGAACGGATCCTGGAAAATGAACTGGATATTGCGCCGCAGGTGCTGCAGCGCGGCACCTTCCATGCGGCTGATGTCATGCCCGCCGAACTCGATGGTGCCGCTCTGGCTTTCGACCAGCCGCAGCAGCGAACGTCCGGTGGTCGACTTGCCGCAACCCGATTCGCCGACCAGCGCCAGCGTCTCGCCCGGGTAGAGATCGAAGCTGACCTTCTCCACCGCGTGGACGCGCCGCGCGACGCGGCCGAACAGGCCGCCCGGCACGTCGAAGCGCGTCACCAGGTCGCGCACGCGCAGGATCGGCGTGGCTTCGGCGGACACGGTGTCCTGCGGCGCCGCGGGCTCAGGAGCCGAATCGCCAAGCTGCAGCAGCGGGAACTTGGCCGGCAGGTCGGTGCCCTGCATGGCGCCAAGCCGCGGCACGGCCGACAGCAGCGCGCGCGTATAGGGATGGGCCGGGGCGCGGAACACTTCGTCCGAGCCGCCCTCTTCGACCTTTTCGCCACGGTACATCACCAGCACGCGGTCGGCCACTTCAGCCACCACGCCCATATCGTGCGTGATGAACACCACGCCCATGTGCATTTCCGCCTGCAGGCCGCGGATCAGTTGCAGGATCTCGGCCTGGATGGTCACATCCAGCGCGGTGGTCGGCTCATCGGCAATCAGCAGTGCCGGCTTGCACGACAGCGCCATGGCGATCATCACGCGCTGGCGCATGCCACCGGACAACTGGTGCGGGAAGCGGTCCAGGACGCGCTTCGCTTCCGGAATGCGCACCAGTTCCAGCATGCGCAGCGCCTCGGCACGGGCGGCTGAGCGGCCCTTGCCCTGGTGTAGCCGGATCGATTCCGCGATCTGCTCGCCCACCGGGAACACCGGGTTGAGCGAAGTCATCGGCTCCTGGAAGATCATGGCCACGTCGGCGCCGCGCACGCTGCGCAGCGTTGCGTTGTCGGTCCGCGCCAGGTCGATGACGTTGCCGCCGCGCCGGCGCAGCGCCATGCTGCCCGACACGATCTTGCCGCCGCCATGCTCCACCAGCCGCATCAGCGCCAGCGAGGTCACCGACTTGCCGGAGCCGGATTCGCCGACGACGGCGAGCGTCTCGCCACGATCCACGTGGAAGGACAGGTTGCGCACGGCTTCGACGGTGCGTTCCGACGTGGCAAAGCGCACGGTCAGGCCGTCCACGGACACCACGCGCTGCGGCGGCAGCACAATGCTTGAATGAGTAGAGAGTTCAGCCACGGGCACCCCTTGGATTGCTGCGGGAATTGCTGAAAGCGAACGGCTCGCGTCAGCCGTAGATCGACACGGTCACAGGGCCGCTGGCACGCGCAAAGCCACGGTACATGCCCTCGGTGTTGAACGGCAGCGTGATGTTGCCGAAGCGGTCCACCGCGATCAGCCCACCGCGGCCGCCGATGGCGGGCAGCTTTTCCATGACCACACGGCGCGCGGATTCTTCAAGCGACAGTCCGGCATAGCGCATCTGCGCCGAGACATCGTGCGCGGCGACGGTGCGGATGAACATTTCGCCGGTGCCCGTGGCCGAGATCGCGGCCACGTCATCGGCGTAGCAGCCCGCGCCGACCACCGGCGTATCGCCCACGCGGCCGACCTGCTTGTTGGTGACACCGCCCGTGGACGTTGCGGCGGCCAGGTTGCCGAAGCTGTCGCAGGCCACGGCGCCGACCGTGCCGAACTTGCTGTCCGGATCGATCGGGTCCGGCTTGCCGGCAAGTTCGCGCGCGGCCAGCGCGGCAGCGTCATGATCAAGCAGCGCCATGCCCTGCACGGCGCGGGCGCGTTCCCATTGCTCGTAGCGGGCCTGCGTATAGTAGTAATCGCGCGACACCAGTTCAAGCCCGTGGGCCTGCGCAAAGGCTTCGGCGCCCTCTCCCGCGAACAGCACGTGCTCGCTGTGATCCATCACCGCGCGCGCGGCCAGCACCGGATTGCGCAGCCGCGTCACGCAGGCCACCGCGCCGGCATTGAGCGTCGCGCCATCCATCACCGCGGCATCGAGTTCGTACGTTCCGGCGTGCGTCAGCACCGCACCCTTGCCGGCATTGAACAGCGGGCACTCTTCGAGCAGGCGCACCGCTTCGGTGACGGCGTCGATGGCCCTGCCGCCGTCGGCCAGCACACGCTGGCCGGCCAGCAACACCTGTTCCAGCGCCTCGATATATTCGCGTTCGCGCGCGGTATCCATGGCGGCACGCGTAATGGTGCCGGCGCCGCCGTGGATGGCAATGATTGCTTGAGTCATGGAGAACTACGCTTTCGGATGCTTGAATGAGTTGCGGCGGACGGCGCCCGGCTTGCTTTCGCCGTCGGCTTGCGCCACGGGTTGCCCCGGCTGCGTGCCGGCCGCGTTGCCAGCATTGCCGGCATTGGCGCCGTACAGCCAGGGCAGGAGGAATTCGGTCATCTCGGCGGCGGCCTTGACCGGGCGCTCGGCCCGGTGCGCCACGGCGCCACACAGCGCTTCGATCAGCGCCAGGACGTTGGCGTCGGAGTTGGCGGACAGCCGGTTGGCGGCCTGCGCGTAAAGCGCGATATCGGCGATCGGCGCCAGCGGCGAGGTCGGGCCGTCGGTCAATGCCAGCACACGCGCGCCGCGCGCCTTGGCGCGCTGGGCCAGCACCACGGTGTCGGACACATAACGCGGAAAGGCAATGGCGATCACCAGGTCGGCGGGGCTCAGCTTGAACAACTGGCGCGCCGCGTGCGACGCGCCGCCGGCAGCGGCCACCGAGGTCACCATGCGGCAGTGCATCTCCAGCCCGTGCTGCAGCAGGCCCGACAGGAAGCCGCTGGCACCGAAGCCGGCAATGTAGACGCGCTCTGCCGCGAGAATGGCGGATACCGCTCGCTCGCAGGCGTCCGCATCCAGCGCGCGGCGCGTGGCTTCCAGGTTCGCGGCGGCATTGTCCAGCGAAGCGGCGAAGGCTTCCGCGGCCGTCGCCGGCCGCTCCAGCTCCGAACGCAGGCGCTCCACTGGCGCCAGCGTCGCCTCGAAACCGCGCACCAGCTCGGCACGGAACTGCGGATAGCCGTCAAACCCGAGCGCGCGCGCAAAGCGGTTGGCGGTTGCCACCGACACCTGTACCGCGGCCGCGAATTCGTCAATGCGCATGGTCGCAGCGCGGAACGGATTGGCCAGCACGTACTCGGCCATGCGCTGGTGCGCGGGGGTGAGCGCTGGCAGGCTGCGTGCAATGCGTTCGGAAATCGAGGTGCCGTCCGACATGGATGTGAAATACGGGCCGCGGTAAAGACCAGGCATCGGCCGCTATGGCTGCAATGAAAATGAATTTACACGCAGACGCCAAACAAGAAAACAAAGATTTCATTGTTCGAGGGTAATCCCTAGGACTCCCTGCATTTCGCGCGGGCAGCCTCGAGCGGAAACGCTACAATGCCGCCCAGCGCCGCATCCCGGGCTCCTGCCAGCTTTCGCGCCGGTTTCCGCCGTTTGCCTCCGCTTATCTCCGTTTACCCCGACGTTTCTGCCTTCCTCGTGATCCGAATCGACCAGCTTGTCCTCCAGCGCGGCACCAAGGTGCTGTTCGACCACACCAGCGTGACGCTCAACCCGGGCGAGCGCGTGGGCCTCGTCGGCGCCAATGGCAGCGGCAAGTCCACCCTGTTCGCGATGCTGCGCGGGGAATTGCATCCGGACGGCGGCGATGTGGCCGTCCCGGCGCAGTGGCGCATCGCGCACGTGGCGCAGGAGACGCCGGCGGTGGCGCGCAGCGCCGTGGACTATGTGATCGACGGCGACACGCGCCTGCGCGAGATCGAAGCCGCCATCGCCGAAGCCCAGGCCGTCGGCGACGGCAGCGCCGAGGCCGAGGCCCACGCCGGCTTTGCCGATGCCGACGGCTACACCGCCCCGGCCCGCGCCGAGGCCCTGTTGCTGGGCCTGGGCTTCACGCTCGCCCAGGTATCGCAGCCCGTGTCGTCATTCTCGGGCGGCTGGCGCATGCGCCTGAACCTGGCCCAGGCGCTGATGTGCCCGTCCGACCTGCTGCTGCTCGACGAACCGACCAACCACCTGGACCTGGACGCCATCGTCTGGCTCGAAGACTGGCTGGCGCGCTACCCCGGCACGCTGGTCATGATTTCGCACGACCGCGAATTCCTGGACGCGATCTGCAATGTCACGGTCCACATCGAGAACCAGCAGTTGCGCCGCTACGGCGGCAACTACACGCTGTTCGAGACCCTGCGCCTGCAGCAGATGGCGCAGCAGCAGTCGGCCTATGTCCGCCAGCAGAAGGAAATCGCGCACCTGGAATCGTTCATCACGCGCTTCAAGGCCAAGGCGACCAAGGCCCGCCAGGCGCAGAGCCGTGTCAAGGCGCTCGAGAAGATGGAGCGGCTGGCGCCGGTCCACGTCGCGGCCGGCTTCGCGTTCGAGTTCCGCGAACCTGACGCCGCCCCCAACCCGATGATGGTGCTGGACGGCGTCGACTGCGGCTATGCCGAGGCCGATCCGCCGGTGACGATCCTGCACAAGCTGGCGCTGTCGATCCAGAACGGCCAGCGCATCGGCCTGCTCGGCGCCAACGGCCAGGGCAAGTCGACACTGGTCAAGACGCTGGCGGGTACGCAGGATCCGCTCACTGGCACGCTGCGCCTGGGCAAGGGGCTGCAGATCGGTTACTTCGCCCAGCACCAGCTCGAAACGCTGCGCGACCACGACTCGCCGCTGCAGCACCTGGCCCGGCTGGCGCCGGATACGCGCGAACAGGAGCTGCGCGACTTCCTCGGCAGCTTCAACTTCCGCGGCGACATGGCGACCTCGCCGATCGAGCCGTTCTCGGGCGGCGAGAAAGCCCGGCTGGCGCTTTCACTGATCGTCTGGCAAAAGCCGAACCTGCTGCTGCTCGACGAACCGACCAACCACCTGGATCTCGACACGCGCGAGGCGCTGACCATGGCGCTCGCGCAGTTCGAGGGCACCCTGATCCTGGTCTCGCACGACCGCCACCTGCTGCGCGCCACGGCCGACCAGTTCATGCTGGTCGCCGACGGCACCATCCGGCCATTCGACGGCGACCTCGACGACTACCGCGACTGGCTGCTGCAGCAGGCCGCGGCCAAGCGCAACGCGGCCGCGGCCGCGCACCAGGCGGAATCGGGCGGTGCCGCGGCCGCCGTCAACCGCAAGGACCAGCGCCGCGCCGAAGCGGACGAGCGCCAGCGCCTCGCGCAACTGCGCAAGCCGCTTACCAAGGAGCTGGAAAAGGTGGAAAAGCGCATGGCGGTACTGCAGCCGGCCAAGGCCGAGATCGACCAGTTCCTGGCCGACGAGACCAGCTATGCCGAGGCCAACAAGTCGAAGCTGATGGAAATGCTCAAGCGCCAGGGCGAGGTCAATGGCGAGCTGGAAACGCTGGAAGAGAAGTGGCTGGAACTGCAGGAGCAGATCGAGCAGATTGTGTAAAGGGGTTCGCCCCCTGCCACTCGCAAAGAAAAACCGGCGCCTTGTGCGCCGGTTTTTTGCTTTCCCTCAGCGGAAATTCTTCTCCCGCCGGATCAGCCCCACCGCCAGCGTCAGCGTCAGGATGAACAGCCAGATCAGTGACCAGGCCGGCACCGAAAGGCCCAGCACCGGCGGCAGCGGCGCCGTGCACAGGCCATCCGAATAAAACACCTGCGGCAGCACCTTGGCGGTCGGCAAGGCATTGACCCAGTTCTCGAGCGGATCGATGCCGCAGCTCGCCTTGGGGTTCAGCAGCAGCGACACGTGATACACGGCCACGGCAATGCCGCCGACGCCGGACAGCATGCCCAGCCCCTGCCACAGCGAGCGCGTGTTCTGCGCAATGGCCGCGAGCAGCGAGAACAGGCCGATGCCGATAAAGGCGAACCGCTGCATGATGCACAGCGGGCAAGGCTGGTAGCCCTTCTCGAACTGCAGGTACAGCGCAAAGCCGACCAGCCCGAATGAGATGATGGCGATCAGCAGGAAATAGGCGCGGGAATTGGCTTGCATAAACGGGCTTGCATCAACGATGAACGGATCGGGATCTCTGTTGCCAGGTTGCCGGCGCGGCGGCGCAACGGCTGTTGGTCGGCATTATTACCGATTTTGCGAAATGTCCCCGGCCGCGCCCCAGGGAAACGCCGGCTGACGCCCTGTGGCGGATTGCCGCAGGCGGCCCTCAGGCTGAGCCGGGACGGCAAATCCCCGCCTCCCAGTCGGCCCGCGGCAGCCGGTAAAGTCGATGGAGCCGCAGCGGATGGCCCACCGGCAGCGCCGGGTGTTCGAACGCCAGCGCATCCTCATGCATGCCCAAACGCTCCATTACCGCGCGCGAGCGCTGGTTGGCCAGCGCGGTGAACGAAACGATCTCTTCCAGCCCGAGCTGCCCGAACCCCACCATCAGCGCCGAGCGGGCCGCCTCGGTGGCGAAGCCCTGCCCCCACGCATCGCGGGCCAGACGCCAGCCGATCTCCACGCAGGGCGAGAACGGCAAGGCCGCCGCCGGCACATTGAGCCCGACAAAGCCGATGAACGCGCCATCCGCCTTGCGCTCGCAAGCCCAGAAGCCCCACCCGAGCGTGTCGATCTTCCGACGGCAGCGCGCCGCCAGGGCGTCGCTCTCCGCCCGGCCCAGCGGCGCGGGAAAGTAGCGCATCACCTCGGCATCGGCATTCAGCGCGGCAAACGGCACATAGTCGGCGTCGCGCCACTGGCGCAGGCGCAGTCGCGCGGTTTCGGTTTCGATCAGGCCAGCCATCGGTCAGTCGAGATGACGTACGCGATCGATCGCCTGTTCGATGCGCTCGACCGCGATCACCTCGAGCCCGTCGATCTTCTGCTTCGGCGCGTTGGCCTTGGGGATCACGGCGAGCGTGAAGCCGAGCTTGGCGGCTTCCTTCAGCCGTTCCTGGCCGCGCGGGCTGGGACGGATCTCGCCGGCCAGCCCCACCTCGCCGAACACTACCAGGCCGCGCGGGAGCGGCTTGTTGCGCATCGACGAGTGGATCGACAGCAGCACGGCCAGGTCGGCCGCGGGCTCGGTAATCTTTACGCCGCCCACGGCATTCAGGAACACGTCCTGGTCAAAGCAGGCAATGCCCGCATGCCGGTGCAGCACCGCCAGCAGCATGGCCAGCCGGTTCTGTTCAAGGCCCACGGCCAGGCGGCGCGGGTTGGGCACGTTGGCGGTATCGACCAGGGCCTGCACTTCCACGAGCAGCGGGCGCGTGCCTTCCTGCGTCACCAGCACGCAGGAGCCCGGCACCGTCTCTTCATGCTGCGACAGGAACAGCGCCGACGGGTTGCTGATGCCGCGCAGGCCACGCTCCGTCATGGCGAACACACCCAGTTCATTGACTGCGCCGAAACGGTTCTTGAACGCACGGATCAACCGGTGCGAGGAATGCGTATCGCCTTCGAAATACAGCACCGTGTCGACGATGTGCTCCAGCACGCGCGGACCGGCGAGGTTGCCCTCCTTGGTCACGTGGCCGACCAGGATGATGGTGGTGCCGCTGCTCTTGGCAATGCGTGTCAGTTGCGCCGCGCATTCCCGCACCTGCGCGACCGAGCCCGGCGCCGAGGTCAGCGCTTCGGAGTAAAGCGTCTGGATCGAGTCGATCACGGCCACCTCGGGCTTCTCCGCCTCCAGCGTGGCCTGGATCTTCTCCAGCTGGATTTCGGCCAGCAAGCCGAGCGTCGGGCTTTCCACGCCCAGGCGCTGCGCACGCAGCGCGATCTGGGCGCCGGATTCTTCGCCGCTCACATAGAGCACGCGGCGCTGCCCGGCCAGGTTGGCGAGCGCCTGCAGCAGCAACGTCGACTTGCCGATGCCCGGATCGCCGCCGATCAGCACCACCCCGCCCGCGACCAGCCCGCCGCCGAGCACGCGGTCGAACTCTTCAATGCCGCTGGAAAAGCGCGGCACGTCCGCGGCATCGATCTCGGAGAGCTTTTGCACCGTTGCCGATGCCGCCAGCGGCTGGAAGCGCTTGGCCGCACCGCCGCTTTCCGCCACGGTCTCGACCAGCGTGTTCCATTGCTGGCAGTGCGGGCACTGGCCGGCCCAGCGCGGCACGGTGCCACCGCATTCGGTACAGGTGTAGACGGTCTTGGTCTTGGCCAACGGGAGATCCTTGAGGGTAGGTACACCGCAAACGCCACGGCCGGCCACCTTGGGGTGGCCGGCCGTCTGTGCGGTTCAATCAGGCAGCGATCAGGCCAGCAGCGGCGAGGCGCTGTCCGGCGCGGTGATCGTCGCCACGGTGGCCGGCACGCGCGGCGCCAGCGCGCACATCAGCTCATAGCCGACCGTGCCGCTGGCCTGGGCGACATCGTCGATCGGCAGGCCCTGGCCCCACAGCGTGACCGGGCTGCCAATCCTGGCTTTCGGGCATGGCCCCAGGTCGACGCACAGCATGTCCATGGAAACGCGGCCCAGCAGTTCGGTGCGCACGCCATCGACCAGCACCGGCGCGCGGTTCTCTCCCCAGCCGGTGGCGTGGCGCGGATAGCCGTCCGCGTAGCCGCAGGCGACTACGCCGATGCGCATCGGCCGGTCGGCGGTGAACATGGAGCCATAGCCGACCGTATCGCCCGGTTGCAGGTCCTGCACGGCAATCAGCTCGCTATGCAGCGACATGGCAGGCTGCAGGCCGACTCCGGCAATGTCGGCCTCGCGCCCGGTGGGCGAGGCCCCATACAGGATGATGCCGGGCCGCACCCAGGCCCGGTGCGCCTCCGGGTGCCACAGCACCGCCGCCGAGTTCGACAGGCTGGCCTCGCCCGGCAGGTTCGCGGTGGCGGCGTCGAAGGCCGCCACCTGGTGGGCGATGCCGCGGGGACTGTCGGCATCCGAGAAATGGGTCATATGGACGATGCTGCCCACACACGGCATGGCGCGCGCGCGTTCCCACGCGGTGCGGTACTGCGCGGGCTGGAAGCCGAGGCGGTTCATACCGGTGTTGAGCTTGAGCTGGATTGCCAGCGGGCCTTTCGGCCGTGCACTCTCCAGCATGCGAAGCTGCTCGTCGCAATGAATCGCGGTGGTGAGGCGGTATTGCTCCAGCAGCGGCACATCCTGTGGCTGGAAAAAACCTTCCAGCAGCAGGATCGGCCCCTGCCAGCCGAGGTCGCGCAACTGCACGGCCTCATTCAGGTCCAGCAGGCCGAAACCATCGGCCGCGCGCAGGCCGGCAAAGACACGGCGCAGTCCGTGGCCATAGGCATTGGCCTTGACCACGGCCCACACGCGAGAACCGGGCGCGTGACGGCGGACGACCTCCAGGTTGTTGGCAATGGCGGGTTGGTGGATGACGGCGTGGATCGGTCTTGGCATGAAATGACATCTCGCAAGGCATGCATCGCTGCCTCTGGAAGAACCTTTCAGACGCCGCGGTGTGAGTCGGGCGCCATGTCCTGCATAGGCATGCACCAGATCAGGGAAGACCCGGTATTCGGCCAGCGATGCGCAGACGTTATTTGAACACATTCGCGACCCCTGACCAGGAAATCCCCGGGAATCGCAGCGCGTTCCCGCTGTCAAACTGGCGCCTTTGCGGATTCGGGATTGTCGTGTTTTCGTGATATAAAGCCGGACGCTCAGGCCATGTTCTAAACGCGAAGCAATATGTCAATGACGGTCAGGCAAGCAGCGCGGCGCTCACGCGCGGCGCATGCGACACAATTCGACGCGGCCGCAGCCGAGGGTCCCTTGCAACAATCCATGGCCGCGCCGGTGGGCGTAGCCCTTCCCAGAGCGCACGAAGAACGCGCTGGAGACAAAGTCGAAAGCATGAAGAAGGGTTTTTACACCATCATGGCCGCGCAGTTTTTTTCGTCGCTGGCCGACAACGCGCTGCTGATCGCCGCCATTGCCCTTCTTACCGAGTTGCATTCCCCGCAGTGGATGACCCCGCTGCTCAAGCTGTTCTTCGTTCTCTCCTACGTCGTCCTGGCAGCTTTCGTCGGCGCGTTCGCCGACTCCATGCCCAAGGGGCGGGTGATGCTCATCACCAACGCCATCAAGATCGCCGGCTGCGCCATCATGATGTTCGGGCTGCACCCCCTGCTGGCCTATGGCATCGTGGGCTTTGGCGCGGCCGCGTACTCGCCGGCCAAATACGGCATCCTGACCGAGCTGCTGCCCCCCGAAAAGCTGGTGATGGCCAACGGCTGGATCGAAGGGCTGACGGTGGGCTCGATCATCCTGGGCACCGTGGTGGGCGGCGCGCTGATCTCGGTGCATATTTCCCAGATCCTGCTGCGCTTTGACCTGCCCTATATCGACACTGGCATCAATACGCCGGCCGAGGCCGCGATGGTAGTGATCATGCTGTTCTACGTGATCGCCGCCGTCTTCAACCTGTTCATTCCCGATACCGGCGCCCGCTACCCGCAACAGGAAAAGAACCCGATCAAGCTGATCGCGGAGTTCGGCGACTGCTTTGTCGCGCTGTGGCGCGACAAGCTCGGCCAGATCTCGCTGGCCGTGACCACGCTGTTCTGGGGCGTGGGCGCCACGCTGCAGTTCATCGTGCTGAAGTGGGCGGAAAAATCGCTAGGGCTGAACCTGTCGCAGGGCGCCCTGCTGCAGGCCGTGGTCGCGGTGGGCGTGGCCGTCGGCGCCATCATGGCGGCGGCACGCATTCCGTTGCGCAAGTCGCTGTCGGTACTGCCTTTCGGCGTTGCCATGGGCGCCACCGTGATGCTGATGGCCTTCTACACCAAGGACGCGATGCCGCAGGTCACGGTGGACGCGCTGGGCCTGCACATGCCGCTGTACATGGCCATCGCCTACGTCTTCCTGATGCTGGTCGGTGCCATGTCCGGCTATTTCGTCGTGCCGATGAACGCGCTGCTGCAGCACCGCGGCCACGTGCTGCTCTCGGCCGGCCACTCCATCGCCGTGCAGAACTTCAATGAGAACGTTTCCGTGCTGCTGATGCTCTGCCTGTACGCACTGCTGATCAAGCTGAACGTGCCGATTGGCATCGTGATCGTTGCCCTGGGGCTGTTCATCTGCATCACGATGGCGCTGGTCATGAAGGTGCACAAGTACAACGTTCGCATCTTCAACTCGCTCGCCATGATCGGCGAGGACAAGCACCACTGAGCGCAGGCTCCGCCACGGAGCCGGTCCGATCGGTCGCCCGCATCAACAAAAATGGTTCTTCGCGGGATTGCGGGGAGTGGGTAAGGATGGGTTTTCGGGCTTGGCAGGCAGCCAGGCACACTTTGAAGCCCATCCCCGTACGACACCCTCAGCACACTACGATCAATATTCGCCCGCTAGGGCAAGTAAACGCGCTTTTTGGTTACTTTTTGTCGCTCGGACAAGAAGTGACTCGCCGGCCACGCCGGCGAAACAGCAGCGCCCGCCAAGCAAGACAACCCCATCATTCCCCATTCCCGGCAATCCGCCAAAGAACCCGAAAAAAAAGCCAGCGCAGCAAGATGCTGCGCCGGCCTGCGGGACTAGCGCCTGCCGGCGGCGCCGCGCCTGAGCCTAGTCGACCGTGGCACCTGTATCCCTGACGACCTTGCCGAGCCGCGTGGTCTCGCTGCGGATCAAGGCGCCGAACGCCTCCGGCGTGCCGCCGACAACCGGGGTGCCAATCGCCTCCCAGCGCTTGCGGAACTCCGGATCCTTGAAGGCAGCGTTGATCGCGCCATTGAGCTTCAGCACGATGTCGCGCGGCGTTGCGGCCGGTACGGCAATGCCATGCCAGGCAACGAATTCAAACCCCGGCAGGCCCGATTCCGCCAGCGTCGGCACATCGGGCAAAACCGGCGAGCGGACCTTGGTCGTCACGGCGAGCGGACGAAGCTTGCCCGCCTTGATGTAGGTCAGCGAGCTCGCCATGATGTCGAACATGACCGGGACCTGGCCGCCCAGCACGTCATTCAGCGCGGGCCCCGCTCCCTTGTAGGCGATGTGCTGCATCTTCGTGCCCTCGGCGGTATTGAACAGCTCGCCCGCCAGGTGCTGGGGCGTGCCGTTGCCAGCCGATGCAAAGCTGTAGTCGCCGGGCTTGCTGCGAACCGAAGCGATAAAGGACTTAACGTCCTTCACCGGACTGTCTGGATGGACCTCCAGCACCAGCGGGAACGCGGATATCTGAACGACCGGAGCGAGGTCTTTCTGAGGATCGTACGGCAGGTGCTTGTACAGGGTCGGGTTCACCGCCATCGGCCCGCTGGCGGCAAGCAGGATTGTGTAGCCATCGGGAGCCGCCTTGGCCACCGCATCGGTTCCGATATTGCCGCCCGCGCCGGCCCGGTTCTCCACGACGACGGTCGCACCAAGCCGGGTCTGCAGGCTCGCCTGCAACAGGCGCGCCATCAGGTCGGTCGGGCCACCGGGCGGATAGGGCACGACGAAGCGAATCGGTTTGGACGGGTACGCATCCGCCGCCCTGGCATTTGCCGACAGGCCGACCACCAGGCCCAGGCAGGCCAACCCCACTGTTCTCATCTTCATGAAAGTCTCTCTCCGACTTCGTGATCCGGTCTTGTGGCCGTGCTGCGGGTCTGATGCCCGCATGCGCCACGGCGCCAAGGGGCGCCGGCCGAGTATAAAGAGCGCTAACCCATTCGAGAATGCGGATTTTTTGATGGATTGATCTGTGCACCGGATTACTGCTGACAGGCCGAAACACGCGGCAAGGTAACCAGCGCCGCCGAGACCTTGCCGGGTCGGCTACGATGGCTCGCCGTGGCCGGCCGCGGGCTTTGCGGCGCGCGCCAGGGCGCGCTCGGACCATCCGGCCGGCACCACGAACCCGCGCGAGCGTTCACGCCACCAGCCCGGCGCATGCGCGCCGGCCGGTTCCATCTCGCACAGCATGATCGGCGATTCGCGGCGCCAGCCGTGGTCAGGGTGGGGATCGGCAAAGCGCTCGGCCAGCGCCTCCCGCAGGGAGTCCGCCGCTTCGGTCTCGGCCTCTTCCAGCAGCGCGCCGGACAACCAGCCCGAGCGCGACAACCGGCACCAGCGCGTGCCGGCTGCCTGGCCGGCGCGCGCAAACCAGTCATCAAGCGTGGACCACCAGCCGTGCAGGTGGTTGCCGGCAATGCCCAGACGCTCCAGGCCCTGCGGCACCAGGCCGTCGCGATAGAACAGCCACCCGAGCAGATAGACTTCACTGCGATCGACCGCGCCGCCCAGCAAACCCAGCGCCTCCGCGGTGCGCGCCAGCGGCAGTTGCCGGCGCACGATGTGGTCGAGCTTGTCGCCAAGCCGGTCCACGAGATTTGGCCCGACAAACCCGCGCAGCCCCAGCGGCGCCGTGTCGGCCGCGTCGACCATCAGGTAGAACTTGGTAGCCATTTCCCAATGCACGACCTCACCGCTGCCCTGGTCCCGCCAGACGAAGTCGAGTTCCCCGAGGGTCTGGATGCCGTGCCCGTGGGCACGCCTGACCGGTACGTTCGCGGCCAGTAATTCCAGCCCCTGCGCGTGGCGCAGCGCGAAATGCAGCAGGCGCTCGGCATGGCGCCCCAGCCGCAGGCTGCGTGCGCGGCCGGGCTCTTCGGGCAAGGCGTCGGTCATGCCGCTGGCGAGTTCGGCAACGGTAGCGGGCAAGCCGGCGGGATCGGCCTGGTCGAGCCAGTGCTCCCAGGCGGCCAGGGTGCCCGCAGGCCAGCGGGCCAGGCGCGCGCCGCCGGGGTCGCCGGCGTCGGGCAGGCCCTGAAGCAACGGCGGCGACAACGTACACCAGGCCAGGTCGCGCGTGCGCGGCGACAGCGCCTGTCGCCACAGCGGCAGCACCGGCGCGTGCACGCCGTTGCCGCCGTGGCTCAGCGAACGGTCAGGCCTGAGCTCCCGCACGGTCGTGTACCTCGCGGGCCAGGCACAGGTCTTCCCACGCGCGTGCCTTGTCGGTCAGCGTGCGCAGCAGGTAGGCGGGATGGTAGGTGACCACCACGGGAATCCCCTCGTAGCTGTGCACGGTGCCGCGCAGCTTGCCGATCGGCGTGGCGGTGCGCAACAGCGACTGCGCGGCAAAGCGGCCAAGCACGACGATCACCCGGGGCCGCACCAGCGCGATCTGCCGCTTCAGGAACGGCTCGCACTGCGCCACCTCGGCCGGCTCCGGATTGCGGTTGCCAGGCGGACGGCACTTGAGCACATTGGCGATAAACACGTTGCGGCCGCGTGCGAGCCCCAGCGACCCCAGCATGTTGTCCAGCAGCTTGCCTGCCTGGCCGACGAACGGCTCGCCTTGCAGGTCTTCGTTCTCGCCGGGCGCTTCGCCAACCAGCATCCATTCCGCCTCGCGGTCGCCGACCCCGAACACGGTATTGGTACGCGTCTCGCACAGTCCGCAGGCCGTGCATGCCGCCACGGCAGCATCGAGGGCGGGCCACCCCATGGTGGCGATGGCAGCTTCGCGGTCCGGGACGGAAGCCGTGCGCGCAGGCTCAGCAATGGAAGGCGAAGGCGCCGGTTCTTCAAGCTCAGGCACCAAAGCCACGGCGACGAGCGCCTGCGCTTCGGCGGCCTCCGGCGCGAGCACGGATTCGGCTATCGCCTTGGACTCGGCCAGCACGACAGCCGGGCGATCCGGTTCCGCAGCGGCATCCTGCGGCGCGCCCATCGGCTTGCGCGGCACCCACTCCGTGGGAATGCCAAGCACTTCCAGGAACTGTGCGCGGCGGCTCATGCTGCGTCCTCCCCACCGGCCCAGGTCCGGCGCAGCACCAGCGCGTCTTCGCGAGCGTTGCCGGACACCGGGTAGTAGCCCTTGCGCCGGCCGATCTCGACAAAGCCTGCCTCGAGGTAGAGCGCCAGCGCCCCGGTATTGGAAGGCCGCACTTCCAGCAACATCGTATGCAGGTGATGGGTGTGCGATGTGGCCAGCGCCACCGCCAGCATCAGCCGGCCCAAACCCTGCCGTTGCCGGCGCGGCTCCACGGTGATGTTGAGCAGGTGCATTTCGTCGACCACCGGCATCAATACGGCGTACGCCACGAGCGCACCGGTTGGATCGCGCAAGGTCAGGCCCATGTGGCCGACCTTGATGGAATTCTCGAAATTGCCGCGCGTCCACGGATGGCTGTAGGCACGCGCCTCGATCTCGGCCACCGCGTGCAGGTCGAGCGCGCTCATGCGCGCGAGCGCCCAGCCATTGGCGAGCGCGGGCATGACGGGAACGTCCGGCCAGGCCGGGGCCTTGATCGGGTCCGGGCGGTAAGACACGCTCACGATGCGCTCCTCGCGCCCGCCAGCGCGGCGGCCTTGGCGGCGGCGGCCGCCTCGCGCTCCTCGATGGTCTGGGCGACCTTGTCGCGCAGGTAGATCGGCATGGCAAGCGCGGCATCGATGGCCTCGCCGCGCGCCAGTGCGCGCAGGGCGATGGCCACCATCGGCTGCGCGTGCGGCATGGCCTCGGGCAGCACGCGCGCGGCGCGCGCCAGGCCGGCCAGCCGCTCGCCGAATACCGTCGCGGCATTGCCGGCGATCCAGAAGTCGCCAGCCGGGATGGCCACGGTTTCCGGCGGGCCAACCTGCATCGGCGTTTCGACCGCCCATTCGCGCGCGGCGGCGTCCCAGCGGAAGGCCGCAGAATAGGCTTCGTCCATGCGTGCGTCCAGCGCGACCAGCACGGATGCGCCGGGCGGCAGCGCCGACGTGGCGCCGCGTGCGCTTTCCGCGCAGACCATCAGCGTATTGACCGGAATGACCGGAAGCCCGGCACCGAAGGCCAGCCCCTGGGCCACGCCGCAAGCGGTGCGCAGGCCCGTGAACGAGCCCGGGCCGGCCCCGAAGGCGATGGCCGCGCAATCGGCCAGCGCAATGCCAGCCTCGGCCAGCAGTTCGCCCACCGCGGGCAGCACGCGCGCGGACGAGCGCGCGCCGGTATGTTCATGGCGAGACCATGACTCGACCGCGCCATCCGCCGTGGCACGGCCCAGAGCAACAGAACACCACTCGGTGGAAGTTTCGACAGCAAGAATCCAGGACATGGCGCGATTGTAGCCGGTGGCGCCCCAAACCGAGTCCCTCCTCGGTTTTTTGACGGGCCTGCGTGCCGGTTTGAGGACTATCATCGGGCGATTCTTTTCCCCGAATCCCATTGGAGACCCCATGAGTGACCTGCAAGCCCGCTTCGAACAGGCCCAGATCGACGTCAAGCAGCTCAGCGAGCGCCCCAGCAACATGACGCTGCTGCGCCTGTATGCGCTGTTCAAGCAAGGCAGCGAAGGCGACGCCCACGGCGACAAGCCGGGCATGACCGATTTCGTCGGCCGCTACAAGTTCGAGGCATGGGAAGCCCTCAAGGGCACCGCCAGGGACGCCGCCATGGAAAACTACATTGCCCTCGTGGAAGAGCTGCGCAGCGGCGCCACCCACTGAACGCTGCGGGCCCCGCCCGCCTCAGCTGACCGGCACCGGCTTTGGCCGGATGCGCCAGGAGGCCACGATGGCCGTGGCGATCACCACGCCCACGGCCAGGAACGTCTCATCGAAGGCGCCGATGCGCGCAGCCTGTGCCAACGCATCGCCGCCCTGCCCCAGCGCCACGCCGTGCTGGTTCAGCCGCCACTGCAGGCCGACACCGGCCAGGCTGACGCCGATTGCCCCGCCGAGCTGGCGCAGGAAGTTGATGCAGCTCGACCCCTGCGCGATCAGCGAGAAATCCACGCCGCGCATCGAACCCAGCGTGAGCGATGGCAGGATGCACCCAAGGCCAATGCGCCCGAGCACCGCCAGCGCCACCAGCAGCAGATACGGTGTGGATGGCGAGCCCGTGGCCATCAGCAGGAACGACAGCGCCAGCAACCCCAGTCCGAATGACACCTGGTAATGCGGCGACACGCGGTGCGTCAGGCGTCCCGCCAGCGCAATCGTCAGCGCCAGCGCGACGCCGGCCGGCAGCAGCACCAGGCCCGCGCGCGACGGCGTGTAGTTCAGCGCCATCTGCATGTACACGGGCAACAGGTAGGTCGAGCCGAACAGGCCAGCGCCATAGATAAATGCCACCACCGCGCCCGCCGAGAACTGCCGGTAGCTGTAAAGCCGCATGTCCATCAGCGGATCGGCCGCGCGCAGCTGCCACATGACGAACGCCACGACCAGAACCAC
The DNA here is from genome assembly GCF_057798915.1 of Cupriavidus sp. 22TCCZM01-5. Lineage (NCBI taxonomy): Bacteria > Pseudomonadati > Pseudomonadota > Betaproteobacteria > Burkholderiales > Burkholderiaceae > Cupriavidus > Cupriavidus sp. 22TCCZM01-5. Next base: position 93,851 of record NZ_JBYOJR010000002.1, read on the forward strand.
GCCCAGGCCAGCCAGCATCAGGCCGGCGACGACGCTTTCGCGCATTTCCACCAGTCCGTTCAGCATGCAGACCGTCGCGATGCCGGCCAGCGCCAGGCCGCGCCAGTCCAGCGGCTTGCGCTCGCCCATCATGACCGAATCGACGGCCATGAAGCGCCGCGCCATGGCCGCGCCCAGCAGCGTCAGCGGCACCACGACGAAGAAGATGGAACGCCAGCCAAAGGCCTCCACGAGGAAACCGCCCAGGCTTGGCCCGAGCGCCGGCGCCAGCACCACGCCGAAGCCGAACAGGCTCATGGCCTTGCCCTGCTCGCGCTCGTCGAATACCCGCAGCACAAGGATGCTGGGCAGCGGCTGCATGATACCCGCCGCAACGCCCTCGGCCACGCGCATGGCGATCATGACGCCGTAGGTCGGCGACAGCCCGCCCACCAGCCCGCCCACGCCCAGCAGCGCCAGCGCGCCCAGGAAGGTGCGCCGCAGGCCGTAGCGGTTGAGCAGCCATGGCGTCAGCAGCATCGCCAGCGTCATCGCGATCATGAAGCTGGCCGCGACCCACTGGGCGCGTTCCTGGCCGAGCACGAAATGCCGGCTCAGGTCCGGAATGGCAACGTTGATGATGGTGGACGAGACGATGGACGACATCGTCCCCAGCATCAGCGTCAACAGCACCAGCCAGCGTAGCCGGTCGCCGTAACGCGTGCGCAGCATCGCCCGGGTCGGCCCACCCGACCCGCCGCCGGAGCTGTCCGGCGTGTGCGGGGCCCGGCTCACCCCAGGCGCCCCGTGTCGGCGATTTCGCGGATTTTTCGGACGGTGTCGATGTCAGCCTCGTGATAGGCGGACTTGACGATTTCGGCATAGCGGTCGTCGCCGCTGGCGTCGACGGCCGGCATGGTCGTGTCGTAGACAAAGCGCAGCAGCAGCGCGCCGGGCGCGGGCGTCTCGATCACCATCGTCAGCGTGCCGCCGGCGTGTTCCGCCGTGGCGGCAGTCTCGTAGCGGACCTGCCGGCGCGGCTCGAACACCACGCGGTCATGGATGGCCGCGGCGCCGAAATGCAGCACGCGGTCGATCCAGCCTTCGCCGCGGCCAACGACTTCGGCCCGGTCCAGGCCAAGCACGAACAGTTCGGGCGACTCGGCGCGCAGGACCAGCCCCTGCCAGAGCTGGTCAGGCGTGAGCGGATCCAGTTGAGGATTGCCTGGATCGTTGATCTCTACCAAGTGCTCGAAACGCAACTTCTTTCTCCCTGTTTGGTTGTAATCGATATTATGAAGTGTCTTGCCTGTTCGTCAGTACCATTTCACTGCGCGGCGCAGCATCTGCGCCACGCCCGTCCGGAGCCACTGCATGCCACTCGCCGCCCTGCCCGAAGCCGGTCCGCTGCAAGTCCTGGTATATGCCGATTCGCTTTCATGGGGCATCGTTCCCGGCACGCGCCAGCGCCTGCCGTTCCCGATACGCTGGCCGGGGCGGCTTGAACTCGGGCTGAACGCCGATGGCGGCGCCCCGGTCCGCATCATCGAGGATTGCCTGAACGGCAGGCGCACGGTCTGGGACGACCCGTTCAAGCCGGGGCGCAACGGCCTGCAAGGGCTCGCGCAGCGCATCGAGATCGATTCCCCGCTCGCGCTCGTGGTCTTGATGCTGGGCAACAACGATTTCCAGTCGATGCACCCGCACAACGCCTGGCATGCCGCGCAGGGCATCGGCGCACTGGTCAACGCCATCCGCCTGGCGCCGATCGAGCCTGGGATGCCGGTGCCGCCGGTGCTGGTCGTCGTGCCGCCGCCGATCCGCACGCCACGCGGCCCGCTCGCGCCCAAGTTCGCGGGCGGCGAGCACAAATGGCTGGGCTTGCCTGGGGCGGTGCGCGAGGTGTGCGACACCCTCGCATGCCCTGTGTTCGATGCCGGCACGGTGATCCAGAGCAGCGCCGTCGATGGCGTCCACCTCGACGCCGACGCGCACCTGGCGCTCGGCGACGCGTTGCAGCCCGTGGTGCGCGGACTCCTCGCCCGGTGACATCTACTGACAGGAGCTGTCAGGAGCGCGGGCGCACAATGCGCGGGTTTTCCCCCCGAAGCTGCCAGGAGACCGTGATGGAGTTGCTGATCAATATCGATGTCGATGACCTGCCGCGCGGCATCGGCTTCTACCAGGAAGGGCTGGGCCTGCGCCTGAGCCGCAAGCTGTTCGACGATACCGTGGCGGAAATGAGCGGCGGCGCCACCCCCATCTACCTGCTCGCCAAGCCGCCCGGCTCGCGCCCGACCACGCGCACCAGTATCCGGCGCGACTACCGCCGGCACTGGACGCCGGTGCACCTCGATTTTGTCGTGGACAACCTTGAAACCGCTATCGAGCGCGCGCTGGAGGCCGGCGCCGAGATCGAGGACTGGCCACAGGAATTTGACTGGGGACGGCAGGCCACGCTATCGGACCCGTTCGGGCATGGGCTTTGTTTTATTGAGTGGAGGGGTGAGGGGTATGGGTCGGTTCGGCACGTACCATGAATAAAAAGACAGGCAGAAAATGATTGACGCGCATTCAGAGGATTCCGCTATTGCCATCCACATCGCACTTGCACAGTCACGGTGCTCCAACCACGCGACAGAGTTCGCAAGGTAGCTTGGCGCAGGGCCCTCTGTTATAACATTGTGCTGCCGCACTAATTTTTAGTTCGACATACAAGCCCGAGGTGGCGCAATGAAAGCAGTGATTCGCAAGATGGGGAACTCCCAAGGCGTGCTGATTCCCAAACCGATCCTCGCCCAACTGGGCCTGGAAGACGAGGTTGAAATGGAAGTTGAAAACGATGCGCTCGTCATCCGGCGCCCGAAGAACAAGCCGCGCCATGGCTGGGCGGAGGCCAGCAAGGCCATTGCCGCATCCGGTGACGATGCCCTGGTCCTCGGCGACTTTGCCAATGCTGACGACGAGGACCTGCAATGGTGAGTCGTGGAGAGGTCTGGCTGGTTGCACTCGACCCGACTGTTGGCAGCGAAATCCGCAAGACGCGCCCCTGCGTCATTATTTCGCCGCCTGAACTCCATGACCATCTGCGCACTGTCATGGTGGTGCCCATGACGACAGGCAGTCGCCCGGCCCCCTTTCGTACCCCTGTCACCTTCCAGGGAAAGACCGGCCTCATGTTGCTGGACCAGATCCGCACAATCGATAAAGGCAGATTGGTCAAGAAGGCCGGGGCGGTCGCCGACGAAGCCTTGCTGGTCGCATTGACCGCGTTACGCGAGATATTCGCGGAGTAGCGCGCTCCGGCAATACCCCCCAGCATTAAATGCCAGATTTTGGGCCGACGCCGACTTCATAAGCATATGAAAAAGAAATAGACGCCAAAATCCCCTGCGCCGCCCTGTTTGGACGCAATTGCGTTAATCTGTGCCCTCGCCCGCCCAACCGCACCCGGACCGGGTTGAGGCGCCTTTCAAGCCACAAGCTTCCAATAACATCCAAACTCTCCTATGCGCAGCATCTCCCTTTACAAGCGTCTGGCGGTTGCCCTGTCCGCCGTCGGTCTCATCGCCGCCGCGGGCAGCGTGTCGGCCCAGGAACAGACCATTCGCGTGGGCACCGTCAGCGGTCCGGACGCCGAAGTCTGGCAAGTCGTGCAGAAAGTGGCCAAGAAGAACGGCCTGAACGTGAAGGTCGTGGAATTCAACGACTACGTGCAGCCCAACGCCGCGCTCGATGCCGGCGACCTCGACGCCAACAGCTTCCAGCACCAGCCGTACCTGGATAGCCAGATCAAGCAGCGCGGCTACAAGATGGCAAGCGTGGGCTACACCTATATCTCGCCGCTGGGCATCTACGCGAAGAACCTGAAGTCGCCGAAGGACCTGCCGCAGGGCGCCAAGGTGGCTGTGCCCAATGACCCGTCGAACGAGAACCGTGCGCTGTTGCTGCTGCAGTCCCAGGGCGTGATCAAGCTCAAGGCCGGTGCAGGCGCCAACGGAAACAACGCGACCCCGCTGGACGTGGCCGAGAACCCCAGGAAGCTGAAGATCGTCGAACTGGACGCCGCCCAGCTGGCCCGCGCCCTGCCCGACGTCGGCGCCGCGGTCATCAACACCAACTACGCGCTGGCCGCCGGCCTGCAGCCGACCAAGGACGCGATCGGCCTGGAGGACATCCACAGCCCGTACGCCAACATCATCGTGGTGCGCACCCAGGACAAGGACAAGCCGTGGGTGAAGAAGCTGGTGGCGGCTTACCAGTCGGAAGACGTGAAGCAGTTCATGAAGGCCCAGTTCAAGGGCGCGATGGTCCCCTCGTTCTGATAGCTTCATCGGGATGCGGGTCGCCCCCGCATCCGCCTGCCCTTCGACGCCGGCAGGCACCTATGCCGATCCGCCTTCGCAGGCGGTACGGCCCATACCACCGTTACACGCGGACGGCGCCCTGACCGTTAAAACAACGGGCTGCTGACGGAGGCATGCTACAGTGAGCATCCTTCAACGCAAGAGCCTCCGCATGCCGCGCCGCGCCAATGATTCCACGCAGACACCTGACCGGCCCCTGCCCGTCGCACGCGGTGCCTCCTGGATACCCGCCTGAGGCAGCGCCCCTGCGACTCACAGAACAGCACCCCCCGACGGGCTCTGCGCCCCGCAACTGAAGCGGCCGCCAAGTGCCGCGGAATGGACTGGACCGCCAGTCCCGATCACCGATACCTGCTGCGCCGATTGCCAAGGGCCAGCGGAATCGCGCCAGTCCTTCACCCTTAGATATGTGACCATGCCTCAACGTCCGCCTTTCCCAAGTCGCATGCTCTCCGCGGTAGTTCGGCTTGTTGCCGCACTGCCGTTGCCAGTTGCGCATGCGGCCGGGCGCATGCTGGGACGGCTCGTCTATGCCCTGCCCGGCGGATACCGTCGGCACCTGCGGCAGAACGCCACCCAGGCCGGCTTCGCCGGGCCGTCTTTTGCGCGCAAGGCCGCGGGGGAGACCGGTGCCATGATGACCGAGCTGGCCCATGTCTGGTTTCGCCTCGATGACTGTCTCGACAAGGTCATTTGCGAGGACTGGGACGTGATCGAGAACACCCTGGCCGAAGGCCGCGGACTCGTCATGCTGACGCCGCATCTGGGCTGCTTCGAGTTGGCGGCCCGCTACGCCGCAGAACGGATCTCGCTGACGATCATGTTCCGGCCCCATCGCAAGGCACTCTTCCGGGACCTGCTCGACAGCGTGCGCGGCGCGTCGAAACTGAAGGCGGTTCCCGCCACCGCGCAAGGCGTGCGCGCTTTCGTGCGCGCATTGCGGCAAGGCGAGGCAGTGGGCCTGCTGCCGGATCAGGCGCCCAAGGGCGATGGCGTCTGGGTACCGTTCTTTGCCCGCAAGGCCTATACGATCACGTTGCCGTGCAAGCTCGCCTCGCAGACCGGCGCGCCGCTCATCATTGCGGCTGGCGAGCGCCTGCCTGGCGGGCGCGGCTGGAAAATGCACGTGAAGCGCCTGACCGGGCCCATGCCGCCGACGGCCGAAGAGCAGGCGGCATGGATCAATGCCGAGGTGGAAGACATGGTCCGGCGCTTCCCCGAGCAGTATCTGTGGGGGTACAACCGCTACAAGGTGCCGTCGGGCGCCGTGACACCCGACGCGGATGGCGCCCGCGCCGTCAGTTCGACGTAACTGCCGGCAGCCTGCCAGCGTAGCGCCTATTTCAGGTATTTCATCGTCGCCACGCCTGTCGCGACCAGCAACGCTTCGTCCAGCCAGACCTCCGCGCGGGAAAAGAAAATCGAACGCCCGCGCCGGTCGACCATCCCTTTCGCGGTCAGCAACTTGCCGGTCCCGTTACTCAGGAAGTTCGAGGTCAGTGACAGCGTGACGGCATGCAGCGGCGCCTCGCCCGCGGGCGAGTAAAGACCGGAGTAGCCGGTCGCGGCATCCAGCAACGTACAAATGGTGCCGCCGTGGATCACACGGCTCCGGTTGAGCATGTGCGGCGCAACGTCCAGTTCAAGCTCGACATAATCGCGGCGCCACTGGGTGATCCTGACACCGGCGCTTTCCAGTGCGGGGTTATCAAGGCAGAAGCGCTCTTCGCGGGCGACAACATCCGCGGCAATCACGGTCTGGTGGGATTGGTCTTTCATGTCTCAAATCGGCGCGCTCCTGACGGAGGTATGCACCTGGCAGGCAACAGGGGGGCATACCGGGCTGGCGCTCCTGCCACTTTCGCGTGGTACATCACTTGCGGCAGTCTTTCAGGAAGCGCGAACCCGTCTGCTATCGCGCGACAGCAAGGACGTAACTTCCGGCGATTTGCCCCTCCGCGTAAATCTCGATTTCGCGAACGGTCCCTTTTGTCCGCATGAATGGGGAGGCTGGCATCCGGCGATTTGCGCCGCAATCAGGACGCCGGCGACGCTTGCGCCAGGATCTCCCGGATCGCCTGCTCGAAGGCTTCCACCGGCTGTCCGCCGCTCACCAGATAGCGTCGATTGAAGATGATCGCCGGCACTGAACTCAGCCCCATGGACTGGTTCTCCCGCTCTGCCTCGCGCACCTCGCCGGCATAATCGCCGCCCTGCAGCACCTGGCGCGCGCGCGTGGCGTCCAGTCCGACCGACTCCGCGATCTCGACCAGCACGTCATGGTTGCTCGGATCCCTGCCCTCCGTATGGTAGGCCTCCAGTAGTGCCAGCTTGAGCGGCAACTGGCGGCCTTCAAGCCCGGCCCAGTGCAGCAGGCGATGCGCATCGAAAGTGTTGTAGACGCGAGTGCGCGGCCCGAATGTGAAGCCGACCGAAGCACCGCGCTCGCGGATCATCTCCTGCGTCTGCGCGATCTGCTCCGGCGTGCGTCCGTACTTCTTCCCAAGGTAATCGACTATGGCCTCGCCGCCCGGTCCCATATCCGGATTCAGCTCAAACGGGTGCACGGCGATCTCGGCGTCGACTTCATCGCCAAGGCGCGACAGCGCAAGCCGCAGCGAGGACAGGCCGATGGCGCACCATGGGCATGAGATATCGGAAACGAAGTCGATGCGAAGCGGTTGGGTCATGGTGTCTGTGGCGGAAACGGCGTAATCGGAAAAAACAGCGACGGACAGGGTAACGCGAATCGCCAGGGCTTGCTGGATGGGCCAACAGTGCACGCATGCATAAACTTGACCGTGGAAACGGCCACCGGTTGCCCCGAAGCCGCACGGGCTTCTTGCCATTCAATCGAGGATCCAGCCATCGTCGCCCAACCGGAAATAGCCCGAGACCGCCTCACGGAACTTGACTGTGCCATCATGCAGACACGTCTGCGCATTCATGCACACATCAAGCTGATTCAGCTGATTCGCGCGGCTCGTGAGGAGGGGCAAGACACGCGGTTTGCGTATCGTCTGCTTCACCTGCTGCGGGAGAGCCTGCGAGCGCTCCGGCATGCGCGCAATGTAGAAATTGCACTGCAATGTACGCACCTCTATTGCTGGCAGGTGCGAACGCGCAAGGTCGCAGGCGAGTCCAGGCCGTGCGCCTGAGAGCTCGCCCGCACGTCACCATATCCCTTGGCGGCAGGCAACTCCAGACAAGTCCGGCGGCGGTCCAATAAGGCTTTTGTCCCGCACAGCCGGCCTGTTCCGCGATCCATGTCAGGCAGATGAAGCCAGGTCAGGGCCTTCTCGCGCCATTTGACCGACTTCGGGAACAGAAGATGCGGAACCCCTTCCACGACCGAGCATGGAGGGGCGAAATGAAAGGCATGCGCTATAACCACCAGGAGCTGCAGGAGCTACGCCGCCTTGTGCTGATGGAGCGGGACATACTGCCCCTGGACCAGCGGATCGAAAAATTGCGAGACGAGATCCGGATGCGTTTGCGTCATGTGCGCGCGTTAAAGGCCAAAGGTCATCCGACACATCATTCGACGCGGGTTCTGCGGCTGCTTTGCCGCACGCTCGCCGTGGAACGCACCTACCGGAAAGTCATGCTGAAGAAGGTCATAGATGGGTCGCGCAGCGTCGGCTGAAGACGCCGCGCACAGCATGGTGCGCTTGCGCCTATTCCCAAAAACAAAAACCCGCGGCGAACACCGCGGGTTTTTCATGCCATCAAGCCGTAGCCGGATCAGACTTCTTCGTACAGCGGCAGCGTCAGGAACTCGGCGAAATCTTCCGACGTCGACATCTGCTCGAAGATCTCGGCAGCGCGGTCATAGGTCCTGGTCTCGCCGCCGACTTCGGCCTTCACCTTGGCCAGCTCTTCCGGGATCAGCTTGCGCACCAGCTCGGCCGTGACCTTGGTGCCGTCTTCCAGCTTGCCCTTCGGCGAGCGGATCCACTGCCACACCTGCGAACGCGAGATCTCGGCGGTGGCCGCATCTTCCATCAGGTTGTGGATCGGCACGCAGCCGTTGCCGGCCAGCCAGGCGCCCAGGTAGTGGATGCCGACGTTGATGTTCATGCGCAGGCCGGCTTCGGTGATCGGGGTTTCCGGCTGGAAGTCCAGCAAGTCCGAACCCTTCACGTGCACGTCCGGACGCTGCTTCTCGAACTGGTTAGGCTTGTCGCCCAGCACGGCCACGAATTCCTTCATGGCGGGCTCGACCAGGCCCGGGTGGGCCACCCAGCCGCCGTCGTAGCCATCGGTGGCGTCGCGCTTCTTGTCGTTGATGATGCCCTGCATGGCGATGGCGTTCTTCTCCGGATCGTTCTTGATCGGGATCAGTGCGCTCATGCCGCCCATGGCGGGCGCGCCGCGGTAGTGGCAGGTCTTCAGCAGCAGCAGTGCGTAGGCGCGCATGAACGGCGCGGTCATGGTGACCTTGGCGCGGTCGGCCAGGCAGAAGTCCTTGTCGTTCTTGAACTTCTTGATGCACGAGAAGATGTAGTCCCAGCGGCCGGCGTTCAGGCCCGCGCTGTGCTCGCGCAGTTCGTACAGGATCTCATCCATTTCGAACGCGGCGAGGATCGTCTCGATCAGCACGGTGGCCTTGATGGTGCCTTGCGGCAGGCCGATCTCGTTCTGCGCCATCACGAAGATGTCGTTCCACAGGCGTGCTTCCAGATGGCTTTCCATCTTCGGCAGGTAGAAGAACGGGCCGTCGCCGCGGGCGATCTGCTCCTTGGCGTTGTGGAACAGGAACAGCGCGAAGTCGAAGATGCCGCCCGAGATGCGCTTGCCGTCGATGATGACGTGCTTCTCGTCCAGGTGCCAGCCGCGCGGACGCACCTGCAGCGTGGCGATCTTGTCGTTCAGCTTGTATTGCTTGCCCTTCGATTCCAGCGTCAGCGTGCGGCGCACGGCTGCCTTGAGGTTCACCTGGCCCTGCATCTGGTTGTGCCAGTTGGGGGTGTTGGAATCCTCGAAGTCGGTCATGTAGCTGTCAGCGCCCGAGTTGAAGGCGTTGATGACCATCTTGGCTTCGACCGGGCCGGTGATTTCCACGCGGCGGCATTCCAGGGCCTTGGGGATCGGTGCGACCTTCCAGTCGCCTTCGCGGATGTGCTTGGTTTCGGGCAGGAAGTCGGGGACTTCGCCGGCATCGAGGCGCTTGGCGCGCTCGACGCGCGCGGCCAGCAGTTCCCGGCGGCGCGGCTCGAAGGCGCGGTGCAGTTTGTCTACCAGGGCCAGGGCTTCCGGCGTGAGGATATCTTCGTAGGCCGGCAGGATCTCGCCGGTAATCTTCATGCCCGCGGGCAGCGTGATAGCCATCAGTCTTCTCCTGTTAGTCGATAGCTTGTTAGAGGGTCGGCCGCTCGTTGTCGTTCAGACTTCCACACCAGTGGCGCGGACGAATTCGAGCAGGTCGTTCATGTCGTGCCCGGTGCCGGAGGGCGCTACGTCGAGCCGCTCCGCCGGATGGCCGGCACGGTTGATCCAGAACGTGGTGTAGCCAAACCAGGTGGCGCCGCACGCATCCCAGCCGTTCGAAGAGACAAAAAGAATCTCTTCAGCCGGCAGCTGGAAAGCCTTTGGCCCGAGCGCATAAGCGTCCGGGGCAGTCTTGTACTGGCGCACGGCGTCAACCGACAGCACGTGGTCGAACAAGCCGTGCATGCCCGCGCTCTTGACGGAGATGTCCAGCATCTCGGCATTGCCGTTGGACAGGATGCCCAGCGGCAGGCCCGCGCGGCGCAGCCGCTTGAGCGCGCCCAAGTTCTCCGGAAAGGCCGACAGGCACGCGTATTCCTTGAGCAGCTGCGCCTCGGTCGCGTCGTCCAGCGCCACCCGCAGGCGTTCCGCGGCATAGCGCAGCGAATCCACCGTCAGCGCCCAGAACGGCTTGTAGTACTTGCCGTCGGGTGCGGCCATGGTGCGGATGCGCGTGTAGTCGATCTGCCGCTCGCGCCACAGCAGCGCGAGTGCCTCGCCCTTGCCCGGGAACAACTGTTCCGCGCGCGCCGTGACGGAATACACGTCGAACAGCGTGCCGTAGGCGTCGAAGACGACTGCGCGGATCTTGTTCATGAGGCGCTCTGGTTCCCGGGGTCAGGTCTTGCCGTAGGCGATTGCGTGGGGCTGTACACCATTGAATGCATGGCATTGTAGGCAGTCGTTGCAGTGCGGCAAAGCCGGCCCGGGTCACTTGATCTTTTACTTTTCGGCATCTAATCTTGGCTCACTTGTTCGACAATAAACACCAATTCCCTCCCATTTGACCTCGCATTTGCGCAAAGTACCCATTCGCCGCCCCGCGCGGGTGATCGCGCAGGCATTGCAGACAAAGATTCGTGGACCATTTCAAACAACTGGAGACTTTTGTATCCGTTGCCTCGCGCGGCAGCTTGTCCGCTGCTGCGGCGGCTGAAGGCGTAGCGCCCGCCATCATTGGGCGGCGTATCGATGCGCTGGAGGAACGGCTGGGCGTCAAGCTGCTGATCCGGACCACGCGCAAGATCAGCCTGACCTTCGAGGGCTCGGCCTTCCTGGAGGACTGCCAGCGCATCCTGAACGACCTGCACAACGCCGAGGCCAGCGTTTCCGCGGGCGGCGTGAAGGCCAGCGGGCATCTGCGCGTCACGGCCCCCGCCGGCTATGGGCGCAAGCACGTGGCGCCGCTGGTGCCGCTATTCATTGAATCGCACCCGGATGTGACGATTACGCTGGACCTGTCCGACCGCGTGGTCGATCTCGTCAACGAGGGCTTTGACTGCGCCATCCGTCTTGGCGACCTGCCCGACTCCAGCCTGGTTTCGATCCGCCTGGCCGAAACCCGCCGTGTAGTGGTGGCATCGCCAGAATATCTCGCGCGAGCCGGTACACCGGCTGTTCCCGAGGACCTCCAGCGCCATAACTGCCTGGCCTTTGGCGCCAGCGCCAATGTGCAGCGTGGCTGGGTATTCCAGCAGGAAGGCCGTGCCGTCACCGTCAAGGTCGGCGGCGATATGGAATGCACCGATGGCGCCGTGCTCCACGAATGGTGCCTCCAGGGCCACGGGCTGGCCTGGCGTTCGTGGTGGGAGGTTGGCAGCGAGATCGCCACCCGCCGGCTGGTCACGGTGCTCGACGAGTTCCAGGCGCCCCCGATCGGCATCCATGCCGTCTTCCCGCAACGCAAGCACCTGCCGCTGCGCGTGCGGTTGTTTATCGATCACCTGAAGAACACCTACGGCAACCCCGCTTACTGGCGGCGGACCGAACAGGCGCCTGCGCGGCCGGCAGTCGCGGCCGTGGCAGGCTAGATCGGGGACACAAGCAGATGAATGTGCGCTGTCGTACTCTGTTGCAATTGATATAGCGCAATGCCCTACTCGGCACACTGTCTACAATGGTTTCCAGACAGGCGCTTTTCCGGTCGCAGGCAATGATCGTGTGAAGGTCGCAACCGGGCCTGCCCTCCCCTCATCCCCCGCATGAAAGGAGCCCTGCATGTTCCAACACATCCTGCTACCCACCGACGGTTCCGAGCTCTCCAAGAAGGCAATCAACGGCGGACTGGAGCTGGCCAAGACCATTGGCGCGCGCGTCACCGCCTATGTCTGCCTTGAGGAGTATCCGTACACCCCGTTCAGCGAAATCGTGGTCGAGGCGCCGCAGGCCTTCAAGGACCGGATCGAAAACCAGGCCAAGCTGTACCTCAAGGAAGTGGAAAGCCTTGCCACGGCTGCGGGCGTGACCTTCGACTCCGACATGTCGACGTTTGCGGTGCCGTATCTGGGCATTATCGACGCTGCGGAGCGCCACGGCTGTGATGTGATCTTCATGGCTTCGCACGGCCGGCGCGGCTTGTCCGGCCTGCTGCTGGGCTCGGAGACCCAGAAGGTGCTGACGCACACCGATATTCCGGTGATCGTCTATCGCTGACATCTTCCGCCGGCAATGAATACTGCCCGCACCGGCTAGACCGGTGCGGGCAGTCCCATTGCTACCACGCGCGACTCAGGGGCCCCTGGCGAATCCGCCGCCTCGATATTGGCTGAGTAATAGCCGGTTCCCAAATCCGCGCCAGCACTGGAACAAAAAAACCGCGCCGTCCCTGAGAGAAACGGCGCGGTGCCTGAAAAAGAAGCGCGTGATGGTCGCACGCGCTTCTCTGGTCTGCTGAACCTAGAGACTGCTCGGTTCCCCCCGATCTATGTTTCAGCAAACGGTGGCCAGGAGAGTCAGGCCACTTTCTTGTCTTCGAAGAACTGCTCGTCTTCGGTAGAACCCTTCAGCGCGGTCGTCGACGACTGGCCGCCTTCGATGGTCTGGGTCACGGCGTCGAAGTAGCCGGTGCCGACTTCGCGCTGGTGCTTGACGGCGGTGAAGCCCTTCTCGGCTGCCTTGAACTCGGCTTCCTGCAGTTCCACGAATGCGCTCATCTGGTTGCGGGCGTAGCCGTAGGCCAGGTTGAACATCGAGTAGTTCAGCGAGTGGAAGCCGGCCAGCGTGATGAACTGGAACTTGTAGCCCATGGCGCCCAGTTCCCTCTGGAATTTGGCGATGGTCGCGTCGTCGAGGTTCTTCTTCCAGTTGAACGACGGCGAGCAGTTGTAGGCCAGCATCTTGCCCGGGAACTTCTCGTGCACGGCTTCGGCGAATTTCTTGGCGAACTCGAGATCCGGCTTGCCGGTTTCGCACCACACGAGGTCGGCCACTTCCGCGTAGGCCAGGGCGCGCGAGATCGACTGCTCCAGGCCGTTGCGCACGCGGTAGAAGCCTTCCACGGTGCGCTCGCCGGTGCAGAACGGCTTGTCGTTGTCGTCCACGTCCGAGGTCAACAGGTCAGCGGCTTCGGCGTCGGTACGGGCGATCACCAGGGTCGGCACGCCGGACACGTCGGCTGCCAGACGGGCGGCGGTCAGCTTGGCAACGGCTTCGCGGGTCGGGACCAGCACCTTGCCGCCCATGTGGCCGCACTTCTTCACCGAAGCGAGCTGGTCTTCGAAGTGAACGCCGGCGGCGCCCGCTTCGATCATGGACTTCATCAGCTCGAACGCGTTCAGCACGCCGCCGAAACCGGCTTCGGCGTCAGCCACGATCGGCGCGAAGAAGTCGGTGTCGCCTGTGCCTTCGCTCCACTGGATCTGGTCGGCGCGCTGGAACGTGTTGTTGATGCGCTTGACCACTTGCGGCACCGAGTTGGCCGGGTATAGCGACTGGTCGGGGTACATCTCGCCGGCCAGGTTGGCGTCGCCTGCAACTTGCCAGCCGGACAGGTAGATGGCCTTCAGGCCGGCCTTCACCTGCTGCATGGCCTGGTTGCCGGTCAGTGCGCCCAGCGAGTTGACGAACGGCTCGGTGTGCAGCAGGTTCCACAGCTTTTCAGAACCGCGGCGGGCCAGCGTGTGCTCGACCTGAACGGAACCGCGCAGACGCACCACGTCTTCAGCCGTGTAGTTGCGCTTGATTCCCTTCCAGCGAGGGTTGGTTTCCCAGTCCTTTTGCAGGGCCTGGATCTGTTGTTCGCGGTTCATATCACTCTCCTAAGGACAAATTAGGGATGGCAAAGAAAACTGGCGCTTGCCGACCTGTCCGTTCTTTTCAACCGGTTGACGCTGTTTTCTGCGTCTCAGGTCATCTGTCTTATATAAGAGTTTAGGGAATCGTCCCGCATCGCAACAAGCGTGGAATGTGGGTTGGCACCTAGTTTTTTTCTACATATAAATCAATATGTTAAAAGTTTTATTTCATAATGCGGGACATAATCTTTCATCATGAGAAATCTCGTTGTGCTTTGCAAACCATCAATTTTGCCGATCAAAAAATCTTTCCACATCGTGAAATTTGCGCAGGGAATGACTGGCCGTCAGATAGCTGCAAGAACCGTGACCTAGTATCTGAACCGCCGCCTGAAAAAGGAAACGGCGCCGCGGACGGGCGCCGTTTCCGACTCTGCAACGCGTCGGGATATCAGGCTACTTCTGCATCTCGCGACTTGCGGTAGGCCACCCAGTCGCCGCTTTCAATATGCGGCAGGCCCGACACGGCCGCCTCGACCACTGGATACAGCAGGCAGTTCACGCAGCGGCCATCGTGCAGCACCGTGTGTTGTTCGCGGACGAACAGCGAGGACTGGCCAGGATAGACCTCCTCGATCTCGTCGAGCACCGGCACCAGGGCGTCGGACACTTCATAGATATCCCCGACTGCCGGACCGGCGGCGGGATCGAGCACCAGGCCCGGATAGTTGCCGAAGTCATAGAGACGACCGGCAATCGTGGCCGTGCCGAGCAGCGTGGGCGCGGCAATGCCATGCTTGCGCGCCGCGGCGTTCAGGTCGTTGACCTCGCCCGCGCGCAGCGTACCGTAGACAAAGACCTTGGGCATGTCAGGCACCGAGCTTTTCTTCGGACACCAGCACGCCGTCGGCATCCACATAGATCCAGTTTCCGGGGCGCACCACGGCACCGGGCATCTGTACCGCTACGTCGCGCTCGCCGGCGCCGCGCTTCTGGCTCTTCTGCGGATGCGTGGCCAGCGCGCGGATGCCGATATCACAGACCTCCAGCTCGCTCGTATCGCGTACGCAGCCATTGACGATGATGCCGGCCCAGCCATTCTTCTCGGCCAGCAGCCCCAGGTTGCCACCGACCAGCGCGCAGCGCATCGAGCCGCCGCCGTCCACGACGAGCACGCGGCCCTTCCCCGGCGATTCCAGTGCCTCGCGCACGAGCGAGTTATCTTCAAAGATTTTCAGCGTCGCGGCCGGCCCCTCAAAGGCCAGTTGCTTGCCGAATGAACGGAACCCCGGCGTCATGACGCGCAGCGTGCCGTCGGCCAGGCGCGGTTCGTTGGCATCGCACAGATCGGTGGTTGCATGTTTCATCGAAAACCTCCTGCAGGAAAGAATCTCGGTACCGTCGGGACCGCACTGAGCGCGGTGCGCCGCGGCGGCAATGGATTACCCCGCCGACGCCTGCGCGGCGGCGCCACGGCGTGAACGGTTGCCGTTGCCCACCGTCACGGCGGTCAGGATCGACACGAGCTGGAAGCCGCCGATCATGAAGAACACCCAGTTGGGCAGGTGCGCGTCCATCAGCGCGCCGAAGAACAGCGGTCCGCTGGCCAGGCCGATGTCCAGTCCGGAATAGACCACGCCGTACACGCGCCCGGTGGCGCCGGCCGGGGCGGCCGCGCGCACCAGCAGGTCGCGCGAAGGCCCGGCCATGCCCGCGCCGAAGCCGATCACGCCGAGCAGCACCGGCACCAGCAGCCCCGGCGCAACATTCAGGCCCACCAGCATGGCCATCAGGCCCGACACGGTGAAGCTCAGCGCGATCAGCCGGTCATGGTTGCTGGTGCGGCTGGCGGCAAACCCGCCGACCAGCATGCCACCCGCGCTGCAAAGCATATAGATGGTGTAAGACGCGGTCGCCAGCGTGAACGGGATGCCGTAGAGCTGCGTGAGCGCGGTCGGCGCGAAGCTCTGGATGCCGGCCGCCGAGAACGTCGTCAGCAGGAAGAAGGCCCAGCACACCCAGACCTGCGGCAGCTTCAGGAAGCCCAGCAGACTGCCGCCGGCACCGGCCTGTGCAGCCTTGGGGCGGCCCACCGCGCTGCCAAGCTCGCGCGGATCGAGCACGTGGCGCAGTGCCAGCAGCACCGCCAGCACGCCGAACGCCACGATCGAAGCGGCGGCCAGCGCCACGCGCCATGTCGCCAGGTTAGCGATCGTCACCAGGAACACCGGCGCGGCGGCCCAGCCCAGGTTGCCGGAGATCCCGTGCACCGAGAATGCATGACCAAGCCGGGGCTGCGACACGTGCTTGTTCAGCAGTGTGAAATCTGCCGGATGGAAAACGCCGTTGCCAAGCCCCGCCACGCCGGCACCGAACAGCAGCGCGGCGTAGCCCGAGCTTGCCGACAGCAGCAAGGCGGCCGTGCCCAGGAACGCCAGCCCGGCGAACAGCACCGGCCTGGCGCCAAAGCGGTCCACGACGAAGCCCGAAGCCGTCTGCACCACCGCAGACACGGCGAAGAAGACCGTCATCAGCAGTCCCAGCTCGGCGTAGCTCAGGCCGAATTCCGCCTTGATCCAGGGGAACAGCGGCGCCAGCAGCAGATGGTAGAAATGGGAAACCCCATGCGCCAGCCCGACGAGGCCGATCACCTGGGCGTCATGGCGAAGCGGATTGCGGCTGGGATCGAGAGCGGCGGTAGTCATGGCGGCGGATTCGCGGGATAGAGCCAGATGGCATGGCAGCTGCGCCGCATGCCTGCGCACCAGGGCATGCAAGAGCGCGTACCGAAGCCCGCATCATAGAGGAAAACCGCAACCGGCTGCATACGGCAGCAGCCTGCGCCGCCATGTCCGAGACGACTACATCTGCTTGAACAGGTAGGCGTACTGCCTTGCCACGGGCAACGATTCCGGCCGGTTGCGCAGGCGCAGCGATACGCGGCCGAGCGACTGCGTGACCGCGCTGGCCACGCACGCGATATTGACGACCGTGCCACGGTGAATCTGCCAGAAACGCTCCGGATCGAGCTGCTGCATCAGTTCGCGCAGGCTGGTGCGGATCAGCGCTTCACCGCCCACGGAAACCACGTTGACGTACTTGTCGGTGGCTTCGAGATAGATCACCTCGTCGACCGGGATGATGCGCACCTCCTGTCCGACCAGCGCCTTGATGAAGCGCAGGTAGCTGACCTGCTGCCCCGGCGCGCGTGCCACGGCCGGGTGCTCCAGCGCTTCCAGGCGGCTCAGCAACTGCGCGAGCTGGCCGCTGTCGGTCTGCGCGGCGTCCTGGTCGGCGTTCTGGTCCGCGTCTGCCTGGGCCGCCGCCAGCCGGGCTTTCAGGCGAGACACCGTCGCTTCCAGCCGCTCGTGCTGCACGGGCTTGAGCACGTAATCCACGGCGGCCTGTTCGAAGGCCTCCAGCGCGAACTGGTCGTAGGCGGTCACGAATACCACCAGCGGCGGCACATCGAAATCGACCAGCTCCTTGGCTACGTCCATGCCGCTCATGCCGGGCATGCGGATGTCCAGGAACACGACCGACGGCTGGTGCTGGCGCGCGGCGTCCAGCGCAGCGACGCCGTCGTGAACCACGCCGACGATGCGGGCCTCCGGCCACAACGCGGCCAGCTCGGATTCCAGCACGCGGGCTAGCAGGGGTTCGTCGTCGGCAATCAGCAGGGTCGGGGTCATGGCGGGATCAGGGGGCGTGACCGTCATTGGCAAGCGGGGGCGGACGGGCAAGGGCCTCGCCCTGCCCGGTTCGGATGATCAGGGTCGCGGCATGGCCGGCGTGGCGCCCGCGGGTGTAGCGTGCACCGGTGTGGCGGCCGGCGCCGCGGCGGGCACCGGCACTTCGGTATGGCGAGTCATTGGCAGCGTCAGGCGCACCACCACGCCGCGCGGGCTGTTCTCTTCCATCTGCATGCTGGCGGCAGCGCCGAAAATACGCGCGAGCCGTTCTCGCACATGGGTCAGCCCCATGCCCGAGCCTTTGCCCGAGCCGTGGCCAAAGCCCACACCGGTATCGGCAATCACGACCTGCACCGCGTCGTCGCCGGCCGCGCGTGCCGACAACGAGATCTCGCCGCCGTGCGTGCAAGGCTCGATGCCATGCGTGACCGCATTCTCGACCAGCGGCTGGATCAGCATGGGCGGAATCTCCACTCCGGCCAGCTCGGGCGGCAGGTCGACGTGGTAGCCGAGCCGCTTGCCGAAACGCATGCCCTGGATGTCCAGGTAGCTGCGCAGCAGCTCGAACTCCTGGCGCAGCGTGCACTGCTCGGCCCGCGTATGCGACAGCGAGGTGCGCAGGAAGCCGATCAGCCGCTGCAGCAGCTTGCGCGCGGCGCGCGGATCGGTGGCGATCAGCCCGTCGAGATTGGCCAGCGAGTTGAACAGGAAGTGCGGCTCGATCTGCGCCTGCAGCGCCATCAGCTGGGCCCGCACGAGCTGCTTCTCGGCCTCCTCGCGCTGCAGGGCGTCCAGCGCGGCCTGGCGCTCCAGGTAGGCGAGCTTTTCGCGCGACCAGTAGAAATAGATCATGCTCGCCGACGCCAGCATGCCGACCACCAGGCACATGCGCAGCATGTCGCCGGTTTCGGCGGAGAGCTTTGGCGGCAGATTCAGCGCCTCGCGCGTGGCCCAACTGCCCAGGACCACGCCCATGGGCACTGCGGCAGCGGCCAGGAAAAGGAATGGCCACAGGCGCGGCCGCTCATTCCACCAGATCAGCACGCGCGGAATGTCGATCAGCATCCAGATCGACAGGCCGATCAGCTGGCTGTAGACAAAGTTGTGCCAGAGCGTGCCGCCGGTCTGGAAGCCATAGTTCAGGCTGACGGCGATCACCGTATTCATGCACATCACGAACAGCAGGTCGCGTCCCAGTATCGTCAGCCGGGAGGGGATGGCGGAGGAAAGACAGCGGTCCATGGCGTTCATGTTAGCTTGGCCAGTGCCTGATGCAATTCGGGAGGGTCCGGATGTCTGCGGTGAACGCGCGCGCGCAATGTCTGTTGCGCTGCGGCATGAACCGGAGAGACGGTTTCTCCGGCATGTGCAGGCACTTTACGACGCGTGGGGCCAGGAAGAGAAGTGTCGTGCGACGAACGGCGCGCGCACGGCGCGAACCGCCCGGTGGCGGGATGGAGCGCGGCATGCGCCGCAGTCAGCACAATCGCTGGCTGCGGCGCATGCCGGTGTGGCGAATGCTGCGGCGGCGGCCCGATGCGTCAGGCCGCCAGCGCCTGCGGCGTATCGTTTTCGCCCATGGCGCTGGAGACCGTGTCGCGCGACAGGTGCGGCGCGAACATATTGATGAAGGCATGCGCGTAGTCGCGCAGGTAGGCGCCGCGGCGCAGCGCTACGCTGGTGGTGTTGGCCTCGAACAGGTGGTCGGCCGAAATCCGCACCAGGCCCGAGTCCTTGCGCTCGTCATAGGCCATCGACGCAATGATGCCCACGCCCAGCTCCAGCTCGGCATAGGTCTTGATCACGTCCGCGTCCAGCGCCGTCAGCACGATCTCCGGCTGCAGGCCGGCCTCGGCGAAGGCGCCGTCGATCTTGCGCCGCCCGGTAAAGCCGGCGTCATACGTGATCAGCGGAAAGCCCGCCACGTCCTCGAGCGTCGGCTCCGGCAGGCGCGTCAGCGGATGGTCCGGCGACACCACCAGCACGTGTTGCCAGGTGTAGGCCTCGAACGAGGTCAGGCCCGCCTCGCTGGCCAGCGCCTCGGTCGCGATGCCGATGTCGGCCTGCCCGGTCAGCAGCAGCTCGACGATATGCGTCGGCGATGCCTCCTGCAGCGCCAGCGTCACGTGCGGATAGGCGCGCCGGAACGACTGCACTACCCTGGGCAGCGCGTAGCGTGCCTGCGTGTGCGTCGTGGCGACCGTCAGGCGGCCGGTGTGGCGGCCCGCAAACTCGTCCCCGGCCTGGCGCAGGTTCTCGGCTTCGAGCAGCAGTCGCTCGACGATGCGCACGATCTCGCGGCCCGGCTCGGTCAACCCGGTCAGGCGCTTGCCGTAGCGCTCGAAAATCTCGACGCCGAGTTCTTCCTCCAGTTCGCGGATCTGGCGCGATACGCCAGGCTGCGAAGTGTAGAGCGCGTTGGCGACCTCGGTCAGGTTGAACTGGCGGCGCACCGCCTCGCGGATCGATCTGAGCTGCTGGAAATTCATTGCACTGCCCCTTGTCGGCTGGTCGCCGCGCCATTCGCGCGCACGTTGGATTGTTGCTGTGTGGGCTGGGTGAAGACACGAAGCTGGCGCGGCCGCACCGCCAACAACTCGCCTTCGCGGAAACCCGCGTGGCGGAAGCGCTCGAGCGGCAGGGCCACCTCGATCACGTCCTGGTTGTCCTCGCGCTCCAGTTCGAGCTGGGCCACCGGGCCCAGCGTCAGCGCACGGCGCAGCGTCACGGCGATGCCGTCGGTGCCTGGGGCGTAGCGCTCCAGGTCCAGGTCGTGCGGACGCACATAGGCCACGGCATCGCCGGCAGTCTCGTGGCCGCTGCCCACCACCGGCAGGACCGCTTCGCCGGTATGCAGCAGGCCGCCGCTCTCGCCCACTTCCAGGCGGCCGTGGAACAGGTTGACATTGCCGAGAAAGCCGAACACGAACGGCGTAGCCGGATGGTTGTAGACCGCCTCCGGCGAACCAAACTGCTCGACGCGGCCACGGTTCATCAGCACGACCTGGTCGGCCACTTCGAGCGCCTCTTCCTGGTCATGCGTGACGAACACGCTGGTCACGTGGAGTTCGTCATGCAGGCGGCGCAGCCAGCGGCGCAGTTCCTTGCGCACCTTGGCGTCGAGCGCGCCGAATGGCTCGTCGAGCAGCAGCACGCGCGGTTCCACCGCCAGCGCGCGGGCCAGCGCGATACGCTGGCGCTGCCCGCCCGAAAGCTGCGCGGGATAGCGGTCGGCCAGCCAGTCGAGCTGCACCAGTTCCAGCAGCGACTTCACCTTCTCGCGGATCTGCGCTTCGCCCGGGCGTTCGGCGCGCGGCTTGACGCGCAGGCCGAAGGCGACGTTCTCGAACACGCTCATATGCTTGAACAGCGCATAGTGCTGGAACACGAAGCCCACCTGGCGCTGGCGCACATGCTGCTGCGAGGCATCGCGCCCGGCCAGCACGATCTGGCCCGCGTCGGCCCGCTCCAGGCCGGCGATGATGCGCAGCAGCGTGGTCTTGCCGCAGCCCGACGGCCCGAGCAGCGCCGTCAGCTCGCCCTCTTCGAAGTCCAGCGAGACGTTGTCCAGCGCGACGAAATCGCCAAAGCGCTTCTCTACGTTCTTGACCTGAATGCTCATGATGCCTGTCCTTGCAGTGCGGCCAGCGGATGCTCCACGGCGGCCTCTTGGTTTTCCTTGCGGGCGCGGAATTCCACCAGCGTCTTGATGCCCAGCGTGACCAGGGCCAGCAGCGTCAGCAGCGACGCCACCGCGAATGCTGCCGCGAAGTTGTACTCGTTGTAGAGGATCTCGACGTGCAGCGGCATGGTGTTGGTCAGCCCGCGGATATGGCCCGACACCACCGACACCGCGCCGAACTCGCCCATGGCGCGCGCATTGCACAGGATCACGCCATAGAGCAGGCCCCAGCGGATGTTGGGCAGCGTGATGTGCCGGAACGTCTGCCAGCCCGACGCGCCCAGCACGATGGCTGCCTCTTCCTCTTCGCTGCCCTGCGCCTGCATCAGCGGAATCAGCTCGCGCGCCACGAACGGGAAGGTCACGAAGATGGTGGCCAGCACGATGCCCGGCACCGCGAACATGATCTTGATGTCATGCGCCTCGAGCCACGGGCCGAACCAGCCCTGCGCGCCGAACAGCAGCACGTACACCAGCCCCGAGATCACCGGCGACACCGAGAACGGCAGGTCGATCAGCGTGATCAGCAGGTTCTTGCCGGGGAACTCGAACTTGGCAATGGCCCACGCCGCCGCCACGCCGAACACGAGGTTCAGTGGCACCGCGATGGCGGCCACGGTCAGCGTGAGCTGGATCGCCGACAGCGCATCCGGCTCGATCAGCGCTTCCCAGTAGGTCTGCACGCCCTTGCGCAGGGCCTCGTAAAAGACCGAAGCCAGCGGCACGAACAGGAACAGCGTGAGGAACAGGACCGCCACGGTGATCAGCGTGTAGCGCACCCAGGGCGCTTCGCCGGTGGCGTCGAACTTGTGATGGGCCGGGCCCAGCCGCCCGAGGCGGCCCGAAACTGCGCCGGCCATGTCAGTGCTCCTTGCCCGTGGCGGGCGCTTCCAGTGCCAGGCCACCGCGCACGCCGGACTGGTGGCGGCGGGTCCAGGCCTGCAGCAGGTTGATCAGCAGCAGCAGCGCGAAGGAGATCACCAGCATCACCACCGCCACCGCGGTCGCGCCCGCATAGTCGTACTGCTCGAGCTTGGAATAGATCATCAGCGGCGCGATTTCCGAGACCATCGGCATGTTGCCGGAGATGAATACCACCGAGCCGTATTCGCCGGTGGCACGCGCGAACGACAGCGCAAAGCCCGTCAGCAGCGCCGGCGCGATGGCCGGCAGGATCACGCGGCCAAAGGTCTGCAGGCGCGTGGCGCCAAGGCTGGCCGCGGCCTCTTCCAGCTCCTGCTCTACGTCCTCCAGCACCGGCTGCACCGTGCGCACGACGAACGGCAGGCCGATGAACGTCAGCGCCACCACCACGCCCAGCGGGGTGAAAGCGACCTTGATGCCGAGCGGCTCGAGGTAGCGGCCGATCCAGCCATTGCCCGCGAACAGCGCCGTCAGCGCGATGCCGGCCACGGCGGTGGGCAGCGCGAACGGCAGGTCCACCAGCGCATCGATCAGGCGCTTGCCCGGAAAGCGGTACCGCACCAGCACCCAGGCCACCGCAAGTCCGAAGACTGTATTGATGATCGCCGCGATCAGCGACGCGCCAAAGCTCAGCTGGTAGGAAGCCACCACGCGCGGCGCGGTCACCGTCGCCCAGAAGGCGTCCCACGTCATCGTGAAGGTCTTCAGGAAAGTGGCCGACAGCGGGATCAGGACGATCAGCGTCAGGTAGAAGATGGTGAAGCCCAGCGACAGGCCAAAGCCCGGCAGCACCGTGAAGCGCTGGCGGCCGTTGCGTCCCGGCGCACTGCGGGTGGCGCGCGCATCGGGCGCGGCCGGTGGCGGCGTGTCCGCCAGGGAGATGGAGGGTGGCATGTCGTCTCGTCTGTGGTGAGCCCGTCGCACGGGCCTCACTTATGAAACCGCCGCATAAAGCGGCGGCCTACGAGACAAATTCTGCAGATACGCCTTTATAAACAGAACGAATCTTTACGAATTTTCTTAGATGATTTAGATATAAGGCACGGTCGAGGCCACTTCCACACCCGCTTCCCATGGCCCGGCCTGGTCTCCAGTGGCTTCGGCGCTACCTTCGAAGGCGATCCGCTGCAGCAAAGTGCCGAGCAGGCTCAGCCCTTCGCCCCAGTCGCCAAGGCCGGAATCCGCGTTGATGTGACCCAGAGTGCCCCCATCGACGAGTTCGCTGCCCCACAGCGTGCCCCAGCTGAAGGCCGTGCGCTGGGGCATCCACGGGTCGTTGCGGCTCGCGACCAGGATAGTGGGGAACGGCAGCCGGTAAGTCGGCAGCAGATGGGCGACGCCGAACTTGTCCGGGTCGGCAGGCGCCACCAGCAACGCGCCGGCAATGCCGGCCGGATCCAGTGCGGCCTGCCTCAGCGTGGCCAGGCAGCCAAAGCTGTGCGCGACCAGCACGGCGCCGCGCGCCGCCACGCGCTGCGCACGCATCACGCCCTCGGACACGCGTTCGGCCCACAACGGCAGGCTCGGGCGCGACCAGTCGTGCTGCTCGATGCGTTGCCAGTCCGGGAAGCGCTGCTCCCAGCGGCTTTGCCAGTGCCCCGGGCCGCTGCCATGCAGGCCCGGCACGGTCAGCACCTGAAGGTGCCTGGGAATGTCCAGGCGCGGAACCGGCTTGCTGCTCTCAGTCATGCCACCTCCTCGCTCAATGTCCTGGGCTCGCGCAGGCCCGCGGGAGTCACCGGCCCGCCCGCGAATGCCCCCTGCCCAAGGTCGATGCCGGCCGCCTGCAAGCGTTCCACGCTCAGGGCATCCTGCAGCCGCCGGCCGATCAGCGTGACGCCCGCGCTGGCGGCACTGGCGCGCAGCCCGGCAAGCTGGCGATCGGTCCAGGTGCGGCGCATGTCGAGCTTGAGCCAGTCCGGCAACGCGTGCGCCATCAACGCGCCGGCCTCGGCCGGATCGGACGCCTGCAGGCTGACCGCAAAGCCGTTGCGCCGGTAGTTGCCGACCACGTGCAGCAGCAATGGCAAGTCGTCATTGGCGCTGGCCGGCACCTGGATCACAAAACGGTCAAGCGGCAGCCCGAGCGACTGCAGCGCACGCCGGAACGCCGAACCGTGGTCATCCGCCACCGCCGCCAGCAGGCGGTTGTGCACGTTGAGCACAAGCTTGTGCGCGCCCTCGGCGGCAAAGTAATTGACGGCGTGCACGAGGCGCGACAGCCGGTCCAGCGATACCAGCGTGGCGTCGTCGGCCGCCATCGCGAACAGCTTCCACGCGGCCAGGCCCACGCCATCCTGCGCATAGGTATGGATGGCGCCTTCGTGCGCCACGACTGCGCGGTCGGCCAGCGTCACCAGCGGCTCGAACGCGCTGGTCAGCGAACAGTTGAAGAACTGGCCCTGCACCTGTCCGCGCGCATCGCGCCAAAGCTGGCGGTCGGCCAGCGGCTGCCGCGGCAGTGTGTCAAGGTAGCGCTCCAGGGCGCTCAACCTGGCTTCGGGTGCATTCGCGCCTGCGATGGCCATTCCTCTCTCTTCCTTTGGCGCCTCCCGGCGCCGGTGTTCCCGTTTGACGTTCGAGCCGCGGGCCGTGCGCACACGGCCCGCGGCGGCTTACAGCTTGGCAATGGACACCTCGGTGGCCTTGACCAGCGCAACGACTTCGCTGCCCAGCGTGAGGCCGAGATCGCGGATCGAGCGCGTGGTGATGACCGAGGTGACGATGCCGGCCGGCGTTTCCACGTCCACTTCGGACACCACCGGACCTTCGATGATCGCGGCAACCTTGCCGCGGAACTGGTTGCGTACGTTGATCGCCTGAATGCTCATGATAGAAGCTCCTTTTGTGAAGGCGTATGAAGATTGTGTAATGACGATGTGCGGGTTCCGGATGCGTTACACCAGCGGCTTTTATCCCTTTTATCCGCCCCTACACCGCGAAGCGCACCGATTCCACGGTGCGCACCAGTGACCAGTCCGCCGTGGGTTCCCGCTCCGTCTGTGGCATGGAGGCGGCAAGCGGCGTGTGCTGCATGACCCGCCGCAGCACGCGTTCTTCCAGCTGCGCGAACGCTGCCGATCCACGCTGCCGTGGCCTGGCGAGCGCGACGGGTTCGTCCATCGCAACGCGGCCATCCTCGATCAGTACGATGCGGTCGGCCAAGGCCACCGCTTCGGACACGTCATGCGTCACCAGCAGCGCGGTAAAGCCGAGCCGATCCCATAGGGATTCGATCAGTCCCTGCATCTCGATGCGCGTCAGCGCGTCCAGTGCGCCGAGCGGTTCGTCGAGCAACAGCAGCCGCGGGTGATGCACGAGGGCGCGCGCCAGCGCGACGCGTTGGCGCTGCCCGCCGGAAAGCCGCGCCGGCCACGCATCCGCTCGGTCCGCAAGGCCGACCTGCGCAAGCACGGCGGCAGCATCGCCGCGACGCTCGCGCGGCAGGCCCAGCGCCACGTTTTCCAGCACGCGCTTCCACGGCAGCAGGCGCGAGTCCTGGAACATCACGCGGATGTCCTGCTGCAGCGTGCGGGCCGGCTGCGCATCGAGCGTGATGGCGCCATGGTCCGATGCTTCCAGCCCCGCGACCAGCCGCAGCAAGGTGCTCTTGCCGCAGCCGCTGCGTCCGACGATGGCGACGAACTCGCCCGGTGCCGCGCTCAGTTCGATGCGGTGCAGTACCTCGCGGCCGTCATAGCGCTTGACCACCTGCTGCACATGCAGCGCAACACCGCCCGTCCGTGCTTCGCCCTGGCGCGGCGCAGCCGCCTCCTTCAGGCGCGCATCTGCATACGCGAGCGCGGCCTGCTCTACCGGATTGCTTTGCATATCGGATCTCCTTCAGGCGGCCTGGTAGCCCGGATGCCAGCGCAGCCAGAAGCGTTCCAGCCCGCGTGACAGCACATCGGCCAGCTTGCCGAGCAGCGCATAGAGCAGGATGCCCACCAGCACCACGTCGGTCTGCAGGAACTCTCGCGCGTTCATGGTCATGTAGCCGATACCGGACTGCGCCGAGATGGTCTCGGCCACGATCAGGATCACCCACATCAACCCGAGCGAGAAACGCACGCCAACGAGGATGCTGGGCAGCGCGCCGGGCAGGATCACCTCGCGATAAAGACGCCAGCCCGACAGCCCATAGCTGCGCGCCATCTCGATCAGGCCCGGGTCAACCGCGCGGATGCCGTGGAACGTGTTCAGGTACACCGGGAAGAACACGCCCAGCGCGACCAGGAACAGCTTGGCGGTCTCGTCGATGCCGAACCACAGGATCACGAGCGGGATCAGCGCCAGCGGCGGGATATTGCGCACCATCTGCAGCGTGCTGTCGAGCAGCGTGGCGGCGCTGCGGAACGTACCGGTGAGCAGGCCCAGCAGCAACCCGAGGCCGCCGCCGATGGCAAACCCGACCAGCGCGCGCCAGGTGCTGACCCACACGTGCTGCCACAGCTCGCCCGAACGCGCGAGGCCCCACGCGGCCTCCACCACGGCCAGCGGCGCCGGCAACACGCGCGTCGACAGCCAGCCGCC
Organism: Cupriavidus sp. 22TCCZM01-5; assembly: GCF_057798915.1. Classification (NCBI taxonomy): domain Bacteria; kingdom Pseudomonadati; phylum Pseudomonadota; class Betaproteobacteria; order Burkholderiales; family Burkholderiaceae; genus Cupriavidus; species Cupriavidus sp. 22TCCZM01-5. Next base: position 120,531 of record NZ_JBYOJR010000002.1, read on the forward strand.
TTGCGATGCGGCCTGCCAGACGATGACCAGCACTGCCGGCACCACCCACGGCGCCAGCGTGCGCGCCACGGCGCGCCAATCGCGGCGCGGCGCTACCAAGAAAGCAGACATGGCGATCTCCTCAGCTTTGCGAAGCGCGCGGCACGATGCCGGTCGCCATGACTTCGCCGAACGGTCCCGACAGCACCTGGCCCGGCAGCTTGATGCGCACGGAACGCGGCAGCAGGGGGAACACCAGCTCGGCGAAGCGGTAAGCCTCTTCCAGGTGCGGATAGCCGGACAGCACGAAGGTATCGATGCCAAGTTCCGCGTATTCGCGGATGCGCTCGGCTACCTGCTGCGGATCACCGACCAGCGCCGTGCCGGCGCCACCGCGTACCAGGCCCACGCCGGCCCACAGGTTGGGGCTGATCTCCAGTGCCTCGCGCGTGCGCTTGCTGCCACCCGCATGCAAGGCCGCCATGCGGCGCTGGCCCTCCGAATCCATCTTCGCGAACACGGCCTGCGCGCGTGCCACGGTCTCGTCGTCGAGCCGGCTGATCAGCGCGTCGGCCGCAGCCCACGCGGCAGCCTCGGTCTCGCGCACGATCACGTGCAGCCGGATGCCGAACTTCACCGTGCGGCCGTGGCGCTCGGCATGGCGGCGCACATCGGCGAGTTTCAGCGCGACCTCCGCCGGCGGCTCGCCCCAGGTCAGGTAGGTATCGACCTGCTCCCCGGCGAGCTCGTGCGCGGCGGCGGATGAGCCACCGAAATACACCGGCGGATGCGGCCGTTGCAACGGCGGGTACAGCACGCGCGCGCCCTTCACCTTCAGGTGTCGCCCTTCAAAGCTGATCTCGCCGCTGTCATGGCTGGCCGCGAGCACGTCGCGCCAGATGCGGATGAATTCGGCCGAGGCTTCGTAGCGCGCGGCGTGGTCGAGAAACAGGCCATCACCCTCGAGTTCGGCCACGTCTCCGCCTGTCACCAGGTTGACCAGCAGCCGGCCGCCCGAAATGCGGTCGAAGGTGGCGGCCATGCGCGCGGCCAGCGTCGGCGTCATCAGTCCCGGACGCACGGCCACGAGGAAACGCAGGCGCTGTGTCACGGCAGCCAGCGCGGAGGCCACCACCCACGGATCTTCGCAAGAGCGGCCGGTCGGGATCAGCACGCCTTCGTAGCCGAGCGTGTCGGCGGCCACGGCCACCTGCTTCAAGTAGTCGATGCCCACCTCGCGCGCGCCCTCGGACGTGCCCAGGTAGCGGCTGTCGCCGTGGGTCGGGATAAACCAGAAAACTTGCATGTCGGTACCTCGTTATCGTTGTGGTTGTGCGCGCTTCAGCGCTGCGCCTGCTGCCAGCTCGCGTCCGAGACCTTGATCGGCTTCGGGATCAGCTTGAGCGAATGGAAGACGTCGGCGATTCGTTGCTGTTCAGCCAGCACGTCGGCGCTCACCGGCCGCGCGCCATACGAGAATCGCGACACGGCCAGGTCCAGCACGGCGGGCTCCAGGCCGAGTTCGCTGATCAGCACGGCCGACGCGTCCTTCGGGTTCTTTTCCGCCCACGCGCCAAGCGATGCCAGTTCATCGAGCAGCAGCTTCACGATCTCCGGCTTTGCCTGCGCATAGGGGCGCGAGGCCAGGTAGAACTGGTGGTTGCTGACCACGTTCTTGCCGTCCGCGCCGCGGCCATCGGCCAGCACGCGCGCGCCGAGCTGCTTTTCCGCGGCGGCCAGGAACGGGTCCCAGATCACCCATGCGTCCACCGCGCCGCGCTCGAAGGCGGCACGCGCATCGGCCGGCGGCAGATAGACCGGCTGGATCTCGTTATAGGGGATGCCCGCTTTCTCAAGCTGGCGCACCAGCAGGTAATGGACGTTCGAGCCCTTGTTCAGCGCCACGCGCTTGCCGCGCAAGTCCGCCACACTCTTGATGGCGGAGCCCTTGGGCACGACGATGGCTTCGGCGGTCGGCGCCGGCGGTTCGTTGCCGATATAGGCGAGCTGCGCACCGGCGGCCTGCGCAAAGATCGGCGGTGCTTCGCCGACGGTGCCGAAGTCGATCGCGCCGACATTGAGGCCTTCCAGCAGTTGCGGGCCGGCCGGGAACTCCGTCCACTTGACCGTAATGCCTTGCGGCGCAAGGCGCTTCTCCAGCGTGCCGCGCGCCTTCAGCAGCGTCAGCGTGCCGTACTTCTGGTAGCCGATGCGCAGCACCTTGGGATCGACGGTCTTCGACTGGGCTTCGGCGCGGCCCGGCAACAGGCCATAGGCCACGCCGGTGGCCAGTACGAGCGCCGCGATCAGGATGCGGCGACGACGCTGGCCTGCGATCTGCGGATGACCCAAAGGGGTTGCGGCTTCGCCGGCAATCGGCGACAAGGTGGACGATGTCATGGATGTTTTCCCGAGCCGGCACGCGTCCGGCAATCTGTCTGCATGGATGGTCTTGGCCGGAACGTCGGCCTGTGTGGGCAGCAACCCGCCCTGCCGGCCTGCTGCACAGGCGGCATGACAACGGAATTGCCGGTGAGGCCGGCCAGCGCTGGCGCGCTAGTAGCCGGCGGGACTACGAATCAGCTCAGGCAGGACATCGCTGCGCCACCGCGGCATGCGCGACGCGCTGGGCCTGCGGCACGGGCACGAATTCAAGCGGGACGTGGATCCTCGAACGGGCCAGTGCCTCGCGTACGCGCAGCACGCCCTCTTCCAGGCGCAACGACAGCGCGGCATCGAAGCGCGCGGGCTGCGTTCCATTGATTTCAATCTGCTGGTCCACCGCAAAGATGCCAGGCAGGATTTGCCGCGAACCCAGTGCCGACAGCACTGGACGCAGGGCATAGTCGATCGCCAGCGCGTGCGCCAGGCTACCGCCGGTGGCAATCGGCAGCACCACCTTGTCGCGCAGGCCGGTCTGCGGCAGCAGGTCCAGGAAGGCCTTGAGCAGGCCGCTGTAGGCTGCCTTGTAGACCGGCGTGGCCAGCACCACCACCTGCGCCTCGGCCACCGCGCGCGCGGCGCCGGCAATGGCGGGATCGTCGGCTCTGGCCGCCAGCAGCGGCCCGGCCGGCAGTTCGCGCAGGTCGATGTGGCTGGTACGCTCGCCGGCGGCTTCCAGCTCGCTGCGCAGATGGGCCAGCAGGTGACCGGAGCGCGATGGCACCGAGGGACTGCCGGACAGGGTGAGGATGGACATCGGGGCTTCCTTCTTCAGGTTGGCGGAACGGTACCGGTCACGTTGCCCCGGCCCGTCCGTCTCGTGGATTACTTCTTGCCGGGCTGGTAGATCTGGTCGAACGAACCGCCATCGGCAAAGTGGGCCTTCTGTGCCTTCTGCCAGCCGCCGAATGCTTCATCGATCGTGAACAGCTTCACCTTCGGAAAGTTCGCCGCGTACTTGGCGGCGATCTTTTCGGAGATCGGCCGGTAGTAGTTCTTGGCCGCGATCTCCTGGCCTTCGTCGGTGTACAGGAACTGCAGGTAGGCCTCGGCCGCCTTGCGCGTGCCCTTCTTGTCGACCACCTTGTCGACCACGGCGACCGGCGGCTCGGCCAGGATCGAAACCGACGGCGCGACGATGTCGAATTTTTCCGGACCCAGCTCCTTGATGGCCAGGATCGCTTCGTTCTCCCACGCGATCAGCACGTCGCCCAGGCCGCGCTCGACAAAGGTGGTGGTGGCGCCACGCGCGCCCGAATCGAGCACGGGCACGTGCTTGAGCAGCTCGCCGACGAATTCACGCGCCTTGGCGTCATTGCCGCCCGGCTGGCGCAGCGCATAGCCCCATGCCGCCAGGTAGTTCCAGCGCGCGCCGCCCGAGGTCTTCGGATTCGGCGTGATGACCTGCACGCCCGGCTTGACCAGGTCGTTCCAGTCCTTGATGCCCTTGGGGTTGCCCTTGCGCACCAGGAACACGATGGTCGAGGTGTACGGCGACGCGTTGTGGGGCAGGCGTTTCTGCCAGTCGGGCTTGAGCAGGCCCTTCTCGGCGATGGCGTCGATGTCGTAGCCCAGCGCCAGCGTGACCACGTCGGCATCCAGCCCGTCGATCACCGAGCGCGCCTGCTTGCCCGAGCCGCCGTGCGACTGGCGCACGGTCACGGCGTCGCCGCCCTGGGCCTTCCAGGCCTTGGCGAACGCGGCGTTCACGTCCACGTACAGCTCGCGTGTCGGATCGTAGGAAACGTTCAGCAGGTTGGTTGCCGCCGCCGTCTGCGCGGCGCCGATCGCGGCAATAGCGGCCAGGCCGATGGCCAGCTTGCGAATCATCTTGTTGCTCCCGTCAGGTGTCGTGAATGGCGCTGGAGCGCCTCGTTGGCTGCCCGCCTTTGGCGGTCGGGCTTGTGTCAGGAGCAAGACTACCGAGGGGCCTATCTGAACGGAACGAATGCTTTCGCCGAACCTTGCGTGTTTTCCGCATAAGATCGGGCGGAAATATGCACATGCCTGAGCACGGTGTCGATCCGCGCCGGCAAGCCGTGCCAGGCGCACGGAGATTGGATAGCCGAAGAGGTCGGGCGCTCATGACGCGATATCCATGCGCCATCCGGTAACATTTCGGCCCGGGCCGAAAACCGGACGCCCAAAAGAAAACGCCCGCACCGGATTAGCGGTGCGGGCTAAGTTTCCATTCGGAAACGGGTAGACAAGTCATGAAGAGCGCCCCCGCATCTCCATGACAGAAAGAATCATAGCGATGCCGCGTCGAATCCGGCTTGACCAAGGTCAAGTGGGCGAGACGTTGTGCTGGGCAGCCGGGCAGACTCTGAAGCCCGTACCCGTACAACACCCTCAGCACACTACGATCAATATTCGCCCGCTAGGGCAAGTAAACGCGCTTTTTGGTTACTTCTTGTCGCTCGGACAAAAAGTGACTCGCCGGCTACGCCGGCGAAACAGCGGCGCATGCCAAGCACGACAACCCCATCATTCCCCATTCCCAGCAATCCGCCAAAGAACCCGAAAAAAAAGCGCCCCGAAGGGCGCCCTCCCGCTCATACCCGCTTAATCCAGCGCACGGCCAAAGGTAAATTCGCCGTCGGCGTAATCCACCGGCACGACATCCTTGGCGGCAAACTTGCCTTCCAGGATGGCGCGCGCCACCGGGTTCTCGATCTGCTGCTGGATCGCCCGCTTGAGCGGACGCGCCCCGAACACCGGGTCGTAACCCGCACTCGCGATCTTCTCCAGTGCCAGCTCGCTGACCTCCAACGTCATGTCCATGCGGGCCAGGCGGGCCTGCAGGCGTTGCAGCTGGATGCGCGCAATCGACTCGATATTCTTCTGGTCGAGCGCGTGGAACACCACGACTTCATCGATCCGGTTCAGGAACTCCGGACGGAAATGCGTGCGCACTTCCTGCCAGACGGCACCCTTCACCGCTTCCTGCGGCTCGCCCACCATCGACTGGATGATCTGCGAACCGAGGTTCGACGTCATCACGATCACCGTGTTCTTGAAGTCCACCGTGCGTCCCTGGCCGTCGGTCAGGCGGCCATCGTCCAGCACCTGCAGCAGCACGTTGAAGACGTCCGGGTGAGCCTTCTCGACTTCATCGAGCAGCACCACGCTATACGGCTTGCGGCGTACGGCCTCGGTCAGGTAACCGCCTTCCTCGTAGCCGACATATCCGGGCGGCGCGCCGATCAGGCGGCTCACGCTGTGCTTCTCCATGAACTCGCTCATGTCGATGCGGATCAGGTGCTCTTCCGAATCGAACAGGAACTCGGCCAGGGCCTTGCACAGTTCGGTCTTGCCGACGCCGGTCGGCCCCAGGAACAGGAACGAGCCATAAGGCTTGTTCTCGTCCGCCAGGCCCGCGCGCGAACGGCGGATCGCATCGGACACCAGCCGCACGGCCTCGTCCTGGCCCACCACGCGGTTGTGCAGGCGGTCTTCCATCTTCAGCAGCTTTTCGCGCTCGCCCTGCATCATCTTCGACACCGGGATGCCGGTCGCACGGCTCACCACTTCGGCGATTTCCTCGGCGCCAACCTGCGTGCGCAGCAGCTTGTTGGGCTGCTTCTGCTCGCTGGCCTCGGCGTCGGTCGCGGCCTTGAGCTTGCCTTCCAGGCCCGGCAGTTTGCCGTATTGCAGCTCGGCCACCTTGTCGAGCTTGCCTTCGCGCTGCAGCTTGACGATCTCGAGCTTGACCTTCTCGATCTCTTCCTTGAGCGCGGCCGTGCCCTGCGCGGCGCCCTTCTCGGCCTTCCAGATCTCGTCGAGGTCCGCGTACTCCTTCTCCAGGCGCGTGATCTCCTGCTCGATCAGGTCGAGCCGCTTGAGCGAGGCCTCGTCGGTCTCCTTCTTGACCGCTTCGCGCTCGATCTTGAGCTGGATGGTGCGGCGCTCGAGCTTGTCCATCGCCTCCGGCTTGGAGTCGATTTCCATCTTGATGCGCGCGGCCGCCTCGTCGATCAGGTCGATCGCCTTGTCGGGCAGGAAGCGGTCGGTGATATAGCGATGCGACAGCTCCGCCGCGGCGACGATGGCCGGGTCGGTGATCTCCACGCCGTGGTGCAGTTCATACTTCTCCTGCAGGCCGCGCAGGATGGCGATGGTGGCTTCCACCGAAGGCTCGTCCACCAGTACCTTCTGGAAGCGGCGCTCGAGCGCGGCGTCCTTCTCGATGTACTTGCGGTACTCGTCCAGCGTGGTCGCGCCGATGCAATGCAGCTCGCCGCGCGCCAGCGCCGGCTTGAGCATGTTGCCCGCGTCGATCGCACCCTCGGCCTTGCCCGCGCCGACCATGGTGTGGATCTCGTCGATGAAGACGATGGTCTGGCCCTCGTCCTTGGCGATGTCGTTGAGCACGGCCTTCAGGCGTTCCTCGAACTCGCCGCGGTACTTGGCGCCGGCCAGCAGGCCAGCCATGTCGAGCACCAGCACGCGCTTGTTCTTCAGGCTCTCGGGCACCTCGCCGTTGACGATGCGCTGCGCCAGGCCCTCCACGATCGCGGTCTTGCCCACGCCCGGCTCGCCGATCAGCACCGGGTTGTTCTTGGTGCGGCGCTGCAGGATCTGGATCGCGCGGCGAATCTCGTCGTCGCGGCCGATCACCGGGTCCAGCTTGCCCATGCGGGCACGCTCGGTCAGGTCGATGGTGTACTTCTTGAGTGCCTCGCGCTGGGTTTCCGCATCGGCGCTGTTGACGGCATCGCCGCCGCGGACGGCCTGGATGGCAGTCTCCAGCGGCTTGCGGTTCAGGCCGTTCTCGCGCGCAATGCGGCCGGCCTCGCCCTTGTCTTCCGACACGGCAAGCAGGAACAGCTCGCTGGCGATGAACTGGTCGCCACGCTTGATGGCTTCCTTCTCGGCGGCGTTGAGCAGGTTGACCAGGTCGCGGCCCACCTGGACCTCGCTGGTGCCCTGCACTTGCGGCAGGCGCTTGATGGCCGCATCCAGCGCGCTCTGCATGCCGCTCACGTTTGCACCGGCACGCTGCAGCAGCGCCTTGGCGGCGCCGTCGTTCTGCGCAATCAGCGCACGCAGCAGGTGCTGCGGTTCGATGTATTGGTTGTCATTGGCCAGTGCCAGGCTTTGCGCATCAGCCAGCGCTTCCTGGAACCGGGTAGTCAGTTTGTCAAGACGCATAGGATTCCCTCTCTCAGTGAGTGTCCTGATGCTAGGGAGGTCGCCTGGCCGGACACTGGATGTCTTTCCGAAAGATAAGGCTCTGGCCTGACATTTCAAGACCACGCCGACGCGATCTTGGCGCGAGAAAAAGTGAAGAATGCGATACACCGCTCGCACGACCAGGCAGCTCTGGCGTCACCCTTGCTTTCAAGGTAGTTCCTCTACGCAAGCGCCTCTCCCTGCGCGACAGTCTCCCGCCACGGGCCTTGGAAGCTGCGCGCGCGATAGCGCCGCGGCACGGCCAGGTCGTGCCGCGGCTGGCGGCACGCATCAATCCGGAACATCTACAGCGCCGGTGCTGGCCGTGATCTGGTTGCCGGCGTCGGGACTGGACGAGATCGGCGGCACGTTGACCGGCAGCAGCGTCGGTGCGGCCGTGGTATTGGTGGCGCCGCCGCGCGGGATCGTGCGCACCACCTGCGACGGCGGCAGGGCCTTGCCGGTAGTGAGGTTGTCAAAGACCGCATCCAGCGCGCGGATCAGGTACAGGTGCAGCGGCACGTAGCGGTTGCTGTACCCCGACACGGCCCCGATGAAGGCATCGAAATGCTGCGCGTTCTCGACCTCGATATACGAGAGCTTGCTGGCCGCGCCTTCCTGCTGCCGGTTGAAGCCGAGATACGGCCGCGACGTGTGATTGACCGGCAGCAGGCCATCGCTGCGGCCGTGCACGATCAGCGCTGGCTTGCCACGCAGGTTGCCCGTGCGCTGCGTCTCCGACACGCCCGCCTGCAGCGCCTGCGCCTGGGAACCCGTGCCCGTCAGCAGGTCGCGCAGGCACTTGGCACCGTCGAAGTTGGCATCGGCCCGGTTGCTGGAGGCTGACACCGACTGGCCGTTCAGGAACGGACCATGCTGCAGGTCGCGGTCATTGATCAGTTGCACCGTACTGGTTGGCGGTACGCCGTTGCCGGTCGAGAACATCGACGCCAGCACCGACGGCGTGATCGCCGCCGGCTTGAAGTCGGCCAGCGTGGTGGCGAAGCTGTAGCCACACAGCCGGTCCGTCACGCTGGCCCTGGCGTACGAGTTGGCGTAGGTCACCGAAATCGAGGCCGCCGTATCGAAGAAGGCCAGCGACGGATGCAGCGCATCCGACTCCGGTTCCCAGCCGGCATCATGCAGCGTCGCGAGCGCGCTTGCCGCCTGGTCGCTCACCGTGGTGCCGGTAATCATCTTGTTGTCGACCAGCGTCTGGCACCGGGCAGCGTAGAACGCGTTGGTGGCAAAGGCCGGAGCATTGACCAGCGAAGTTGCCTGGGACGCACATAGCTGCAACAGGTTGGCCGTGGTGATGTAGTCATACAGCTTGTGGCCTGACGCATTGACCGGCTTGCTGCCACGCTTGACCAGGATGCCGGCATTCGGCGGCAGGTTCACGTTGGGTTCGGCCACGGCCACGCCGTCGATCATGCCGCCGGCGTCCTGCTCTGCCGCCGCGATCGCCGCGCCGCCGCCATTGGAAACGCTGGAGGCGATCACCAGGATCCTGTTCTTGCCGAGGGTCCGCTGGCGCACGCCGTTTCCGGCAACCAAGCCAAAGCGGTCATTGATCGCCCAGATGCCGAAATCGATCGCCTGCAACGTGAACTTGCCCCAGTCTTTTTCCGGGTTGCGCTGCGAATGGGCATGCTTGAACGCGAGTCGATGCGGGGCCTGGCTCGTGAAGTCGGCCAGTGACAGGATGCCTGGCCGCGCCGCGAACTGGGCGTTGCTGCCGGCGGCGCTCCGCGTGGTGCGCGTGCCGTCGATAAGCGGCACGGTGTCAGTGTCCAGGTCATGCGGCGCGGCGCCCGTCCCCTTGTCGGTATAGACCACCGCGCAACCGCGCTTGAGCCCCCACTCGCCCACGGAGATCGCGCCATACACCCCGCGCGAGCCCGACGACGTTGCGGTGATCATGCAAGGCTTGCTGAGATTGAACGTGTTGGGGATCTGCACCAGCATCGTCACGTTCTCCTGGCCGCTGCCGTCGTCGGAGAAGGCCAGGTACTCGACGCCGGCGATCTTGCCCTGCCCGGTGGTGACGTTGCCCTGCGCGTCGACATTGGGTCCGTAGAACGTACCGAAGCCGCCGCCCGCGGTGGTGTCGACGATCGCGCGGTAGTTGGTGTAGATCGCGTAGCGGCGCAGCTCGGCCGCAGTCGGCGCGGTGGGATTGGCCGGTACCGGTGCCGTGGCGCTTGCCAGCCCATCCTTGCCGAGGCCGGCCGTCAGCAGGTCGTCGGTCGTGCCGTCGTAGGCCTTGATCGTCACGGTGCCGATATTGGCGGGCTTGATATTCGGGTTGGTATTGCCGTCGCCGCTGTCCCCGCCGCAAGCCACGGCCAGCAGTGCCGCAACGGCCGCGAAGGCGACCTTGCCAAGGCGATGAAAGTTGTCGTGCTGCATGGGACCTCCTGGTTTGCTGACTATCCGCTCATGCCGAGAAGACTTCCGAACTGCAAACTGCCGGGCCAATGCTGTGCGTTCCGTGCGGCGCGGCTCAGGGCGCCGCGTCTTGCGCCATGCCGGCGCCGCGCAGCCGCCCCACTACGCCCTGCGGAAAATAGTAGACGCTGAGGATGAACAGCAGCCCCAGCCACAGCAGCCAGCGGTCCGGGTGAAGCAGCCCGGAAAGCAGCGGCACGGATGCCGTGGCCTCGCTCGCCAGCTTCATCACGTCCTGCAGGTAGGTCTGCGCGAGCAGGAACAGCGTGGTGCCGATGACCGCGCCATAGAGCGTGCCCATGCCCCCGATCACGACGATCAGCAGGATATCGACCATGATTTCGAACGACAGCGAGGTGTCCGGCCCGTTATAGCGCAGCCAGAGCGCCATCAGCACGCCGGCCATGGTGGCAAATATGGCAGACAGCACGGTGGAGACTGTGCGGAAGACCACGGTCCGGTAGCCGATCGCCTCGGCGCGGAAGTCGTTCTCGCGGATGGCCTGCAGCACGCGGCCGAACGGCGAGTTGACGATGCGCAGCAGCAGCAGGAACAGCACCACCGCGCCGGCAAACACCAGGTAGTAGCTCAGCAGCTTGCCGTTGAGCGGCACGCCGAACCATTCGGCATCGCCGAGCGAAAAGCCCGGGCGCAGTGCCTCCGGCACCTTGAAGCTCAGGCCGTCCTCGCCGCCGGTCCATTCGGACCATTGCGAGACTAGCGTGGCGAAGGCCGTGGCCACGGCCAGCGTGATCATGGCGAAGAAGATCGCCCGCACGCGCAGCGAAAATAGGCCAACCAGGAAGGCCAGCAGCGCCGACACCGCCAGCGCCGCCGCCGTGCCCGCCAGCAGCGCGCCCCAGCCCGGCTCCATGCGCGACATGGCAATGGCCACGCCATAGCCGCCGATGCCGAAGAACATGGTGTGGGCAAAGGAAACGATGCCGGTATAGCCGAGCAGCAGGTCGTAGCTGGCCACCAGCACCACGAAGATGCAGATCTTGGCCGCCACGTTCAGCGCGCGGGCGCCCGGGAACACGAACGGCGCGCAGGCCAGGGCCAGCACGATCAGCAGCAGCATCGCACTGAGCACGCGGCTGCGAGGGAGGTCGCCGGAAAGCAGTCGGGTCATGTCGTGCCTCTTCTCAGCGCCTGGCCACCGGAAACAGCCCCTGCGGGCGCCAAAGCAGGATCAGCATCATCAGCAGGATGTTCGAGAACAACGCGGCCTTCGGCAACAGGAATCCCGTGTAGTTGGCCATCAGCCCCACCAGCAGCGCGCCGACAAAACAGCCCGTGGTCGAGCCCAGCCCGCCGATGATGATGACGATGAAGATCAGCACATTGACCTGCGCGCCGATCGCCGCCGTGATGTTCTGCTGGTACAGCCCCCACAGCACGCCGCCCATGCCGGCCAGCGCGGCACCGGCCACGAACACGGCGATGAAGAGCCGCCGCACGCGATAGCCGAGCGCCTCCACCATCTCGCGGTTCTCCACGCCGGCCCGGATCAGCAGTCCGATACGCGTGCGGTTGAGCAAGAGCAGCATGGCGACGAACACGACCAGCCCGAGCACCATGGCCACCAGCCGGTACTTTTCGATGGCGGCGTCGCCGAGCAGCACCGCGCCGCGGAACGCCGCCGGCACCTCCAGCGCGATCGTCTCCGCCCCCCAGATGGCCTTGATCAGCTGCTCGGCGACGATCATGCCGCCCATGGTGATCAGGATCTGCTTGAGGTGCTGGCCGTAGACCGGGCGCACCACCACGCGTTCGAAGAACAGCCCGACCGCCCCGGCCGCCGCCATGGCCGCCAGGATCGCCAGCGCGAACACCGCGAGGTTCAGCACCAGGCTGTCGGCCTGCACCCACCCCGACAGCGGCAGCAGTACCGAGGCCGCCACATACGCGCCCAGCGCGATAAAGGCGCCGTGACCAAAGTTGAGCACGTCCATCAGGCCGAACACGAGCGTGAGGCCCGACGACACCACGAAGATGATCATGCCCATGGCCAGCCCGGCAATGGTCAGCGTGAGCCAGGTGGCACCACTGCCCACCAGCGGGAAAGCCAGCAGCATCAGCAAAGGTGCAAGGGCCAACGGCGTCCAGTCGAGACGGACTCTTGGCAAGTCTGCGGGGCCAGCAGTCGGTATGGTTGTGGAGGTTGTCATGAGTCTCGTCATGCTGTTTGTGCGCTCCCCCTCCCCCGCTCGCGGGAGTGGGGAGCAAACCCGTCGCAGTCACCTGCGTCGCTACTGATGCGCCGCCAGCGACAACCCCAGCAGCCGTTGCTGCAACGCGTCATCCCGCGCCAGCGCCGCCATGTCACCGGCATGCACGATGCGCCCGTCATCCATCACCGCCACCGTATCGCCGACCGATTTCGCCATATGGAAGTTCTGCTCCACCAGCAGGATCGACACCTCGGTCTGCTTCAGTTCGCGGAACACGGCGATCATGTTCTCGATGATGGCCGGCGCCAGCCCCTTGGTCGGTTCATCCACGATCAGCAGCTTGCGCGGCTCGATGATGGCGCGCGCCACCGACAGCATCTGCTTCTGCCCGCCGGACAGCACGCCGGCGCGCTGGTGCCAGAACGTCTTCAGCGCGGGAAACATGCGGAATACCCAGTCCAGCCGCCGCGTGTCGATGGCGCCAGTGCGCGCGGCCAGCCGCATGTTCTCGGCCACGGTCAGGTCGGAAAACACGCCCATGTTCTCGGGCACGTAAGCGATGCCTGCCTGCGCGATGGCGGGCGTGCCCTGCCCTGTGATGTCGGCCCCATCGAACGTCACGGTGCCCTCACTGGCGCGCCACAGGCCCATGATGGTGCGCAGCGTCGTCGTCTTGCCCGCGCCATTGCGCCCCAGCAGCATGGTCACGCCGCCGCGCGGCACCTCGAAGCTCACGCCGTGGAGGATGTGGTACGGGCCGATATGGGTCTGCACGTCGCTCAGCCGCAGGATCGGTTCGGCATTTGCGCGCTCAGGCATGGCTCGCCTCCACGTCCGCGCCGGCTTGCGCCACGCCCAGGTACGCCTGCTGCACGATCGGCGAGGCCATGACCTCCGCCGGCTTGCCGTCGGCCATCAACGTGCCGTTGTGCAGCACGACGATGCGGTCGGCCAGCGAGCGCACCACGTCCATCTTGTGTTCCACCAGCAGCACGGTCTTGCTCCGGTCCTGCCGGATTTCGCGGATCAGGTCGAGGATCACCGGCACCTCGTCCACGCTCATGCCCGCGGTGGGCTCGTCGAACATGAAGATGCGCGGCTGCAGTGCCAGCAGGATGCCGACCTCCAGCTTGCGCTGGTCGCCGTGCGGCAGCGCGGCCACCGGCAGGTGACGCTTGTCGGCCAGCGCCACGCGCTCCAGGCAGGCCTCGGCCTGCGCGCGCACGCCGCGGTGGCTGGTCCACATCGACAGCAAGTCGATGCCGCGCTGCTGGCGCGCCTGCACGGCCAGCCGCACGTTCTCCAGCACAGGCAGGTTCGGGAACAGGCTGGTCAGCTGGAACGCGCGTCCAAGGCCACGGCGTGCCCTGCGCGAAGCCGGCAGGCGCGTCACGTCCTGGCCATCGAGCAGGATCTGGCCCGCGCTGGCCGGCAATTGCCCCGAGACCAGGTTGAAATAGGTCGTCTTGCCCGCGCCGTTGGGGCCGACGATGCAGGTCAGCTCGCCGGGCCGGAACGCGCACGATACTGCGTTGACGGCCACGTGCCCGCCGAAGCGGATGGTGAGCCCGCGCGTCTCCAGCATCGGCGGCTGCGCCGGATTGGCTGCCACGGCCATCAACGGTGGTTGCGGATTGGCACGTTCATCTCCTCGGGCTTGATCTCGCGGACCAGTTCGGGCACGCCCCAGGCGAAAGCCGGGTCCACCTTGATCCTGAAGTGGTACATCGACTGCATGGCCTGGTGATCCTCCTTGCGGAAGACCATGCGGCCCTTGGGCGTTTCGAACGCCATGCCTTCCATCGCGGTGATCAGCTTCTCGGAGTTGGTGTCGCCGCCGGTCTTCTTGAGCGCTTCTACCAGCGCGATACCGGCCGACATGCCCCCTGCCGTGAAGAAGTCAGGCGGCGACTTGAACTTGCTGTAGTGGTTCGACACGAGCCATTCGTTGGCCTTGTTCTTCGGGATGCCGAAGTAGTAGTACGTGGCGCCCTCCATGCCCGGGAAGTTCTTGTAGCTGGCCATCGCCGGCAGGATATTGCCGCCGGTGGCGATCTCGATGCCGTAGCGCTTGGGGTCGAGGTCCGCGATCTTGAACGGATTGCCGGCGCCGGCCCAGATGATGAAGATCACCTTGCGGCCCGGCTTGTCCTTGAGCGCGTCGAACAGGCGCTGCGCACCGGCGGTGAAGTCGGTGGTGTTGGTCGGCAGGTATTCCTCATGGACGATCTTCGCGTTCTTCAGCGCGCCCTTGAACGCCTTCACGCCATCGCGGCCGAAGGCATAGTCCTGCGCCAGCGTGGCGATCTGCACGCCGGGCTTGTCCAGGGCGACGGCATTCGAAATGGCGTCCTGCGAGGAATTGCGGCCCGTGCGGAAGATGTAGCGATTCCACTTGTCGCCGGTAATGGAGTCGGCCACGGCGGGCTCGACCAGCAGAATCTTCTTGTATTCCTCCGCTACCGGCAGCATGGCCAGCGCCGTGCCGGAAGACGTCGGTCCCAGCGCGATGTCGGCGCGGTCGTCGCTGTAGGCGGCGGCAAGCTGGGCCTTGGCCACGTCGGGCTTGCCCTGGGTGTCCTTTTCGATCACCACGAGCTTGTTGCCATTGACGGTCATGGTGCCGTTGGTGGCGTACTCCAGGCCCATCATCAGGCCGGTCTGGGTCTGTTTCGCGTAGGCCTCGAGCGCCCCGGTCTTGTCGTAGACGTGGGCAATCCGGATGTCCCTGGCAAGCACGCCGCCACTGGCGAGCAGGCTGGCGGCAAGCGCCACGGCGTGTACAGCGATGGTGCTGCGTTGCATGGTGATCTCCTCTTCTTCGGTCTCTCGGTCTCGTCGGTCTCGTCGGTCTTTCCAGCTTCTTGTTACTGTTCTTGCCTGAAAACTCGCCCGGCCGTCCGGCCGAAGACGCCCATCACCGCGCCTGCAGTCCGTGCGTGATCATGTCGAAGGCGGCATCGACCACCTTGTCCATCGAGGCCGGCCGCTTCCACAGTGCGTAGCGCATGCCAAGGAAGTTGCTGATGCCGATCAGGCACCAGGCGCGCACCTCGGCGTCGCCGGGGCAAACCTCGCCCTGTTCGGCAGCCCGGGTCAGGCGCCGGCTGTACAGGTCCGCAAAGACCTGGAAGTAGCCGCTATAGATGGTCTCGTCCACCGAATACGAATCGAGCACGATCCGGTAGAGATTCTTGTGTCGGGAAACGAAGGACAGGAACGCCTTCAGGCCGAGCCGTTCGGCCTCCATCTGGCTGGTGGCCGGTGCCGCGTGCTTGCGCAGGTGGGCGCGCAACAACTCCAGCATGTGCTGGACCAGCGCGCGGAAGATATCTTCCTTGTCCTGGAAGTACAGGTAGAAGGTGCCCATGGCCACCTTGGCTTCCTGTGTGATTTCGGATATCGATGCGACGTAGTAGCCCTTCTCGCCGAACACCTTCTCGGCGGCACGCAGCAGGGACTCGCGTGTTTTCTGCCCGCGCGCGGTCTTGGGCGGGCAGATGCCGGAGTCAGTCCTGCCGGAATCGGTCTGGGACATCGTGTCTCCACTGTGGCGCTCGGGCGCCCTCTGTGCTTGATACCTGCGTGTGATACCAGCGTGTGATACCAGCATCGCGCGACCTGCCCGCCGCCCGGCCTCCTCTGCCCCGGGGCGGCACCGCGAAACATGATGACTGATTCACGTTTCATCGTATAGAGAGCCGCCGGCAGGTGTCAATTCATGGCTTTCCCGTATCACACGCGGCACCGACGCCGGCGGCTCCCGCAAGCCGGCCATGCCGCCAGCCCCCCGCTGCGGGCGTTCAGGCCACGAAGCGGTAGGTCCACAAACCCAGCCCGGCGAGCAGCAGCGAGCCACCCAGATGGGTGACCACATGCAGCAGCGCCCATCCGTAGTCGCCGGACATCAGGTTGGCCAGCGCTTCGCTGGAAAAGGTGGAAAACGTGGTCAGGCCGCCGAGAAAGCCGGTGATCGCCAGCAGGCGCCATTCGGGGGGCAGCCCCGGATGGGAACCGAAGAAGCCGACGGCCAGGCCGATCAGGTAGCCGCCCAGCAGGTTCGCGGCCAGGGTGCCGTACGGCAGGGCCGGATTCAGGGCGTTCCACATGACCGAGAACCCCCAGCGCAGCCATGCGCCGATCGCCGCGCCGACGCCGACAGCCACAAAACCCAGAGCGCCCATCAGTTGCCGCCGTCGCTGCCGGCGTCAGCGCCGCTGGCGTTGAAGGACGGAATTCCCCAGCGCTTCAGGGCCGCCTCGTCGGTCACGCGGGCGTCGACCCAGCGCGCGCCTTCCGGCGTCTCTTCCTTTTTCCAGAACGGTGCCTCGGACTTGAGGTAGTCCATGATGAATTCGCATGCCGCGAATGCGTTGCCGCGGTGCGCGGATGCCACGGCCACCATCACGATCTGGTCCAGCGGCAGCAGCGGCCCGACGCGGTGGATGATGGTCACGCCCAGCAGTTCCCAACGAGCGCAAGCGGCGGCCTCGATCTGTGCGAGCGCCTTCTCGGTCATGCCCGGATAGTGCTCAAGCTCCATCGCGCTGACCGCGCTGCCTTCGCTCACATCGCGCACGGTGCCGATGAAGCTCGCCACCGCGCCCACGGCGGGCCGGCCGGCCCGCAGCGCCGCCACTTCGGCGCCGAGGTCGAAATCCTCGCGCTGTACCCTCACGCTCATGTCAGCCTCCGGTTACCGGCGGGAAGAAGGCCACTTCGCAGCCGTCGGCAATGGCCGTATCGGCGCGGGCCACGGCGTGGTCGACGGCCATGCGCAGCGCGCGGCCTTCGGCCAGGGCCTCGGCCCACGCCCCGCCGCGCGTGCGCAGCCACTGGCGCAACTCGCCCACCGTGCGCACGTCGCCCGGGACTTCCGCGCGTTCCGCGGCAACGCCGAGCTGTTCGCGCACGCTGGCAAAGAAACGTAGTTCGATATTCATCACGACTTCTTGCACCGTCTGTACCGCCCGCTATGCCAGCAGGCCGTCAAACGGAATGAACTGCACGGTATCGCCGTGCGCGATCGCCCGGTCGGGCGGGTTGTCGATCAGGCCGTCGCCCCACACCGTGGAGGTCAGCACGCCCGAGCTCTGGTTCGGGAACAGGTCCAGGCCGCCATTGGCATTGAGGCGCGCGCGCAGGAATTCATTGCGGCGGTCGCCCTTCTTCAGTTCGAAGTCCGCGCGCAGCGGCAGACGCCGTGGCGTCACGTCGGCCACGCCCTGCAGGCGCAGGATAAAGGGCCGAACGAACAGCAGGAAGGTGACGAAACTTGATACCGGGTTGCCCGGCAGCCCGAGGAAAAACGCAGAATCGCTGCCGTCGTTGCGGACCTGGCCGAACGCCAGCGGCTTGCCCGGCTTGATCGCGATCTGCCACATGTCCAGGCGCCCCTCGGCTTCCACCGCGGGCCTGATATGGTCTTCCTCACCGACCGAGACCCCGCCCGATGTAATGATCAGGTCATGGCCCTGTGCGGCCTTGCGCAGCGTTTCGCGAGTGGCGGCCAGCGTGTCGGGCACGATGCCCAGGTCGCTGACTTCGCAGCCGAGGTTTTCGAGCAGGCCGCGCAGCGTGAAACGATTCGAGTTGTAGATGGCACCCGGCTTAAGCGGCTCGCCAGGCATGGCCAGTTCATCGCCCGTGAAGAACACCGCAACGCGCACACGGCGCACCACCTCAAGCCGCGCCTGGCCCACCGAGGCAGCCAGGCCCAGCGCCTGCGGCGTGAGCCGCGTGCCGGCGGGCAGGATCACGCTGCCGGCCTCGATATCCTCGCCGGCGCGCCGGATCCATTCGCCGGACTGCGGCACGTGGTTGACGATCACGTCGTTGCCATCGGCCACGCACTGCTCCTGCATCACCACCGCGTCGGCGCCGGGCGGGATCAACCCGCCGGTGAAGATGCGCGCGGCGGTACCCGGCGCCAGTTCCGTGCCGACATGGCCAGCCGGAATGCGTTGCGACACGGGCAGGCGCGTACCCGCGGCCGGCACATCGGCGGCGCGCATCACATAGCCATCCATCGACGTATTGTCGGCAGGCGGCACCTGCAGGGAACTGGTGACCGGATTGGCCAGCACACGGCCGTTGGCGGCCAGGGTGTCGACGTGTTCGACCTGGGCCAGCGGACGGGCGGCGGCCAGCAGGGCATCAAGCGCCTGGGCCATGGTCAGCATCGGGGGGCGGGAGGACGCTGCAGCTTGGGTCATGGTGGGATGTATGGGTTCGGAGCGCCCATGAAAAACGGCCCGCGCATTGCGCCGCACAGCGTATATCGGCTGGTGCGGGCAATCCGGGGGCCGGGACTGGGCCACGGCTAGCCTGATTGTAGCGAGTTGGCGCCGCCAAGGCATGCGGCGGCGCCGCAGCCACCTGGAGGCGCCCGCGCTTACAGGCCGGTGTGGCCGGCGATGAAGGCCTTGACCTGGCTGGCGTCGTTGGCAATCACCTCGAAGCGCTGCGGCAGCTTCTCGATGCCTTCGAAGGCGGCGGGACGCTCCGGCTCATGGCCCAGTGCCTCGCGGATGGTGTCGGCGAACTTGGCCGGCAGCGCGGTTTCCAGCACCACCATCGGCACGCCCGCGCTGAGATGCTCGCGCGCCACCTTGATGCCGTCGGCAGTATGGGTATCGATGGTGATGCCATAGCGCGCCGACAGGTCGCGGATGGTCGCCACGCGATCTTCGTGCGTGCTGCGGCCCGAGACAAAGCCGAATTCGCCGCGGATGCGCTCGAATTCCGGCGTGCCGGACAGGTCGAAGCCGCCCTTCTCCTCCACGTCGCGGAACAGCGCGGCCAGCTTGCCGCCGTCCTGGCCCAGCAGGTCGAAGATGAAGCGCTCGAAGTTCGACGCCTTCGAGATATCCATGCTCGGGCTCGACGTATGGTAGGTCTCGGCCGACTTGCGCACGCGATAGGCGCCGGTGCGGAAGAACTCGTCGAGCACGTCGTTCTCGTTGGTGGCCACCACCAGCTTGTCGATCGGCAGGCCCATCATGCGCGCGATATGGCCGGCGCAGACGTTACCGAAATTGCCCGACGGCACGCAGAACGACACCTTCTGGCCCGGGCCCGACGTCGCCAGCAGCCAGCCCTTGAAGTAGTACACCACCTGGGCCACCACGCGCGCCCAGTTGATCGAGTTGACCGTGCCGATGCGCTGGCGGGCCTTGTATTCGAGGTCGTTCGAAACCGCCTTGACGATGTCCTGGCAGTCGTCGAACACGCCTTCCACTGCCAGGTTG
Source organism: Cupriavidus sp. 22TCCZM01-5 (assembly GCF_057798915.1). NCBI lineage: Bacteria > Pseudomonadati > Pseudomonadota > Betaproteobacteria > Burkholderiales > Burkholderiaceae > Cupriavidus > Cupriavidus sp. 22TCCZM01-5. The sequence continues at coordinate 140,002 of NZ_JBYOJR010000002.1, forward strand.
AAGATGTTCGGGTCCTGCAGGCTGAACATCTGCGCGGTCTGGAACGCGCTCATCTTGCGGTGCGGGCTCAGCATGAACACGCGGATGCCGCGCTTGCCGCGCATCGCGTATTCGGCGGCGCTGCCGGTATCGCCCGAAGTGGCGCCCAGGATGTTCAGCTCCAGCCCGGCACGGCCCAGCGCGTACTCGAACATATTGCCCAGCAGCTGCATGGCCATGTCCTTGAAGGCCAGCGTCGGGCCGTTGGACAGGCCCAGTAATTGCAGCTTGGTGCCACCTTCTTCGCCGAGCGTGCGCAGCGGCGTGATGTCGGCGGTGTTGTCGCCGGGACGGGCGTTGCAGTACACCTCGGCGGTGTAGGTCTTGCGCGTCAGTGCGCGCAGGTCCTCGGCCGGGATGTCGTCGCAGAACTTGCTCAGGATCTCGAAGGCGAGGTCGGCGTACGAGAGCTTGCGCCAGGCTTCCAGCTCATCGGCGGAGACCTGCGGATACTGCACGGGCAGGTACAGGCCGCCGTCCGGCGCCAGGCCGCCCAGCAGGATCTCGGAGAACGATTGCGGCACTTCATGGCCGCGGGTCGACTGGTATTTCATGGGTCCGGATTATCCTGCCGCTCAGTTCAGTTCTTCCATGCGCAGGCGCGTGACCGGCGACAGCACGGTCGGCAGCGACTCGATCTTCGCGATGGCGGCATTGACATGCTTCTCGCGGGTCACGTGGGTCAGGATGATGATGTCGGTCTGCGGCTCGCCCTCGCGCGATTCCTTCTGCAGCATGGCGTCGATGGAGATGCCCGCCTCGGCCAGGATACGCGTGATCTCGGCCAGCACGCCGGTCTCGTCCGCCACGCGCATGCGCAGGTAGTAGGCGCTGTTGATTTCCTCGATCGGCAGCACCGGCACGTTCGACAGCTCGTCCGGCTGGAACGCCAGGTGCGGCACGCGGTGGTTCGGGTCGGCGGTATGCAGGCGGGTCACGTCGACGAGGTCCGCGATCACGGCCGAGGCGGTCGGCTCGGCGCCGGCGCCCTTGCCGTAGTAGAGCGTGGCGCCGACGGCGTCGCCCTGCACCAGTACGGCGTTCATCGCGCCTTCGACGTTGGCGATCAGGCGCGAGGCCGGCACCAGCGTCGGGTGCACGCGCAGTTCCACGCCGTCGTCGCGACGGCGCGTGATGCCCAGCAGCTTGATGCGGTAGCCCAGTTCCTCGGCGTACTTGATGTCGGCCGCGGCCAGCTTGGTGATGCCTTCCACGTGGGCGCGGTCGAACTGCACCGGCATGCCGAACGCGATAGCGCTCATCAGCGTGACCTTGTGCGCGGCGTCGACGCCTTCGATATCGAAGGTCGGGTCGGCTTCGGCGTAGCCCAGTTGCTGCGCTTCCTTCAGGACCGTGTCGAAATCCAGGCCCTTGTCGCGCATCTCGGACAGGATGAAGTTGGTGGTGCCGTTGATGATGCCGGCGATCCACTGGATGCGGTTGGCGGTCAGGCCTTCGCGCAGCGCCTTGATGATGGGAATGCCGCCGGCCACCGCCGCTTCGAACGCGACGATTACGCCCTTGCGGCGTGCGGCTTCGAAGATCTCGTTGCCGTGTACGGCGAGCAGCGCCTTGTTGGCGGTGACCACGTGCTTGCCGTTCTCGATGGCCTTGAGCACCAGCTCGCGCGCGATGCCGTAGCCGCCGATCAGCTCCACCACGATGTCGATGTCCGGGCGCGCCACTACCGCGTTGGCGTCGTTGACGATCTCGACTTCGCCGTTGGTCAGCTCGCGCGCGCGCTCGGTGTTGAGATCGGCCACGACGGCGATCTCGATGCCGCGGCCGGCGCGGCGGCGAATTTCTTCCTGGTTGCGCTTGAGCACGTTGAACGTGCCGCTACCGACGGTACCGATGCCGAGCAGGCCGACTTTGATGGGGTTCATGGACAATCTGACTCTAGGTTGCTAAGGATGAGTTGCAGCGGCCGCCCGATCAGGCAGCCACCTTGCCGTGGCGTTTTCGGTACGCCTCCAGGAAGCGCGCGATGCGGTTGATCGCCTCGCGCAGGTCTTCCTCGTGCGGCAGGAATACAATCCGGAAATGGTCCGGCTTGGCCCAGTTGAAGCCCGAGCCCTGCACCAGCAGCACCTTGGACTCCTGCAGCAGTTCATAGATGAACTCCTGGTCGTCCTGCACCGGGTACATCGACAGGTCCAGCTTCGGGAACAGGTACAGCGCGGCCTTGGGCTTGACGCAGCTGACGCCGGGAATCGCGGTGATCAGCTCGTACGCCAGGTCGCGCTGGCGGCGCAGACGGCCGCCTTCGGCCACCAGGTCGTTGATGCTCTGGTAGCCGCCCAGCGCGGTCTGGATGGCCCACTGCCCCGGCACGTTGGCGCACAGGCGCATCGAGGACAGCATGTTCAGGCCCTCGATATAGTCGAGCGCCGGGCGCTTGTCGCCCGACACCACCATCCAGCCGGCGCGGTAGCCGCATGACCGGTAGTTCTTGGACAGGCCGTTGAACGTCACCGTCAGCACGTCGGTCGACAGGGAGGCGATCGAGGTATGGGTGTTGCCGTCGTACAGGACCTTGTCGTAGATCTCGTCGGCGAAGATGATCAGCCCGTGCTCGCGCGCGATCGCGACGATCTCCAGCAGCAGCTCGTCCGAGTACAGCGCGCCGGTCGGGTTGTTCGGGTTGATGATGACGATGCCCTTGGTATGCGGGGTAATGCGGGCGCGGATATCGTCCGGGTCCGGCATCCACTCGTTGGACTCGTCGCAGATATAGTGCACCGGCGTGCCGCCCGACAGGCTCACGGCCGCGGTCCAGAGCGGATAGTCCGGTGCGGGCACCAGGACTTCATCGCCACTGTTGAGCAGCGCGTTGACCGCCATGACGATCAGTTCCGAGGCGCCGTTACCCACATAGATATCTTCCAGGCCGACGCCCTGGATATTCTTCTGCTGGGTGTAGTGCATGATCGCCTTGCGCGCGGCGAAAATGCCCTTCGAATCCGAGTACCCGGCCGAGTTCGGCAGGTTGCGCATCATGTCCTGCTGGATTTCCTCCGGCGCATCGAAACCGAATACGGCGAGGTTGCCGATATTCAGCTTGATGATCTTGTGTCCCTCTTCCTCCATCTGCTTGGCCTTTTCCAGCACCGGGCCGCGGATGTCGTAGCAAACATTATTGAGTTTGTTGGATTTCTGGATGGGTTTCACGGCGGTGTCAGCGGAGGCGAAAACTGCCGCGTCGGCGGCAGCGAACATGGGAATCCGGATGGAGTGTCTCGGGGCGCCGTCCGCTGCGATGCAACGCAGTCTTGCCGCGAATGTGGCAGACACGGAGGCAAAAGCTATAATTTATCGGATTATGACAGACTTCGGCAGCAATTCTTGCATTGCAGCGTGCCCCGGGAAAACCCGCCGCCGGCGCCTGCCTCCTGCCGTCAATCCGCTGCCTGCCCGCGCCGCCGGCCATCCGCTCAGCGGAAAGCGCCGCTGTGCCCGCCATGCCGCCTCCGGGGCCCCCAATTGAAACTTCACGCCGACCAGCCACAATCGCTTAACACGGTCACGGCCTATGGGCCTGACTACGTCGAAATCAACCTGATACGTCACACCAATTCCGTCCTGGTGCTCCCTGAAGGGGAAGTCCGGCCCTGGCCGGTGGAGCGCTTCGAAGATCTCGAGCCCGCGCACTTCGAGGCACTGGCCGAACTGGGCGCCGAAGTCGTGCTGCTTGGCACGGGTTCGCGCCTGCGCTTCCCGCATCCGCGGCTGACCGCCTCGCTGGCCAGGAAGCACGTTGGCGTGGACGCCATGGACATGCAGGCCGCATGCCGCACATACAATATCCTGATGGCGGAAGGCCGCAAGGTGGCCGCCGTGCTGCTGCTCGAGCGGGAAGCCGCGGACAATTGACCTGTCATTGGCCGGCCAGGAAAAGTTAAGGGGGCGCCACGCTTGAAGTCCATGAGTGCGCCCCAATCTGCTCCCCTCGTGACGCAGGCGTGCTACCCGCGCTGCCTTCGCCCACGCCCTCGCAGCTCTCCGATACCGCCTCCCCTGGAGCCACAACAATGACAGTCAGTCTCAACAAGGCCGTACCCGACTTCAGCGCGCCGGTCACCGGCGACGGCGGCACCTTCCGCCTCTCCGAACAGCGCGGCAAGACCGTGGTGCTGTACTTCTATCCGAAGGACAACACCCCGGGTTGCACGACCGAGGCCATGAACTTCCGCGACCAGTACGACGACTTCGTCAAGGCCGGCGTGGCCGTGTTTGGCATCTCGCGCGACAGCCTGCGCTCGCACGAGAATTTCAAGGCCAAGCTCGAGCTGCCATTCGAACTGATCTCGGACCCGGACGAGGCGGTCTGCAATCTCTTCGATGTCATGAAGATGAAAAAACTCTATGGCAAGGAGCACCGCGGCGTCGAGCGCAGTACTTTCATCCTCGACAGCAAGGGCATCCTGCGCCACGAGCTGCGCGGCATCAAGGTGCCCAACCACGTGGACGAGGTGCTGGAGACCGTGCGCGGCCTCTGAAACACGGTCCGCTCGCCACCGGCAACGCTGCGACGGGACGCACCGGATTGGCATGGCCGCGACACCACGCATACCCTCGCGTGACTCGCAATTGCCAAACCCGAAACCTTCGGATACATTGGCCCGTAATGAGTTCAGATTCCGGATGCCACGCTGATTCGACTTCCTGGCCCAGGCGGTTCGCGCCGCAGGCCGGTAGCGGATCTGCCGTGTCGCAGGTCCGCATGCAAGCCGCCAAACCTGTATCGCAGGGCTGGCGGCTTTTTTGTTTATCCGATGCCCCGGGTGCCCCGCGCGTGCATGCTCCGGTGGCCGCTGGCATTCTCCTTGCGAGATGCCGCACGGATAGTTCCGCCCCCATCTTGTCCCCCTGAAAGGAAAGCCAAGCATGCCGCTGCCTACCATGCCCGCCAAGCCTGCCCAATTGCTGGATCCGAGCGAGTTCGCTCCGGTCTCCGCGGTGCCCAAGGCCAAAGCCGTCACACAGGGAAAGAAACCTGTGCCGGCGCTCGAGCGCGTGGCATTGCTGGAAACCGGCGACACCCAGGCGCCTGCCGCCAAGGCGCGCGCCGCCGCCGGTACCCGCGCCCGCTCGACTCCCACGCCAACCGTGCCGGCCACGCCCGTCGCCGCGGCGCCGGTGAGCCTGGTCAAACCGGCGGCCGGCCCCAACCGCCGCGCACGCAAGGCAGAAGGCCCGAGCAAGCTGTTCGTGCTCGACACCAACGTGCTGATGCACGACCCGAGTTCGCTGTTCCGCTTCGAAGAGCACGACGTCTATCTGCCAATGATGACGCTCGAAGAACTGGACAACCACAAGAAGGGCATGAGCGAAGTCGCGCGCAACGCGCGCACCGTCAGCCGCACGCTCGACTCGCTGGTGAGCGACACCGGCGGCGTGCTCGATGACGGCCTGCCGCTGGCCAAGCTCGGCAACCGCGACGCGCAGGGCAAGCTGTTCTTCCAGACCCGGCTCAACGACATCAAGCTGCCCGAGGGCCTGCCGCAGGGCAAGGCCGACAACCAGATCCTGGGCGTGGTCAGCGCGCTGCAGCAGCAGTTTCCGGAGCGCGAGGTCGTGCTGGTGTCGAAAGACATCAACATGCGCATCAAGGCCCGCGCGCTGGGCCTGCCCGCCGAGGACTACTACAACGACCAGGTCCTGGAAGACAAGGACCTGCTCTACGCGGGCGTGATGCAGTTGCCCGGGGATTTCTGGACCAAGCACGGCAAGGGCGTCGAGAGCTGGCAGGACCCGAAGACCGGCGCAATGTTCTACCGCCTGACCGGCCCGCTGGTGCCCTCCTTCCTGGTCAACCAGTTCGTCTACCTGGAGCCGGTGGACGGCAGCCTGCCGCTCTACGCGCAGGTCAAGGAGATCAACGGCAAGACCGCGCTGCTGCAGACCCTCAAGGACTACACGCACCACAAGAACAACGTGTGGAGCGTGACCGCGCGCAACCGCGAGCAGAACTTCGCGCTCAACCTGCTGATGAACCCGGACATCGACTTCGTCACGCTGCTGGGCCAGGCCGGTACCGGCAAGACGCTGCTGGCGCTGGCCGCGGGCCTGGAGCAGGTGCTGGACCAGAAGCTGTACAACGAGATCATCGTCACCCGCGCGACCGTGCCGGTCGGCGAGGACATCGGCTTCCTGCCCGGCACCGAGGAAGAGAAGATGCAGCCGTGGATGGGCGCCTTCGACGACAACCTCGAAGTCCTGCAGAAGAGCGACGACAGCGCCGGCGAATGGGGCCGCGCGGCAACGCAGGAGCTGATCCGCTCGCGCATCAAGGTCAAGAGCATGAACTTCATGCGCGGCCGCACCTTCGTCAACAAGTTCCTCATCATCGATGAAGCGCAGAACCTGACGCCGAAGCAGATGAAGACGCTGGTCACGCGCGCGGGCCCGGGCACCAAGATCATCTGCCTGGGCAATATCGCGCAGATCGATACACCGTACCTGACCGAGGGTTCGTCGGGCCTGACCTACGTGGTGGACCGTTTCAAGGGCTGGAGCCACAGCGGCCACATCACGCTGGCACGCGGCGAGCGCTCCCGCCTGGCCGACCACGCCGGCGACGTACTGTAAGGCATGCCGCCGGCCTGCCCCTGCGGCAAGCTGGCGGACAGAATCCGCGCCCCGGCCCTCGGGCCGCGGGCGCTTGTTCCGTTCGCGACGAGATCGCTCGACAGGAGGCGTCGATGAGCCATCAGCAACCGCACGGCCGGCATCGTCAGCCGGCCGCCGCGCTCCGGCCCTGGGATCGCAAGCGCATGCTGGCGTTAGCCACGCTGGCCGCCGCCGGCATGGCGCTGTCTGCGGTCTGGCGGCCCGCGCGTGCCGCCGACGAGATGGTGATCCGCACCATGGGGCCGGTGAGCTACGTCTGTGGCGGCATTGCCGAAGACGAGCGCAAGGCGCTCGCCAGCCTGGAAAAGAACTTCAACATGGGCGTCCAGTTCTCGCAGGGCGGCAATGGCGAATTCCTCTCGGACGTGGCCGTACGGTTGTTGCGTGACGACCAGGAGGTCGCCGCCTTCCGCGCCGCCGGCCCACGCTGCCTCATACGTGCGCCAGAAGGCAGCTACAATATCGAGGCCAGTTACAAGGGCCAGACCAAGACCATCAAGATCGGCACCGGAAGCCGCGACGTTCAGTTGCGCTGGTAACGGAAGGATCCGGGTCGGGGCTGGCGACCGACCAGACAGGATGCCTTCGCGCCGTTCCCTTGCCCATTGCGCCATCCGGTTGCGCCTGCCCGCGGTTCCCGCCGCGGCGCGGCTGCCGCTGGTTTGCGCCGCCGCCCTGCTGCTGGCGGCCTGCGCCGGTGCGCCAGCCTCGCGCCAGGCAGGCCTGTCACGCACGCCAGGCAAGCCGATGATCGATCCGAGCGCGGGACTCGAGGAAATCTCCATCCAGGCCATGTCGCTGGTCGGCACGCCATACCGCTACGGTGGCAATACGCCCGACAGCGGCTTCGACTGCAGCGGCCTGGTGCGATACGTGGTCGCCCGCGCCGCCAACGTAAACCTGCCGCGCACCACCGAGGCCATGGGCACGCGCGGGTCGGCACTGGACCGCAGCGAGGTGGCATCAGGCGACCTGGTCTTCTTCAATACCACGGGCCGAGCCAATTCCCATGTCGGCATCTACGTCGGCCAGAACCGCTTCGTGCATGCGCCGTCCAGCGGCGGCACCGTGCGCCTTGAGGACATGGGCAAGTCTTACTGGGCATCCCGGTACAACGGTGCGCGACGCGTGGTCGCGGCGATCAATCAGCCGCTGCCGGCCCCGGCCCTGGCCCCAGAGCCGCCAGCCGCGCTGCCCGAGTCCGTGCCGCCTGTCGACGACGATCCGATCGCCGCCTTCGCCAACCAGTAGGATGCCCTGAACGACAAAGAGCCAGGCAGCTGCCTGGCTCTTCTTCATGCGCAGAGGTTTCGCCGTGTCTTACAGGATATGGCGGCCAACCCACCACGCAATCGCGGACATGAACGCCGAAGCCGGGATCGTCAGCACCCAGGCCCATACGATATTGCCGGCCACGCCCCAGCGCACCGCCGACATCTTCTGGGCGGAGCCCACGCCGACGATCGCGCCGGTAATCGTGTGCGTGGTCGACACGGGCACGCCCAGCGCCGACGCGAAGAACAAGGTCAGCGCACCGCCGGTTTCCGCGCAGAAGCCGCCCACCGGCTTGAGCTTCGTGATCTTCTGGCCCATGGTCCGCACGATGCGCCAGCCGCCGAACAGCGTGCCCATGCCGATGGCCACGTAGCAGCACACGATCACCCAGACTGGCGGCTCGCCGCCGGCGGCGACATGGCCGCTGGCGATCAGCAGCATCCAGATGATGCCGATGGTCTTCTGCGCGTCATTGCCGCCGTGGCCCAGGCTGTATAGCGAGGCCGAGGCCAGCTGCAGCCGGCGGAACCAGCGGTCCACGCGCGAAGGCGGCGTGCGAAAGAAGGTCCAGCCCACGATCACCATCATCAGCGACCCGAGAATAAGGCCCAGCAGCGGCGAGACCACGATGAACACCACCGTCTTCAGCAGCCCGTTGCCCACCAGCGCGCCGGTGCCCGCCTTGGCCACCGCGGCACCCACCAGGCCACCGATCAGCGCATGCGAGGACGACGAGGGGATGCCGTAGTACCACGTGATCCCGTTCCAGGCGATGGCCCCGACCAGCGCGCCGAATATCACGTAGTGGTCGACGATATTGACGTCCACGGTGCCCGTGCCCACGGTCGCCGCCACCTTCAGGTGGAAGATGAAGATCGCAATGACGTTGCACATTGCCGCCATCGCCACCGCATGGTGCGGCTTCAGCACGCCCGTGGAAACCACCGTGGCGATCGAGTTGGCCGCGTCGTGGAAGCCGTTCATGAAGTCGAACAGCAGCGCGAGCGCCACCAGCAGGCCGATCACCCACAGGCTCATTTGAATGGTATGCATTGCCGATTCCGCGTCAGGCGTTTTCCAGGACGATGCCTTCGATGATGTTGGCCACGTCCTCGCACTTGTCGGTAATCGTTTCGAGCTGCTCGTAGATGGCCTTCAGCTTGATCAGGCGCTTGACGTCGGTCTCGTCGCGGAACAGCTTTGACATGGCCGAGCGCATCACGCGGTCGGCTTCCGACTCGAGCTGGTCGATCTGCTGGGCGGTCTTCAGGATGGTGCTGGCGTTGCCCATGTCCTCGAGCAGGCCCACGGCGATCTTGACCTGGTCGCAGCACTGCACGCAGATGGCCGCCAGGCGCAGCGCCTCGTCGGTCAGGCTGGTCACGTCGTACAGCGAGATCGTTTCCGCCACGTCTTCCATCAGGTCCAGGATGTCGTCCATGGTCGTGATGAGCTTGTGGATCTCGTCGCGGTCCAGCGGCGTGATGAAGGTCTTGTGCAGCAGGTCGATGGTGTCGTGCGTGATCCGGTCGGCCTTCTTTTCGGTCGCCTGGACCCGGCGGGCATGCGCCTCGGCATTGGGCAAGTCATTGACCAGTGTCTGCAGTTCCTGGGCGGCGGTCACCGCGCAGTCGGCATGCTGGTTGAAGTATTCGAAGAACTTGCCCTCGGTGGGCATGAATCGGCCGAACATGGAATGTTCCTTGTCGCAGCGTGTTGGCGCTGCTTGGTTTGTTGCTGGAGGATGATACGCAATGCGTCGCGTGACAGCGGTCTTTTGGACCGCCGTCATCAAAGCGCAATATTTTACAGGGTTGTGGCCGCAATGCCTGCCGGTATGTCGCAAACGAGACGCTCGGCGACAGGCAGGCTTGACTTCAGGTGTCGTTGTCGAAGAAGGCCGGGCCGCCGCTAAAGTTGTCGAACTTGGTGAACTGACCCAGGAAGGTCAGGCGCACCGTGCCGATCGGACCGTTACGCTGCTTGCCGATGATGATTTCGGCCGTGCCCTTGTCCTGCGAATCGGGGTTGTAGACTTCGTCGCGGTAGATGAACAGGATCACGTCAGCATCCTGTTCGATGGCGCCCGATTCACGCAAGTCGGACATCACGGGCCGCTTGTTGGGGCGCTGTTCCAGGCTTCGGTTGAGCTGCGACAGCGCAATCACCGGGCAGTTCAGCTCCTTCGCCAGGCCCTTGAGCGAACGCGAGATCTCGGAGATTTCGGTAGCCCGGTTCTCGCCGCCGCCGGAGCCGGACATCAGCTGCAGGTAGTCGATGATGATCAGGCCGAGCTGCCCGCACTGGCGCGCCAGCCGGCGCGAGCGCGCACGCAGCTCCATCGGGTTCAGCGCCGGCGTCTCGTCGATAAAGAGCTGGGCGTCGTTCATGCGCTGGATGGCATGGGTCAGGCGCGGCCAGTCTTCGTCGAGCAGGCGGCCGGTACGCAGCCGGTGCTGGTCGAGACGGCCGACCGAGCCCAGCATACGCATCGCCAGCTGGGTACCCGCCATTTCCATCGAGAACACCGCGACCGGCAACCCCTGCTCTACCGCCACGTGTTCGCCGATGTTCAGCGAAAACGCGGTCTTACCCATCGATGGACGTCCCGCGACGATGATCAGGTCACCGGCCTGCATGCCGCTGGTCATCTTGTCGAGGTCGATGAAGCCGGTTGGCACACCGGTCACGTCGGTGGTCGAGTCCCGGTGGTACAGCTCGTCGATCCGCTCCACCACCTGCGTCAGCAGCGGCTGGATTTCCTGGAAACCCTTCTGGCCGCGCGAACCCTCTTCGGCAATGGCGAAGACCTTGGACTCGGCCGCATCCAGCAGCTCGCGGACTTCTCGCCCCTGCGGCGCGAAGGCCGACGACGCAATGTCGTCCGCCACGGTCACCAGCTTGCGCAGCACCGCGCGCTCGCGCACGATCTCCGCGTAGCGGCGGATATTGGCGGCGCTGGGCGTGTTCTGCGCGAGCGAGTTCAGGTAGGCCAGTCCGCCCACCTCCTCGGCCTTGCCAGCCACCTGCAGCATTTCATAGACGGTGATGACGTCGGCGGGCTTGGTGGCCGAGATCAGCTTCGCGATGTTCTGGAAGATCAGCCGGTGGTCAAAGCGGTAGAAGTCCGCTTCGGCGATGAAATCGGCAATGCGGTCCCAGGCGGAATTGTCCAGCAGCAGGCCACCAAGCACCGATTGCTCGGCCTCGATCGAATGCGGCGGTACCTTGAGACTTTCAAGTTGGGGGTCGGCGACGGGCGCGTTCATGGGGTGGGATTATACCGGCGGGCAGACCCTGGCCGGCTGACATTTGCGCGGCAACAATTCTGCATCAGGCCTTGACAGCGCCGGGTGTGCTGCAAAAAAAGCGTCATGATACGAATGCGGCGGACAAAGAAAAAGGCAGGAGCCACGCTCCTGCCTTTTTACTTGCTTGCGCCGGACTGGCCGGCACGGCAAGGTCTTGCTTAGACTTGCTCGCCCACGACAGCGACGGTCACGTCGACCACCACGTCGGTGTGCAGCGCAACGCTGACCGGGTGGTCGCCCACCGTCTTCAGCGGGCCGTTCGGCAGACGAACCTGGGCCTTCTCGACCTTGAAGCCTTGGGTGCCCAGGGCAACGGCGATGTCGGCGTTGGTCACGGAACCGAACAGGCGGCCGTCCACACCCGACTTCTGGGAGATCTGGACGGTCTGGCCGTTCAGCTTCTCGCCTTCGGCTTGCGCAGCGGCCAGCTTCTCGGCAGCGGCCTTTTCCAGCTCGGCACGCTTCACTTCGAATTCCTGGATCGCGGTTTGCGTGGCGCGGCGGGCCTTCTTGCTCGGGATCAGGAAGTTACGGGCGTAACCATCCTTCACCTTGACGATGTCACCCAGGTTACCCAGGTTGATCACTTTTTCCAGCAGAATAACTTGCATCGTGTTCTCTCCTTTACGGACCTATGGCCTGGACTATCAGTTCTTGTGCAGGTCGGTGTACGGCATCAGCGCCAGGAAGCGGGCGCGCTTGATGGCCGTATCCAGCTGACGCTGATAGTGAGCCTTGGTACCGGTCAGGCGAGCCGGCGTGATCTTGCCGTTGTCGCCGATGAAGTCCTTCAGGGTGTCCAGATCCTTGTAGTCGATCTGTTCCACGCCAGCCACGGTGAAGCGGCAGAAGCGCTTGCGCTTGAACAGCGGGTTCTGTTGCTGGAAGCGCTTCTTGTTCTTGTTGTCACGTTTGATGAATGCCATGATTCAATCCTTTACGAATGCTTTACATCCGGTGATGTGAAAGACGAGGGCCTTGCTGTTGCGGTGCTTGCGGGTCAGGAATCCTTCGCAGTCGAGCAGCGTGCCGAGCGGCAACCGCTCCAGACGCTGGCCAACCGGGCCGATTCCCATCGCTGCAATGGCAAACTCGACCTGCCTCGGTGTTTCCGCCTCGATCGCCTCGCCGCTGTACTGCAGGATGCAGTTCACGACGGGCACACCGGCCGGGGTATACCTGAGGGCATCGCGTTCCGCCAGTGTGGCGGCTAGCCGAAGCTGGTTCAACGCGTGGCCCCTTGCAGTGTGTTGCCCATGCTGCCGTGGTCAGACTTGCCGGCCACGACCGGCACCGCAGTCCGCACTCAGGCGGCCTGGCCTTCGGTGGTCGTTTGCGCGGCCTTGCGGGCTTCTTCGCGCTGCACTTCCTTCATCATCGGCGAAGGAGCGGTTTCGGCCTTCTTCGTCTGCACGATCAGGTGACGCAGCACGGCGTCATTGAACTTGAAGGCGTGTTCCAGCTCGGCCAGGGTTTCCTTGCCGCACTCGATGTTGACGCAAACGTAGTGAGCCTTGGCCAGCTTCTGGATCATGTAAGCCATCTGGCGACGGCCCCAGTCTTCCACGCGGTGAACCTGGCCGCCTTGCGACGTCACGAGCGACTTGTAACGCTCGATCATGGCCGGCACTTGCTCGCTCTGGTCCGGATGGACGATGAAAACGATTTCGTAATGACGCATTGACGCTCCTTTTGGGATGAGCCACCCGGGCGTCACGTCCGGTGTGGCAAGGTTGAATAGCCCTAAATTATAGCTCGACTGTTGACAATCGCGCAACCGCGCTCACGCCGCCGCGAATAGCGCCTGGAGCCGGTCCGGCGCAGCGGCCAGCCCCGGGTCCTGCGCCAGGGCCAGCAACAGCAGCACCCTGGCCTTATAGGGATTCAGGTCGGCAGCGGAAAGGAAAACGCCACCATCCGGGTCGGCAACTGGCGGAATCGCCACATGCCCCGCCCCTGTACGCGAACTCCGCACCACGGCCACACCGGCCGCCGCGGCATCCCTGAGCGCTGCGATCAGTGTCTCGTGCACCGACCCATTGCCCGCCGCCGCCACGATCAGGCCACGCACACCCGCGGCCACCATCGCGTCCACCGCGATGCGGCCGGGCTGCGCGTAGCTCGCGATGATCTCGACATCCGGCCAACGGGCCGGCACCAGCAAGGCAGCCGCTATGGCGTGCGCAGGCTTGCGCGCCAGCCGCACCAGTTCATCCTGCACAAAGCCCAGCGGACCGGTCACTGGCGATACAAAGGCATCCACCGACGAGGTATGCGCCTTGGTCACGTCGCGCGCCGCATGAACCTGCTGGTTCAGCACCACCAGCACGCCCTTGCCGCGCGCATCTGGATGGCCAGCGACGCGCACGGCATCGAGCAGATTGAGCGGACCATCGGCCGACAGCGACGTCGACGGCCGCATGGCCGCAGTCAGCACCACCGGCACCGGGCATGCCTGCGTCAGGTGCAGGAACATCGCCGTCTCTTCGAGCGTGTCCGTGCCATGCGTGATGACGATGCCGGCCACATCCGGCTGCGCCGACCAGTGCCGCACGCGCTCCGCGAGCGTCGACCAGAGCGAGAACACCATGTCCTTGCTGTCGACCTGCGCCACCTGTTCGGCCTCGACCCTGGCCACCGACTGCAACGCCGGCACTGCCGCCAGCAGCGTTGTCACGGGTACCGTCGCAGCCTGATAGCGCGCGCTGCTGGCCGGGTTGGTCGAGGCGCCGGCAATGGTGCCGCCGGTGGCAAGGACCACGATGCGGGGAAGCTGGGACATGGTCGGGATGCAGGAAGCTGAGGTCCGGCGATTGTACCCGCGGCATGCGGGCAAATCGGAAGTCGAGCAGACACTTCTGAAATTCTGCTTGCGCTTGCGCCGATACTGTATAAAATCACAGCATACTGTTTAAACATACAGTGCCCGCCTGGCTGGCAGCGGTATCGCACCGGGGCACTCATCACGGAACGCTTCCATGGCGACCCTGACACCCCGGCAGCAGCAGATTTTCGACCTGATCCGCAACACGATCCGCGGCACGGGCTTCCCGCCTACGCGCGCCGAGATCGCTGCGGAGTTCGGCTTCTCGTCGCCCAATGCCGCAGAAGAGCACCTGCGGGCGCTGGCGCGCAAGGGCGTGATCGAACTGACGCCGGGCGCATCGCGCGGCATCCGGCTCAAGGTAGCGCGCAGCGATTCCGAATCCCCTGACCAGTTTTCGCTGCCGGTGTCCGGCATCATGCAGCTGACGCTGCCGCTCGTGGGCCGCGTCGCCGCCGGCAGCCCGATCCTCGCCGCCGAGCATATCGACCGCCAGTACCAGGTCGATGCCACTGTCTTCGACGAGCGTCCCGACTACCTGCTGCGCGTGCGCGGCCTGAGCATGCGCGACGCCGGCATCCTCGACGGCGACCTGCTGGCCGTGCGCAAGGCCAGCGAAGCGCCCAACGGCAAGATCGTCGTGGCCCGCCTGGGCGACGACGTCACCGTCAAGCGCCTGCAGCGCCGTGGCGGCACGATCGAGCTGATCGCGGAAAACCCGGATTTTCCGAACATCGTGGTCACGCCCGGACGCGAGGAATTTTCACTCGAAGGCATCGCCGTCGGGTTGATCCGCTCCTCGGGCTTCTGACCAGCGCGGCCAGCCGCGCGCTGGCCGCCCTCCTCCTTGCAGTGCCGACGCCGCCCGCATGACGAGTGTTGACCCCGCTTTTGCCAATCGAGAGGTGTAGCCATGCCGCAAATCGAACACATTGCAGCCGCCCGTCAGCCCGTCAAGCCGGTGCCGTTCCGGCAGTCGAAGGGCGTCCGCATCTACCAGGGCGCGCAGCGCCGCACCATGGTTGGCAGCATGGCAGCCATCTGCCGGATGCTGGAACTGGCCGAGCCGACCAAGCTCCTGGCCTGAGTCCCGCCGGCAAGAACCGGCAGGGGTCGTCATCCGGCCCTTGAATGGCGGATTCATCGAGAATTGCATATTCCGCAAATCTCATCTTCATTTGTTTTATCTGCGACATCTTTCCATCGAGGGTGCCAGCTTCTAGCCTTCAGTTAGCAGGCACAGCGTGCCCCGGCGCCGTCGCAGAACGGCCCAACCGCAGCATGGCACGCCATTGAACCGGGCCGGCTCGCGCGCATTGCCGCCGCCGGCCGCCAGCCTAGCGTTGCCGGGGTAATTGCGAACGCCAGCGACGGTGCCGGTGCCGGTGCCGTCAGCGAATCGGCATGGGGGGCATCATGGCCGCCATCGAAACGCCTTGCGCCAGGACTTTGCGTCGCGGCGACCCGCTCGGTGCGGCATAGCCCTGCCTTGACGACGGACCGCCCATGCCGCGCAACTATTCCGAACTGGAAATCGTGATCGGCACGGATGCCGCAGGCGGATATGAAGCCGAGGCCAGGCACCGCGTGCCCGAAGGCGATGTGATCACCCCACGCGTGCCGATGCCGCTTGCACCCGACGACCCCGCGGTGCGCGACGCGGATCCGCAGGTGTGCGGCCGCGCACTGGCCGCCGCCCTGTTCGCCGCGCCACCGCTGCGCGACGCCTTCGTCCTCGCGCAGGCATCGGCCAACGAACGCCACCTGGACCTGCGCGTGCGCCTGCGCATCGGCGTCGACGCGCGCGCATTGCACGCGCTGCCATGGGAAACGCTCTACGACCCCGCAGGCGAGCACGCGTTGTTCATCACCCAGCGCTGCTTCTTTTCGCGCTACCTGTTTGCGCGGGAAATGCGCCTGCCGCGCCTGCGCGCACGCAGCGACGTAAGCGCGCTCGTGGTGGTGGCGAACCCAAGCGGACTGGGCCCCGAACTGAAGCCGATCGATGCCGCCGGGGAAGCCGCGCGCACCGTCGCCGCGCTGGCGCCGATTCCCGCGAAGGCCCTGGCGGAACCCGGCCACGCCACGATCGACCGCATCTTCGCGGCACTGCAGGAAGGCGCCGATGTGTTCTGCCTCGTGTGCCACGGCGCGCTCGTGGACGACCAGCCCATGCTGTGGCTCGAACAGGCCGACGGCAGCCGTGACCTGGTGAGCGGCAGCGTGCTGGTGAACCGCATCGGCACCCTCGAGCGTCCGCCGAGCCTGGTGGTGTTGTGTTCTTGCCAGAGCGCCGGATCCGGCGCCGCGCGCAGCGCCAGCACGCTGATGGCCCTGGGACCGCTCCTTGCCCAGGCCGGCGTGCCGGCGGTCCTGGCCATGCAGGGCAATATCGGCATGGCCACCATGAACGCCTTCCTGCCGCGGTTCTTTGCCGAGCTGCGCGAACACGGCGAGGTGGATCGTGCCGCCGGCGTGGCGCGCGCGGCGGTCAGCGAGTACCCGGACTGGTGGATGCCCGCGGTGTTCACGCGGCTGGACAGCGGCCGCATCTTCTACCCGCCCGGTTTTGCGCCCGATGAAGGCGATGGCGGCGACGCCTGGCGCGCCGTCATCGAGAACATCCGCCACGGCGAGACCACGCCGATCCTCGGGCCCGCGATGAGCGAAGCCATGTTCGGCTCGCGCCTGCAGCTCGCCCAGACCTGGGCCGAGGCCTACCACTTCCCGATGGCCCCGCACGAGCGCGACGAATTGCCGCAAGTCGCCCAGTACCTGGCGGTCTCGCAGCAGGGCGTATTCCCGCGCCGCCTGTTCTACAAGTTCGCGTACCAGCATATCGTCCAGCAATACCGCGACCTGCTGACCCCCGAACTGCTCGCGCTGAAGAACGAGGACGTCATCGCGGAGCTTGGCAATGTGGTCAGTGCCGTCGGCCGCGCACAGCGCGACCGCGAGCCGCAAAGCCCCTACCGCGCCATGGCGCGGCTGAAGCTGCCGGTCTACCTGAGCACCGACCCGAGCGACCTGCTGGCCGATGCGCTGCGCGAGAGCGGCGCCGACCCGAGCGTGCGGCTGTGCCGCTGGAACCGCCAGGCCGAAGCCTGCGACGATGCGCTGGCCGAAGGCCGCAAGCGCGCCGCGCCGACCGCGCAGGCGCCAATGGTGCTCAAGCTCTTCGGCGACCTGCGCGAACCGGGCTCGCTCGTGCTGACCGAAGACCAGTACTTCGACTACCTCACCAGCGTGTCGGTCAACCGCAATGCGATTCCGCTCGCGGTGCGGGCGCGCCTGAACGACAGCGCCCTGCTCTTTGTCGGCTTCGACGTACAGTCGTGGGAATTCCGCATCCTGTTCCGCAGCATCCTGAACCTGGAAGGCGCCGACCTGCGCCAGGAATACCAGCACCTGTCGGCGCAGCTCGACCCCAACAGCATCGTTGACCCGGTGAGCGCGCGCCGCTACCTCGAACGCTATTTCCAGGACAAGGCCAGGCTCAAGCTGTACTGGGGCGATGTCGGCATGTTCACCGCAGAGCTGTTCCAGCGCATGGAGTCCTGACATGGCGCACGCGAGTCCCGGCCCCTACATCGGCCCGACGCCGCTTGGCGAAACCGATCCGATCTTCGGGCGCGATGCCGAGATCGAGGAGCTGCGCGACCGCCTCATCGCCGACCGCATCGTGCTGCTGTACTCGCCATCGGGCGCGGGCAAGACGTCGCTGATCGAAGCCGGCCTGCGCCCGCGCCTGGCCGACCGCTTCGACGTATTGCCGACCGCGCGCGTCAGCGCGCCCTATGGCGGCGCCAACCGCTACGTCTCGAGCGTGCTGCATGGCTGGGCCGCGCGGTCCGGCGTAAAGCCGCGCGAGAACGACACGCTGCTCTCGTACCTGTCGCGCATGCCGGGTCCGCCCTCAGACGCAAAGCCACGGCGGCTGATGATCGTACTGGACCAGTTCGAGGAGATCTTCACGCTGGACAGCGACGACGTCGCACAGAAGCGAGAGTTCTTCAGCCAGCTTGGCGACGTGCTCGACCTCGGCCCGAGCCCGGTCTGGGCACTGGTGTCGATGCGCGAGGAGTATTTCTCTTGGCTCGATGCCTACCGGGACCTGGTACCGACAAGGCTCAACAACACCATGCGCATCGACCTGCTGACGCGCGAGCAGGCCCTGCAAGCCCTGACAGGCCCCGCCGCGGCCGTTGGCGTGGACTTCCGCGAAGACGCCGCGCAACGGCTGGTGCATGACCTCGCGCAGATCCGCACGCGCGATGCGAACGGGCAGGCGGTCATGCGCGAAGGCCGCTTTGTCGAGCCGGTCCAATTGCAGGTGGTGGGCCTGAGCCTGTGGCGCCAGTGCTTCGGCGACGCCGGCACGCCGCCGGCGGGTGCCGCCATCACGCTCGACCAGGTACAGCGGCTCGACACCGGCGCAGCGCTGGCGACATACTGCAACCTGGCCCTGGACGCCGCGGCGCCAACCCGCGCGCGCCAGCGCGTAGTGCGCGAATGGATCGAGAGCCGCCTGATCACGGCCGCCAACATGCGCGCGCAGGCTACGCTTGAGGCGGGCGTGCGCGCGGCGCCAACCGCGACGGAACTAGGCGTGCTGCAGCAATACCACCTGGTGCGCGCGCAGAGCCGGCAGGATGCACAATGGTATGAGCTCACGCACGACCGGCTGACCGAGCCGCTGCGCGCCAGCAATGCCCAATGGCGGGCGCAGTACCTGCCGCACTGGAAACAGCTTGCGCGCGCGTGGGCGCTTTCGGGCGAGAACCCCGGCGTATTCGGCAAGCTCACTTCCACGGAAGAGCTGGACGATACCCTGCTCGAACCGGAAGACATGCACAGCGAAGCCGAGAACCGCTTCCTGGCTGCATACCAGCGCCACCGCGAATCGCGTGCCCGTGCGCGCAAGTGGCGCATCCTCGGTTATGCGCTGGGCCTGGTCACGCTGGTCTTCCTGTTCGGCTTCGTGCTGTCAGCCTGGCAGTTGCGCTCGACCAAGCAGGAACTTGCGCGCCAGAACGCGTTGTTTTCCTTGCTCAATTCCCGCCCGGCACCGGACGCGGCATTGCTGGCGGCGGTCGAAGGCACGCGTGGCCAGCACGGGCACGACCGCCCCGGCAATGCCTTCGACTTCCGCCGCCCGCTGCTTGGCACGCTGCACCGCGCGCGCCATATCGAAGCCTACCTGGCCCGCGCGGATGGCCGCATGACTGAAGTCCAGGCCGATGCCACGCACCGCGCCACGGCGCGCCTGGATTCTGGACGCTGGGAAATAGAGATCGCGGAGCTGA
This sequence comes from Cupriavidus sp. 22TCCZM01-5, assembly GCF_057798915.1. Taxonomy (NCBI): domain Bacteria; kingdom Pseudomonadati; phylum Pseudomonadota; class Betaproteobacteria; order Burkholderiales; family Burkholderiaceae; genus Cupriavidus; species Cupriavidus sp. 22TCCZM01-5. The sequence goes on from NZ_JBYOJR010000002.1 coordinate 159,390, forward strand.
CGCCGGGAGGCCGCCGCGCCAGCCTCGACGAAACGCAACTGCGCAACCAGCATCCGCAGGGCGTGCGGGCGTTCGCGCTGGCGGGCGCAGGAACGCTTGCCACCGGCGGGCAGGACGGCAGCGTGGCCCTGTGGAGCATCGCGCAGCCGGGCCGGGCCACCCGGCTCGCACTGCCACGCGGTGCCCGCCCCGAAAGCGGATGGGGCCCGGTTTCCGCCCTGGCCAGCGATGGCCATCGGCTCGTGGCCGGCTACGAGGGCGGCCGTGTGGTCATATGGGACCTGGCCCGCGCGGGCGGCAACTGGCAGCAGCCGGTCGCGGCCGGCCGCCTGCACGCCATGCGCGTGACCGGGCTGGCACTTTTCGACAACGGCCGCCAGCTCGCGACCGTATCGCGCGATGGCAAGGCACGGCTCTGGCGGCTGCCGGAGGATTCGGCCCCCGGGCCGGAGCAGCTCACGGGCCCGGCACAGGAACTGCCGTCCCCCCCGGGGAACACCGACTGGTTCTCGGGGTACCACAGCGTGGCTGTCAGCCTTGACGGCAGCCTGGTCGTGGCCGGCACGCGCAGCGGCCGCATCGATGTCTGGCGCGCGGCGGATGGAGGGCGCTGGCCGCGCCCGCTGTCCGGGCATGACGATGCCGTCGTGCGACTGGTATTCACGGACGCGCGGCAACTGCTGTCAGGCGGGTGGGATGGCCGTGTCATCAAATGGCAGCTTGACCCGGAGGGCATGCAGGTCGTGCGCAACGAGTTGATCGACCTGCCGACGCAGATCACCGGGCTGGCGCCAGGCGGACGCCAGCAACTGCTGGTCTCGACGGAACAGGGCGAGCTACTGCAAATGCGCGCGGACACGCCGCGCAACCCGGTCGCGCGCATTGTGGCGCGCAAGCAGGACAACGTCCCCCCGCAACTGCTGGCGCTGGGCGGCAGCGCTCCTTCGCAAGCCGCGGCCAGTGACGGCCAGGGCCTGACAATGCTCCAGTCCGAAGGCGCACAACTCGCCGTGCATCGCCTGCCCGGGCAATTCGAGGCGCCCGTCACCGCGCTGGCATGGGCGCGCGGCGCGCAGCGCCTGGCGCTGGCCGATGCCGGCGGCAGCGTGTGGATCCTCGGCACGGACGGCGGCGGCATCGCCCTGCCCGAAGCCAAGGCCAGCAGCCAGGCCCGCCTCGCGCTCAGCCCGGGCGCCGACCTGCTTGCGATCCGCTCCGGCGACGCCGGCAATGGCCGCCGCCTGCAAATCTGGCGCATCCGCCCGGCAGGCACTGCTGGCGCCGCACCGCCTTGCCAGTTGTCCCTGCCTGACGATCTGGCCCGCGCCACCAATGCGGTGTTCCGCCCAGGCAGCAGCGAGCTGGCCGTGTCCGACGATGACCGGCTCAGCCTGTGGCGCATCGACACATCCGGCCGCGACTGCGCCAGCGCACGGGCCACGCAGGTGCTCCAGTTCCAGGAACTGCCACGCGGCCAGATTACGAGCCTGGCCTTCAACCGCCGGGGCGATACGCTGGTCGCTGGCAACTACCTCGGCAAGGTATTCCGGCTGGCGCTCGGGGAAGCGCCATCGGATCCCGCCAGGACAGCGGGCGCGCTCGTCCTCCTCAAGCAGGACGCGTCCGGGGTCATTACCTCGCTGGCCGTTCCCGATGCGCCGTTCGTCGTGGCCGGCGACGACCACGGCAACCTGTTCCTGCTCGACAGCCACGCCGACCGTCCGCTGCCGATTCCCCAGGCGCTCTACCACGACCCGCGCCAGCCCGTCGCCCAGCTTTCCGTCAGCGACGACGGACGCTGGCTCTATGCCGCCGGCACCGAAGTCGCGGCAGTCTGGGATCTCGACCTTGACGCGTGGCGCCGCCAGGCCTGCGCGATCGTCGGCGGCGGCTTCACGGCGCGGCAGAAGGCCGATTACTTCAAGGCCGACACGCCGCAGCCGGATGCCTGCGAATCGCACTGATCCCGGCACTGACACAAGAGGAGATCCGCCATGCCGTTCCAGACCATCGCCGCCACCGGCACCACGTACGCCCTGATCGCACTGGACGCCGACGGCAACGAGCGCAGCGACGACCCGGACGCCGCCGGCGGCCAAGCCGGACGCTTGTCCGACCGGCTGCTGGCCCAGTGGCACGATGGCCCCGCGCCGACCGACATCTTCCTGTGGAGCCACGGCTGGCAAGGCGACCTCCCGGCCGCGCGCAGCCAGTACGACCGCTGGATCGGCGCATTCAGCGCCTGCGCCGTGGATGAACAGGAAACGCGCACGCTGCGGCCCGGCTTTGCACTGGCCCATATCGGCGTGCACTGGCCAAGCCTGCCATGGGGCGACGAAGAAATGGGGGATGCCGCCAGCTTCGCCGCCTCCGCGCCCATGGGCAGGGACGCGATGATCGACGCCTACGCGCAGCGCCTTGGCGACACGCCAGCGGTGCGCGAGGCGCTCGCCGTCATCGTCGAAGCCGCGCGCACCGGAGCCGATGCGGCACGGCTGCCGGCCGAGGTGCGGCAGGCTTACCTCAGGCTGGACGAAGCGCTCGCATTGGGCACAGGCGGCGCCGATGGCGATGCCGGCGCCGACCGCCTGCCGTTCGACCCCGACGCGTCGTTCGCCGAGGCCAGCCAGCTCGGCGCCGCCTACGGCGCGCCTTCGCTTGGAGGCATCCTTGCCCCGCTACGCCAGCTTTCGTTCTGGACCATGAAGAAGCGCGCGCAGACCGTAGGCGAACAAGGCGTCCACGCGCTCGTCAACCGCCTGTTCGACACCCTGCCGGACGCGCGCTTGCACCTGATGGGCCACAGCTTCGGCTGCATCGTCATGTCGGCCGCACTGGGCGGGCCCGGCGGCACGGCCGCATTGCGCCGGCCGGTGGATTCTTGCGTGCTCGTGCAAGGCGCGATGTCGCTATGGGCCTATGCCCCGTCGATTCCGGTGCGGCCGGACTCGGCGGGCTATTGCCATCACCTGCTGCCGGACGGCAAGCTGCGCGGGCCACTGGTGGTCACGCGCTCGCGGCACGACACTGCCGTGTGCGAGCTTTATCCGTGGGCCGCGGGCGTCGCGGGACAGGTGGCGTTCGATGCGGCACCGACTTATCCCACGTTCGGCGCGATCGGCGCGTTCGGCATCCAGGGCGTGGACGCCGCGGCCGACATCGCCATGCTCGACATCGACGGGCGCTACGCCATGCCCGGCGGGCGCGTGCTGAACGTCGAGGCCAGCGCCTATATCTGCCACAAGTCCGGCATCTCGGGGGCGCACAACGACATCAGCGGGCCGCAGGTCGCGCACCTGATCTGGCAGGCCGCGCAGGCAAGCGCCACGGAGGCCCCATGAGCGGCGCGCCCTTGCCGCCCTTGCCGATTGCGCTGGGCGTACATGCCGACACCGGACGGCCGCTGCCGGACCTCGACCAAACCGGCATCGACGCCTTCTGCGCGCGCGAGCAGGCCGGCCGCGGCGCCCGCGAGCGCGCCGCGGAGCGGGCGCGCCAGGCCGATACGTATGCGGTCATGGGCGACGTGGACGCCGACAATCTCGCGGAAGCCGGCTGGGGCCTGCTGTTTGCCGCGGACACCGATCCGGCGCCTTACCTAGAAGCCTTGTCACCGCTGATCGACAGACGGCGCGCGCAGGCGGGCGACATCAAGATATTCCACGGCCCCGAAGGTTGCCTGCCCGGCGACACCGCCTCGAGCTGGCTCGCGCGGCACAAGGTATCGCTGAACGTCGTCGACCCCGCGCTGGGCGTGCCGTATTACCTGGTCCTCGTCGGCCCGCCCGGCAAGATTCCGTTCTCGTTCCAGTACACGCTGGACCTCTACTGGGCAGTTGGCCGGCTGGATTTTGCCGAGCTGGAAGACTATCGGTGCTATGCCGACAGCATCGTCGCTTATGAAAGCGCCACGACCGTACCATCGCGCCGCAGCGTCGCCCTCTTCGCCACCTGCCACGACTTCGACCGCGCCACGCAGATGCTGACGCGCCAGCTCGCCACCCCCCTCGCCGCGGGCAATGAGCAGACCAGGCCGCTCGGTGAGCGGCAAGGCTTTGCCATGCGCGCCGTGCTGGGCGATGCGGCTACCAAGGCCGCGCTGACCGGCCTGTTGCGCGGCGACGGACCGGACGGCGCACCAGCCATCTTGCTGACCGGATCACACGGCATGTGCCTGCGCGCCGACGACAGCCGGATTGCCGATATACAGGGCGCGCTGGTCTGCCAGGACTGGCCTGGCTATGGCGCCATCGATGCCGGCCACTGGTTCGCCGCCAGTGACATCCCCGCCGACGCCCGGTGCCATGGACTGATTCACTTCTGCTTTGCATGCTTCGGCGCGGGTTCGCCCGAACTGGACAACTTCAGCGCGCCCGGCGGAAACAGCAACCGCATCGCCCCATGCCCATTCACGGCCCGCCTGCCTCAGCGCCTGCTTGCCCACCCGCATGGCGGCGCGCTGGCCGTTCTTGGCCACGTCGACCGGGCCTGGGCCTACAGCTTCCAGTCCGAGCGCGCGGATCCGCAAACCCAGGGCTTTCGCGACGTGGCGGGCAGCCTGCTGCGCGGCCAGCGCGTGGGCCAGGCCACCGACCGCTTCAATATCCGCTGGGCTGCGCTCAGTACCGAGCTCGCCGACCTGCTGCGCGATCGCAGCGCGGGTGCGGAGGTTTCAGAAGCGGAAATCGCATTGCGATGGATCGCACGCGACGATGCGCGCAACTACGTGGTACTGGGAGACCCGGCGGCGCGGTTGCGGGTGCGCGAAATGGAGGGATAGTGCCGCGGCTACGGCGGCTAATCGTTGGCGTCGCCGGAGATTTGATCGATTTCATGCCTGGCGGCGGCATAGGCTGCATCGATCGCGCCACCTTCCGATGCCGCGAGCGCGCCGGCGTTATGTCGATGCCCGTGCCCGCGGATGACAAACGACCAGTCCCACTGCCCGCCTGGCGCCTTGATCGCCTGAATCGAGATTTCCCGGGTCTTGTATCGAAATTCCATGACCGCCTCCTGTTGTCCAGTCCATCGTAGCAGGAAGCTGGAGCACTCAGATAGACAATGGCTGTGGCTTTACCTTCTTCCCCAGGACGGCCATTACGATCAGCCCGAGGGACGGAGTAAAGATCATCGAGAAAGCGAGCCAGATTGCAACGGAGCGCCCCAGTATGTGCGCCAGCAGGCCAATCGCAAAAGAACAAAGCAACCAGAAGGCAACGGCAAGCATGATGGTGATGGAAGCTAGTTTGTTACCTGTCCAGTATGGAAAACCAACGCCATTCCATTTGATCCCAAGTGACATCCGCTTTGCGATTCGGGACAGTCGGGATAAACCCCATGCGCGCATGGGGCATGGTGAGTCGCTCACGTGGCATTCGTCCACCCCATGCGATCTGCGCGGGAGAAAGGCTCGGGCTCGTTGTCCGCCCCTGAGGGCTTTCCGAAAGTGAATCTCAGGTACTTCAACTTCTGTTTGCTTGTCGGACAGCGACCGATACCGACGTGGTCTTCCCGCGCCGAAACTGTCTCCACGGACTACCACAGGAGATCGCCATGGCCAGCAAGAACATCCACGTCGTCCCTACCTACAATGGCTGGGCGGTTCAGTTCGAAGGTGGTTCCGGAAACGAGCAGCGTTTCACCTGTCAGCAACATGCCATCGCCACTGGGATCGAAAAGGCAAAACGGGCAAAGGTCGAACTGCTGATCCACGGCCGGGATGGACAGATTCACGAGAGGAACTCGTTTGGCCAGGAAACGCCCGATCTAAAGGGGTAATGGCTGGGCCAGTTCGGGCAGAAAGCCGAACCAGCCACCATGACTATCTAAGCACTGCCAGCGAGAGGCCGCTAGGGGTCCGTTTGACATTCCCGGCGCGATAAGGCTGTGGCGAACCCGATGGCCGGCGAAGACACGCTGCCACCCTAGTACCTCAGGCCGCCCTGCCATCTATCTCTGTCACCATCGTACCGATGGTCGTCCCAGTCTCGATAACCATGATCGTGCTCATGGTATCGACCGTCCTCCCTGTAGTATCCATGGTGCTCTTCCCGGTCGGGCGCTACCACGCAGCCACTCAGCAATGCCGTAAAAGTGGCAAGCAACACAAGAATGGTTTTCATAAGGCACTCCCCTGTCTGATCCTCGTCTGTTTCCAGCTTATGCATTGGATTTCCGGCGGGATGTAGGACACGGAGTTCTGCCGTGGCAGGCGCAATCCTACAGCAAACCTTTGCGCGGTTGCCCCCGTTCGAGCGACCCATCGGCCAGTTGATCCTATTAGGGGACTCGGGCCGGCAAGAACTCGCCTCACTGCCCGGGGAGACCGTGATACGATGGCTCGCGGCATGGCATGGCCGTATCTTTGTCAGATGAATCGCTGGGATGAGGTGGCTGTGGTGGATGACCAGACGCCGTTCGGCGTTGTGTTCGAGGACTTCCGGTTGATATGGGTAGCGGAGCGCCTGCAGGACGGAAAATGGACGGCGCGCTACTGCTGGCACCCAGGTACGACCGAGGCTGCGGGCAAGGCGCTCCAGGAGAATGTGCTAAACGGCAAATCGCGCCGGCTTCTGGGTCAGTACGACAGCGAGGCTGAGACCATTGAAGCCATCAAGCAGGCAGTGCTGCTGGAGGCGAAGTGGTCGCCTCGCAAGTGACGAAGTCAGCCCCGAAAAAATTTTGTGCGGGATACTAGCCATATCGGAAAGTTACTTATATAATCTTGGTTTTCGTCGATCAGCGCTTCGCTGATGACCTCTACGGTGGCTGTAGCTCAGTTGGTAGAGTCCAGGATTGTGATTCCTGTCGTCGTGGGTTCGAGTCCCATCAGCCACCCCAAGAATTTTTTAAAAGCAGCCACTTATTCAAGTGGCTGTTTTTATTTTCGGGCGATCTTTCCAGTATTTATCTCCGCCATGTTCCTCGGCGGGAATACTCGGCATCCAAACACCGTTGGCCACATTATTCACGCCTTAGACCCACGCAGAAATCCTGGTTCGGCAAGCATGTCGGGGAAGAAGATATGCTTTACACAGCCCCTACTGATGCAGGGTTCTAAGGGCGAGCCCACTCACCGATACTTTTACGCGAGGGACATTGACCCCCCTCGACCTTCCCATCAGGCGGTCTCCGGAAGAGCCGCCTGCTTTTTTTTTGCGATGGACCAGCCCTGACATGGAACCCATGGGCGGGATCGCCTGACAAACCTGCCGTGCAGCAATGAGGAGCGCGGTATGAAGCAGATATTCGGGATGGCGGTGGCGGCCTTGCTGGCAATGACGATGGCCGCATGCGCGGGTAGCGGCACAGAAGGCAGCGGCTCAGGCATTACCACCTATGGCACGATCGACGTAGGCATCAGCCACACAGGCAAATAGCTGTTGCGCTGAGGAACTCTATCGAGACGACTCGATTCAATCGCCTGCTCGGAGAACGCAAAAAAAAGAGCCCGCGGCGCGGACTCCAACTTTTGCGATCTCAAATGCCCTGAAGGCCGTTGCACTGTAGCTGGCATCCAGGACTTGCGCCATTCGGGTTAACCGAAGTCGCGGCCGGGCAACTCAAAAAAAAACAGCCCGCAATGCGGGCTGAATAATCAGTTGAAGAAAGCCCTGTATTCGAGGGCAGGCACAGTGTAAGAAAGTGCCTGCCCTCGGCTAATTAGGGGAATCCCTTTCCTGGCGCGGGTTTCCGGAAGATCGTTGGCAGTAAGTGCCGCACGCGCTACCTGCATTCCCCCCATGCATGGATTCGCCACTCGGAATTAGAGCATTTATTCTACGACGCTCCTGGCGCTATCCACGGTAATCGCCTATGCGGCTGCGCGATGCGCAGGCTCCACGGGGTCCGTGGAGCGCAGATGCGAACGCGCTTCTTCGAAAAGCGCATCCACATCAGTTTGCGTACGGGCTCCGGACATCCGCTTGGCGTCAGACAGCACGCGCCGCCAGCCACGACCACCCGCGACGCCACGGTAGAGACCCAGCATGTGGCGAGTCACCGCGCCCATGTAGCCGCCGCGCTCCACCAAATCACCGATAAAGCGCTGCATGGCAAGCTCCACCTCCAGCCGCGACCGGACCGGTGCCTCAGCGTCACCGTAGAAACGGCGGTCCATTTCAGCGAGCACATAAGGCTGGTGATAGGCCTCCCGTCCAATCATCACCCCGTCGACGTGCTCCAGGTGGATCGCCATTTCGTCATAGGTGACGATGCCACCGTTGATCAGGATCTCCAGCTGCGGGAAATCCTTTTTCAGTTGGTAGGCCACTTCATAACGCAGCGGTGGAACCTCGCGGTTCTCCTTCGGGCTCAGGCCTTTCAGGATCGCATTGCGCGCATGCACAATAAATGTCTCGCAGCCAGCCTGCGCCACGGTGCCGACAAAATCACGGACAAAATCATAGTGTTCGACCTTGTCGATGCCGATGCGGTGCTTGACGGTCACCGGGATCGACACGGCATCGCGCATGGCTTTCACGCAGTCCGCCACGAGTTTCGGCTCCGCCATCAGGCAAGCGCCAAATGCACCACGCTGCACGCGCTCGGACGGGCAGCCGCAATTCAGGTTGATCTCCGCATAGCCCCACTGCTGGCCGAGGCGCGCGGCGACTGCAAGGTCCGCCGGCTCGCTACCACCCAATTGCAGGGCCACGGGATGCTCCGCGGCGTCGAAGTCCAGATGTCGGGGCACGTCTCCATGCAGCAGCGCGCCGGTCGTCACCATCTCCGTGTACAGCCAGGTATGGCGGCTTAGTTGGCGATGGAACATTCGACAATTGCGATCGGTCCAGTCCATCATCGGTGCAACCGAGATGCGGCGTGGGCTTGGCTTCATGGAGTTATTGACTTGTCTGCGGGACGGTTGCAACCGGCACAGCGGTGCATCACTCGCCCATGTGCCGGCCCAGGCAGAGTTCTGCGGGCACCGGCATCGGTCTACGCGGGAAAGGACAACAGTATAGGCCACAGCGCGCGTTTGCGCTGCGACCCGTGCCCCGCGAGACGGTTGTCGCCTCAGCGGGCGGCGGCGTTCCGCTCGATCCAGGCGGCGTAGGTCGTCAGGTATTTGCCTAGAAATCCGCGCGTCGATTCGTTCGCGATACCACCCTGCTCGTCGAACAGCTTGTCCGCTCCACCGATATAGGCTTCCGGCTGTTGCAGGACCGGCACGTTCAGGAACACGAGCGACTGGCGCAGGTGATGATTGGCACCAAAGCCGCCAACGGCACCGGGGGAAGCGCTGATGACACCTCCGGGCTTGCCGTCCCATACACTGCTGCCATACGGGCGGGACCCGACATCAATGGCATTCTTCATTGGCGCCGGCACGGAACGGTTGTACTCGGGCGTCACGAAGAGCACGGCATCGGCGCGGCGGATACGGTCCCGGAAAGCGGTCCATTCGGGAGGCGGGCTGCCGTCCAGGTCCTGGTTGTACAACTGCAGGTTGCCGATCTCGACGATCTCCAGCTTCAGCGGCTGCGGCGCCAGCGCGATCAGCGCCTTGGCCAGCTTCCGGTTGAACGACTCCTTGCGCAGGCTTCCCACCAGTACAGCGACATCTCGAGGATTGCTCATCACGACTCCTTCAACTGTGTGGTTCGAGTGAAGCGGAACGGCTCTGGCCTCCATGGATCACTTGGCATGCCCGGCGCCGAACCAGCCCTCACTCTACCCGACTCCGGAGAGCCGCGTGGCGCACCCCGCTTACTTGCCGAGGCTTGCCAGAGGATGGTTTTCCGCACGCCACGGGCTGTCGAAGAATGACATCACTTTCTCGCGGCCCACTTCGTCGATGCGCGCATCCTGCCAGCGCGGCTGGTGGTCCTTGTCGATCGCCAGTGCGCGGATGCCTTCCACGCCGTCGCCCTTGCGGAACACGTAGTGCATCATGTCGAGCTCCATGCGCAGCTCATCGTCCAGCGACATCGTGCGCGCGCGACGGATCTGCTCCAGCGACACATGAAGCATCAATGGCGAGCGGCTGCGCAGCATGGCCGCGGTGTGGGCGGCCCACTCGCCCGGCGCATCGCTGATCGCGGCGAGGATGTCCACCACGGTGTCGCCGGCGAAGATGCTATCGATCTCCACCGACAGGCTCGCAAGCTGGCTTTGTGCCGGCACGCAGGCGTCGCGATGCTGCTGTGTGAAGGTGGCGATATGGTCAAGCACGGCCTGGCCGTTGTCGAACGCGCGCGCGCGCAGATCGCTCGCGACCTCGGCCAGCACATTGGCAGGGAGGAAGGCGTCTGCCAGTCCGGCATACAGTGCGTCGGCCGCGTGGATCGCCGTCCCGGTCAGGCCCAGGTATTCGCCGATGCGGCCCGGCGTGCGCGCCAGGAACCAACCGCCGCCCACGTCCGGGAACAGCCCGATATTGGTTTCGGGCATGGCCATCCTGGTGCGGTCGGTGACGATGCGCAGGCGCGCGCCTTGCGAAATGCCCATGCCTCCGCCCATGACCACCCCATCCATCAGCGCAATATACGGCTTGGCGTAGCGGTGGATCAGGAAGTTGAGGGCATATTCCTCGACAAAGAACTGATCGAGCAGCGGATCGCCCTCGTGCGCAGCCTTATGGAAATAGCGGATGTCACCACCGGCGCAGAAGGCCTTGCCGCCGGCACCGCTCACCACGACCGCCACCACTTCCGGCGCATCGGCCCATGCCTGCAGTGCCTCGGTCATGGCACGGATCATTTCCAGCGACAGCGCATTAAGCGCCTGCGGCCGGTTCAGTGTCAGGTAGCCGATGCCACCCTGGACTTCTGTCGTGACGAAGTCAGTCATGATGCTCTCCCACGCAAATGCAACCCGCGATTCTACGCCGATCACCCGCGCAGAAGCGCAGGCGCGGGCGGCATCCGCACACGCCTGCGTGCCCTCACGGCATCATGAAAGCCTGAACGTCGACACCAGCGTCATCAGTCGTTGCGCCTGGTCCTGCAGCGATGCCGCAGCGGCGGCGGCCTGTTCCACCAGCGCTGCGTTCTGCTGTGTCATCCCATCCATGTGGGACACGGCCAGGTTCACCTGCTCGATGCCATTGGACTGTTCGTCCGACGCCGCGCTGATGTCGCGGACGATCGCACCGACCCGCCGCACGGCATCGACAATGTCCTGCATGGCGCGTCCCGCGTCGTCCACCATGCCGGCACCCTCGCGCACATTGGCCACCGATGCACCGATCAGCCCGCGGATTTCCTTGGATGCTCCCGCGCAGCGCTGCGCGAGGTCTCGCACGTCGCCCGCCACCACCGCGAAGCCGCGGCCGTGTTCTCCCGCGCGCGCGGCCTCCACCGCGGCATTCAGGGCAAGGATATTGGTCTGGAAGGCGATCTTCTCGATCACGTCGATGATGTCGACGATCCTGCCCGAACTCGCATCGATGGACTGCATCGTATGCACGACGCGCGCCACCGCTTCGCTACCTCGCTCGGCAAGTATGGTGGCGTCCTTGGCCAGGGTAGCCGCCTCGCGCGCGCTGTCGGCGTTCTGGCGAACCGTGCCGGTCAGTTCTTCCATGCTCGACGCGGTTTCCTCCAGCGACGCGGCCTGCTGCTCGGTGCGCTGCGACAGGTCCGCATTGCCGCTGGCGATCTGCCGGCTGGCCGCGGCAATCGAATCCGCACCGCCGCTCACCTGGCCCACCATGGCGACAAGGCTCGACTGCATACGACCCAGCATGCCCAGCATCCGGCTGGTTTCGCTGCGTGCCCGCTCGTCTGCCATCACGGCGTCATCACTCCCCTTCGCGCTAAGGTCGCCACCAGCCATCCGCTCAAAGCGAGCCATGGCAAAGTCCAGCGGCCTGACGATGGACTGGCGCAATCGCCATGCGACGGCAGTACTGAACGCCAACCCCGCCACCAGCACCACGACCGACCAGGCCAGAAGCGTGCCGTAGCGCTGCTGCGACGCTTCATAGACCTGACGCGCACTGGCTAACTGCGCACGATTGAGTTCGCCACTGGCAGCGGTAAAGGCAATGTCGAGCTTCGGGATCGTTTCGAGCACCGCCGTCATCATCGCCTCGCGATCGCCCGCGTTCAGTGCCGCGACCATCGGTGCGATGCCCTGCGAAAACAGCGCATCGCGCTTGGCCGACACGTCCTGCGCCAGCATCGCTTCCGCCGGTGCACGCTGCAAAGCCAGGTACGCCTTCCACGCGCTCTGCGAATTCCTGGCAAAGCCCTGTGCGGTCTCGGCGCGCGCTCGCGCATCGGCAGGATCCTTGGCAAGGGTCGCCTGGTCCAGCAGCACACGCACCAGCAGTTGGTTGGAGCGTGCTTCGGCCAGATGCATCGCGGCGGTCAGCTGATGCTCGTAGATCTCGCGCGTGGCGTCATTGCTGCGCGCCATGCCGATCATGCCGACCGCACCGACAATCAGCAGAAGGATATTGGTGACGACAATCAGGAACCACAACCTGGCTCCGATAGTAGTGTTGCGAAACATGGGCTCTCCCGGGGTAAAGGGACGGCCCAGCGGGCCGCCCTGCTGGTCTACGGCGCGGCAACCCGTTCCTTGACCCTCACGCGGCGACACACAGAACTGACTATTTTGTCGTCGTCCGGCAACGTGGTCCCGAGACCTGGAGGAATCCCTCCTGGCAATTTAGCGCGGCCCGTGCACACTGGCCGCATGCACACCGAATCGCTCGCATCAGGCATCGGATACCTTCTTTCTCTGGCTGCTGGTGCGCACCGTGTACACCTGGAGCTACCAGCACGGGCTGCGGGCGGTGCCCGAGACGGCGTGGTCATTCGCACTCTGCTGTTGCTGCAGGACACGCCCGCAACCGATAAAGGCCGACAAAAAAAAAACCGCGCCCCCAAGGCGCGGTTTCTTTGGTACGACAAGCGCTTATGCGCCTTCGCGTGAAGCACGCTTGCGCTCGTGCTCCTTCAGGTGGCGCTTGCGCAGGCGGATGCTCTTGGGCGTGAGTTCGACCAGTTCGTCGTCGGCAATGAATTCCACCGCATACTCGAGCGACATCTGGATCGGCGGCACCAGGCGCACGGCTTCATCGGTACCCGAAGCACGCACGTTGGTCAGCTGCTTGCCCTTGATCGGGTTGACCACCAGGTCGTTGTCGCGGCTGTGGATGCCGATGATCATGCCTTCATACAGCGCATCGCCCGGCTTCACGAACATGCGGCCGCGGTCCTGCAGCTTCCACAGCGCATAAGCCACGGCATCGCCGTCGTCCTGCGAGATCAGCACGCCGTTGTGGCGCTCGCCCAGGCCGCCTTCGCGCACCGGCGCGTAGTCGTCGAAGATATGGCTGATCAGGCCAGTGCCGCGCGTCAGCGTCAGGAACTCGCCCTGGAAGCCGATCAGGCCGCGGGCCGGGATGCGGTACTCGAGGCGGGTACGGCCCTTGCCGTCCGACGCCATGTCGAGCAGCTCACCCTTGCGGCGGCCCAGCTCTTCCATCACGCCGCCCTGGTGGCTGTCTTCGACGTCCACGGTCAGCAGTTCGTACGGCTCGTTCTTGACGCCGTCGATTTCCTTGAACACCACGCGCGGACGCGACACGGCCAGCTCGTAGCCTTCGCGGCGCATGTTTTCCAGCAGGATGGTCAGGTGCAGTTCGCCGCGGCCGGACACTTCGAAGACGGTGTCGTCACCGGTATCGGCCACGCGCAGCGCAACGTTGGACTTCAGCTCGCGGTCCAGGCGCTCGCGCAGCTGGCGGCTGGTCACGAACTTGCCTTCACGGCCGGCCAGCGGCGACGTGTTGACGCAGAAGTTCATGGTCAGCGTCGGCTCGTCGACCTTCAGCATCGGCAGCGCGTCCTGGGCGTCCGGCGCGCACACGGTGCAGCCAATGCCCAGTTCCTCGATACCGTTGATCAGCACGATGTCGCCGGCTTCGGCCTCGGGCACGATCTCGCGCTCCAGGCCCTGGAACTTCAGCACCTGGTTGATGCGGCCCTTGATCGGATTGCCTTCGGGACCGAACTTGACCACGACGTCCTGCAGCGGCTTGGCGCGGCCGCGCGAAATGCGGCCCACGCCGATCTTGCCGACGTAGCTGGAGTAGTCCAGGGAGATGATCTGCAACTGCAGGGGACCGTCGCGATCGTCGTCACGCACCGGCACCTTGTCCAGCACGGTCTCGAACAGCGGCTTCATGTCGCCGTCGCGCACGTCTTCGGTCAGGCCGGCATAGCCATTCAGGCCAGATGCGTAGATGACCGGGAAGTCCAGCTGTTCATCGGTGGCGCCCAGCTTGTCGAACAGGTCGAAGGTCTGGTTGATCACCCAGTCAGGGCGCGCGCCCGGACGGTCGATCTTGTTGATCACCACGATCGGCTTCAGGCCCAGCGCCAGTGCCTTGCGGGTCACGAAGCGGGTCTGCGGCATCGGGCCTTCGACGGCGTCCACCAGCAGCAGCACGCCGTCAACCATCGACAGCACGCGCTCGACTTCGCCACCGAAGTCGGCGTGCCCCGGGGTATCAACGATGTTGATGTGGGTACCGTTGTACTCAACGGCACAGTTCTTCGCGAGAATCGTGATCCCGCGTTCCTTTTCCAGGTCGTTCGAGTCCATCACCCGCTCGGCAACCTGCTGGTTGTCGCGGAAGGTGCCTGCCTGGCGCAGGAGCTGATCGACCAGGGTGGTCTTGCCATGATCAACGTGGGCGATGATGGCGATATTACGGATGGCGCGGGTCATTGCAGCGTCTCGCTGTGCGGAAATCTGAGGTAACCCAAAATTATAGCATGTTGCAACGCGACATGCCTTGCTCCAATCCAGCCCGCACCATGCCTTTATTATTTCCAAAAAGGAAATGACGAATTTCCATCCTTGCCGATAGTTAAACGCACACATATATTTGCCATAGCAAAGATTGCAGAGGCAAATGATGTCACCGGCTCCGTCCACCACTTCTTCCACCGACCTGTTCGACCCCGAGCGATACGTCATGGGCGAGAGCGTGGGCTATCTGATCTCTCGTGCCAAAAACACGCTCGCCCACGGCATCGAGCAGGAAGTGAGCACGCTGGACATCACGCATGCGCAGGCGAGCTGCCTGGTCATGCTTTCCTCCGGGCGTGCCAGCACGGTCACGGACCTGGGCCGCGAACTGAATACCGACATGGGTTCCATCACGCGGCTGCTCAGCCGCATGGAAAAGCGCGGGCTGATCGAGCGCACCCGCCGCGACGATGATCGCCGCGTGCTCGACCTTTCGCTCACGCCAGCAGGCCACGCACTCGCCGCGCAATTGCCCGCCGTTTTCTGCAGGGTCATGGCCAGGCATTTCCGCGGTTTCTCCGCGGAAGAGATCGAAACGCTGCGCGGCATGCTGCGTCGTGTCATCTGCAACAACTCCGGCTAGCGAACCTGCGCGCTTTCCGCCTACACCGCCCGTATCGATCCCGATACCGACCAAGATTTCCAGCACGGCCCCTGTCGCCAGTGCATCAACAATGAACCAAGCGCTCTCAAACCCTTCCTACAGCCCGTCACGCATGCGCGCCCTGGGCCAACGCGCCGGCACACTGGCCTTGACGGTCGTGGCCGCAGCCGTGCTCGCCGGCTGCGCCGCCTTCGGCGACTCGCACAGCACCCAGACCATGACGGAAGCCAGCGCCATGGCCACCGGCCAGACGCTGCCGGCCGAACATGGCCAATGGCCCGGCATGGACTGGATCGACCAGTTCCAGGACCCGCAGCTGCGCGCGCTCGTCGATGAAGCGGTCAAGGACAGCCCGAACCTGCAGGTCGCCTTCGCGCGCGTGGAAGCGTCGCGCGCCATGGCTGACGTGACCCGCAGCGCGCTCTACCCGACTATCGGTTTTGGCGCCGACATCACGCGCGAGATCTTTTCCGAGACCGACCTCTTCGCCGGCACGCCGCTGGCCGGCCGCTGGTGGAACCAGTCGCACCTGCAGGCCAACCTGTCGTATGAATTCGACTTCTGGGGCAAGAACCGCTCGGCGCTCGAAGCCGCCCTGTCCGACGACCGCGCCATTGAGGCCGAAAGCCAGGCCTCGCGACTGATCTTGACCACCTCCGTCGCGCGCGCCTATGCCCGCCTGGCCGCGCTTTACGCGCAGCGGGACGTGGCCGAGCGCGCCATCGCCCAGCGCCAGGACCTGACCACGCTGTCGCAGCAGCGACTGGCCGCCGGCCTCGACACCCAGGTCGAAACCACCCAGGCGCGCGGCACGGTGGCCGCAGCGCGCACCGACCTGCAGCGCATCGACGAAGATATCGCGCTGTCGCGCAACCAGATCGCCGCACTGCTGGGCAAGGGCCCGGACCGCGGCCTGGCGATCCAGAAGCCGGTCCTGCTCGCACATGACACACCCAGGCTGCCCGACGACCTCGCCATCGGCCTGCTCGGCCGCCGCCCTGACCTGGCCGCCGCGCGCTGGCGCGTGGAAGCCAGCAGCAAGGAAATCAAGGTCGCCAAGGCGGAGTTCCTGCCGAATATCACGCTGACCGGCTTTGCCGGCCTGGCCTCGCTCAGGCCGGAAGACCTGTTCATGGGCATCAGCCGCACCATGGGAATCGGCCCGGCGCTGCATCTTCCTATCTTCGAGGGGGGCAAGCTGCGCGCCAATCTGAAGGGCAAGTACGCTCGCTATGACATTGCCGTGGCAAGTTACAACCAGGCCCTGGTCGATGCGCTCAAGGAAACCGCCGACACCATGACGAGCATCCGCAGCGTGGACAACCAGATCAAGACGCAGCGCGAAGCGCTGGACCTGGCTGAACACGCCTACTCGCTCGCCACGATGCGCTACAAGGCCGGCCTCGGCACGCAGCTGACGGTGCTGAACGCCGAGAGCAACGTGCTGCAGCAACGCCGCCTGGCGACCGATCTGCAGGCCCGCCGGCTGGACCTGCAGATGGCGCTGATGAAGGCCCTCGGCGGCGGCTACGAAGAGCCGCAGGAAGGCGGCGCAGGCCACGCCCCCGCCGCGGCAGCAGCGAACCAGACCACCAGCCAGGCCGGCGCGCGCGGCTGATCCGCGCGCCTGTCATTGCAGACCAGATTCAAGAGAGAACAAAATGAGCGACAACCAGCAAGCCGGCACGTCCCACACCCCGGCGGCATCCATCAACAACAATGGCAAGCGCAAGCGCCTGCTGCTTTCGCTGACCGCGGCCATCGTCGTGGCGGGCGTCGGCTATGGCGCTTATTGGGGCCTCTATGCGCGCCACTTCGAGAGCACCGACGACGCCTACGTTGCGGGCAACGTCGTACAAGTGACGCCGCTCGTGGGCGGCACGGTGGTCTCGATCGCCGCGGATGACACACAGCTCGTCACGGCGGGCCAGCCGCTGATCCAGCTTGACCGCGCGGATACGCAGGTGGCGCTCGAACAGGCCGAGGCCCAGCTGGCCCAGGCGGTGCGCGAAGTGCGCACGCTCTACGTCAACAACGGCTCGCTCGCGGCCAATGTGGCGCTGCGCGAGGCCGACGTCGCCAAGGCGCGCGATGACCTGCGCCGCCGCCAGGCCATCGCGGGTTCAGGCGCGGTGTCGAGCGAAGAAATCGCGCACGCCCAGACCGCCCTCCAGGGCGCGCAGTCTGCCCTGCTCGCCGCACGCGAGCAACTCGCGTCGAACAAGGTGCTGACCGACCAGACCACCGTTGATAAGCACCCGAGCGTGCAACGCGCGGCAGCCAACCTGCGATCGGCCTACCTGTCGTTCGCGCGCTCGACCATGCCGGCGCCAGTGACCGGCTACGTGGCCAAGCGTTCGGTGCAGGTCGGCCAGCGCGTGGCCGCCGGTGCGCCGCTGATGGCCGTCGTGCCGCTGGACCAGGTCTGGGTCGACGCCAACTTCAAGGAAGTGCAGATCACGCATATGCGCATCGGCCAGCCGGTCACGCTGGAAGCGGACGTCTATGGTTCGAAGGTCAAGTACACCGGCAAGGTCGAGGGCTTCTCGGCCGGTACCGGTTCCGCGTTCTCGCTGCTGCCGGCGCAGAACGCCACCGGCAACTGGATCAAGGTGGTGCAGCGCCTGCCGGTACGCATCGCGCTCGACCCCCAGCAGCTCAAGGACCACCCGCTGCGCGTCGGCCTGTCGATGAACGTGACGGTCGATGTGCGCAAGGAAGAAGGCGCCGCCATGGTCAGCACCACTGCGGCCAAGCCGATGCAGACCGACGTCTATGACAAGGTCGCGCAGGACGCCGACCAGTTGATCGCGCGCATCATCGCCGTGAACAACGGCGGCCGCGCGGCCCCGGCCGATGCAGTACCGGCCAAGGGCGCACCGGTCATCAATGTTCCAGCCGATGACGCGGCGGCCAGCGCCGCCGTGGCGCGGCCTTCGAACCGCGGCTGACCATGGCGGACGCAATCACCGTGGGTGAACGCGCCGGCGCCGCGCCAAAGCCACCGGCGCGCCCGACGCATCTGCAGCCACTGAGTGGCGGCAAGCTGGTGATCGGGACCATCGCGCTGTCGCTGGCCACGTTCATGAACGTGCTGGACTCGTCGATCGCCAACGTGTCGATTCCAGCCATTTCCGGCGACCTCGGCGTGGCACCGAACCAGGGCACGTGGGTCATCACCTCGTTCGCGGTGGCCAACGCCATTTCGGTACCGCTGACCGGCTGGCTCACCATGCGCTTCGGCGCGGTGCGCCTGTTCATCACGTCGATCCTGCTGTTCGTGCTGTCGTCCTGGCTGTGCGGCGTGGCGCCCAACCTCGAAACGCTGCTGGCTGCGCGTATCCTCCAGGGCGCAGTGGCCGGGCCGATGATTCCGCTGTCGCAGTCCCTGCTGCTGTCGAGCTACCCGCCGCAGAAGAGCACCATGGCGCTGGCGCTGTGGGGCATGACCACGCTGGTGGCGCCCATCATGGGCCCGCTGCTCGGCGGCTGGATCTCGGACAACATGACATGGCCGTGGATCTTCTATATCAACGTGCCGGTAGGCCTGCTCACCGCATACGCCACGTGGACGATCTACAAGGACCGCGAAACCCCGACCAAGGTGTTGCCGATCGACCGCATCGGACTGGCGTTGCTGGTGATCTGGGTGGGCTCGATGCAGCTCATGCTCGACAAGGGCAAGGAGCTCGACTGGTTCCACTCGACCGAGATCGTCGTGCTCACGCTGGTGGCCGTGCTCGGCTTCCTGTTCTTCCTGGTGTGGGAGAGCTACGAGAAGCATCCGATCGTCGATATCACTCTGTTCAAGGGCCGGAACTTCAGCTCCGGCGTGGTAGCGATCTCCGTGGCATACGGACTGTTCTTCGGCAACCTGGTGATCCTGCCGCTGTGGCTGCAGACCATCGTCGGCTACACAGCCACGGATGCCGGCATCGTGATGGCGCCCGTGGGCATCTTCGCGATCCTGCTGTCACCGGTGATCGGGCGGAACCTGCCCAGGATGGATGCCCGCTGGGTCGCCACGGCCGCCTTCGTCACGTTCGGTATCGTGAGCCTGATGCGCTCGGGCTTCACCACGCAGGTCGACACCCGCACGCTGATGATCCCCACGCTGATCCAGGGCGCGGCAATGGCGATGTTCTTCATCCCGCTTACGTCGATCATCCTGTCCGGCCAGCCGCCGGAGAAGATCCCGGCCGCATCGGGCCTGTCGAACTTCGTGCGGATCACGTTTGGTGGTATCGGCGCATCCATCTCCACCACCGTGTGGGAAAACCGCACCGCCCTGCACCACGCCCAACTGGTGGAGAAGATCAGCCCCTACAACCCGGTCTACTCGGACCAGCTCAATCACCTGATGCAGATGGGCATGAGCCAGGCTCAGGCGGTAGGCCTGATGGAACGGAACATCAGCCAGCAGGCGGCGATGCTCGGCGCCAATGACATCTTCTGGATTTCGGGCGTCCTGTTCTTCGTGCTGATCGGCTTTGTGTGGCTCACCCGGCCGGCCCGGGGAGGCGCGGGCGCCGACGCGGCAGCCGGGGCACATTGACGCGAACTGCCGCCAGCGAGCAAACATCCCGCCAGGAAAAAGCCACGCGCCCCGGGTCGATCCGGAGCGCGTGGCTTTTTTCCTTTGGGCCCGACCCATTCCTGGGCCGATCCCCCTCATCGCTATTAGCTTGCCCCCGCCTGCCCGGCCTCGAGCCGGGCCCGTACTGCGGCAATATGCTCGCCCGCCGCATCTACGGCCTCCTCCAGGGCGCTCTCGGTACACCCCAACTCACGGCACCAGTACTGCACCTCGATCGGGTCCATCAGGTTGACTCGGCCCGGATCCAGGGGCCGGAACTGGCTGATCTGCTCGCTCATGCTACCTCCTGTTACCGCTGGCCTTCACACGGCTCTTGCATTGTAGGCGAGGGACGGCCGTCGCCGGCAACTTGTCCGCTTGAATTCGCACGCCAATCGGTCTACCATTTTTCGAACCGTTTTGCGGAACCTTGGTTCCATAAAACGGAACCATCGGAGTCAGGAGTCCCGCGGTGAGCATTCTGGAAGGCGTGGAAAGCGTGCTTGGCATGTTTGGCGAAGGCCGTCACGAAGTCAGCTTCAACGACGTGATGGACGAACTCGGCCTGGCCAAGAGTTCGGCCTCGCGCCTGCTTGCGCAGATGGTCCGCTACCGTTTGCTCGAGCTGCAGCCCGCCACGCGGCGCTATCGACCCGGCGTGCTGCTGATCCGCGCGGCCCAGGCGGCCACGCAGGCGCATCCGTTCGACGAACAGTGCCGCGAGATCCTGGCCGCGCTATCCGACTCCACGGGATTCACGGCCTACCTGTCGATGCTCGACGGCGCGGACACCGTCGTCCTGCAGCGGCTGAACGGGAACAACCCGGTGCAGGTGCTGTCACCGCCCGGCGCGCGCCGCCCGGCTTTCACCACCGCAATGGGCCGCGTGCTGCTGTCCCGGCTGACGGAAGCCGAGTTCCGCATGCGCTATGGCACGGCGGGCGACACCAGCCTGCCGCAGGCGCCTGCCGGTTGCCCCGCCACGATCGCCGAACTGCAGGAGCGGGTGGCGAACGCCCGCCGCGAGCGCAGTGCCGTTGCCATCAACGAAGGCATGCCGGGCATCGGCGCCGTCGCGACCACGCTGGCCGATCCGGCTTCCGGCGATGTGCGCGGCCTGTGCCTGTCTTTCACCGCCATGCAGGTCAGCCAGGCGCAGGCCGCGGCGCTGCGCGACGCGCTCGTGCGCGCGGTCGCGCCGGTCGGGCAGCGCATCGGCGATCCGCTCTGGCAGGCCGCCAGCGACACCATCACGAGATAACCGATTCCGGCGATATTCATGGACCTCCTCCTACTCAGCAATTCCAGCAGCGACGCCGGCTACCTCGCGCACGCGCGCGATGCCATCAGCGAACTGGCGTCGGGCAGCAAGACCGCATGCTTCGTGCCATTCGCCGGCGTGCGCGACTGGGACACTTACGAGACCTTGGTCGCCGACGCCTTGTCGCCGCTGGGCATCGACTCGCGTTCGCTGCATCACGCCGCAGATGCCGACGCGGCACGCCAGGCCATCGACACGGCGCAGCTGATCGTGGTCGGCGGCGGCAATACTTTCCGGCTGCTGCAATGCCTGCGCGAGCGCGGCCTGCTCGCGCCCATCGCGGCAAAGGTCCGTTCAGGCGGCGCACGCTATGTCGGCTGGAGCGCCGGCGCCAACCTTGCCTGCCCCACGATCTGCACGACCAACGACATGCCGATCGCCAACCCCGGCAGCCTCGATGCGCTCGGACTGGTGCCATTCCAGATCAACCCGCACTACTTCAACGTGGTGCTGCCAGGCTTTCGCGGCGAAACGCGCGACCAGCGGCTGGCCGAATTCACCGCGCTGCATCCTGAAGTGCCCGTGCTGGGCCTGCCGGAAGGAAACTGGATTCGTGTGCGCGGCGCGCACATGGATCTGGGCGGACCGCATACATCCCGCTGGTTCCTCGGCACCCGGCTCCAGGACGTGCACCCCGGCCCGTTGTCGCTGCCGCTCTGAAACCCCTCACGGAAACGGAATCCCGAATGTCCATCAAGCAGGTGATTGAATCGATCGAACTGCTGTCGGCAGCCAACATCGACGGCGAGCGCGTGGCCGCGCTGCTGCGTGCGCGCGGCGTCGCCGACGTCACGGTGACACGGGTGGAGGAAAATGGCCTGTACACCGACTTCCTGGCGTGCACCTTGCCAGGTCTCGACCCCAACCTGCCCGCGCTTGGCGTGGTCGGCCGGCTAGGCGGCGTGGGCGCGCGCCCGGCCGTGACCGGACTGGTATCGGATGCCGATGGCGCCATCGTCGCCGTGGCCTGCGCGCTGAAGCTGGCCGACATGGCGGCCGGCGGCGATGTCCTGCCCGGACCGGTGCGCATCCACACCCACATCTGCCCGCATGCGGCCACGCGGCCGCACCAGCCGGTGCCGATGATGAAGTCGCCATTCGCGATGCGCACGATGATGTCGCACGAGGTGCATCCGCAGATGGCGGCGATCCTTTCCGTCGACACCACGCGCGGCAACCGCCTCGTCAACCGGCGTGGTGTTGCGCTGACGCCGGTCGCGAAGCAAGGCTGGCTGCTGCGGCTGCCCGAGCGGATGCTGGACCTGATGAGCTGGGTCAGCGGCGAACTGCCGCTGGTGCTGCCGCTCACCACGCAGGACATCACGCCGTACGAGAACGGCCTGTGGCACGTCAACTCCATCATGCAGCCGGCCGTTGCCACCACCGCGCCGGTGATCGGCCTGGCGCTGACAGCGCAGACTACGGTGCCGGGCTGCGCCACTGGCGTGACCAATGCCTTCGACATCGACGTTGCCACCCGCTTTTGCATCGAAGTGGCCAAGCAGTTTGGCACCGGACAATGCGCCTTCTTCGACGCGGCCGAGTGGGCCGAACTGCAGCGGCGCTATGGCTCGCTGGACCATCTGCAGACCGTGGGGCACGCATCATGAACCCTTCGGCCGCCAGACTGCCGCGCGTGACGATGAAAAGCGTGGCAAAGTGGATGAGGCCCAAGGGATCTTCGGTCCAATGGATCTGCCCAAGCCGATTGTGGCCCGCTATAACCAGGCCCTGGTAAAGGCGCTGGCCAATCCGGAGGTCAGGAAGAAGATGGCCGAGTTCGGTTCGGAGCCTGTCGGCGATTCACCCGAACACCTCTCGAGCTTCCTCGTGCAGGACCGCAAGATGTGGGCCGACGTCATCAAGTCGGCCGGGATCACTCTGGAATAAGGTTGCGGCAAGGCGCTCAGAGGCGCACCAGCCGCTCCGGCCGCAAGGCGCCTTCGCGCATGCGCGCGACACCCAGCAGGCGCGACGGCTCGCCGCCGTAGACGCGGGCCAGCGTGCCCTCCTGCGGCACACTGCCTGCCGGCAGGTCCCGCTGGGCAATGCGCTGGCCTTGGAGAAACCGTGAACTCGCCTCGGCATCAAGCGTGACCGGCGGGCACCGCTGCAGCAGCGCATCCACCGGCGCGAGCATGGCCGGACGCGCCTCGTCCGGCTGGGCATCGATCTGCTCCAGCGTCACGGCCCCCTCCAGCGTCAGGTCTCCGACGGCGATGCGACGCAGACCGGCCAGGTGCGCGCCGCAGCCCAGCGCCTCGCCGATGTCTTCGGCGAGCGTGCGAATGTACGTGCCCTTGCTGCACTTCACGCGCATCGTGAAAGACGGCACCTGCGGCAACGCACAGTCGAGTAAGTCGATCGCATGAATCGTGATGCGCCGGGCCGGGCGCTCCACGGTCTGTCCGGCACGCGCGTATTCGTACAGCGGACGTCCGTCCTTCTTCAGCGCCGAATGCATTGGGGGGATCTGGTCGATCTCGCCAATGAAGCGCGCGATCGCCGCATCGAGCCCGGCACGATCGCAGGCAACCGGCCGCTCCTCCAGCACCTCGCCTTCCGCGTCGCCCGTCGTCGTCTTCTGCCCAAGCCGGACGACCGCCTCATAGGTCTTGTCAGCCTCCAGCAGGTCCTGCGAGAACTTGGTTGCCTCGCCGAAGCAAAGCGGCAGCAGGCCGGTGGCGAGCGGGTCTAGCGTGCCGGTGTGGCCGGCCTTCAGCGCCCGCAGCAGGCGCTTGGCGCGCACCAGGGCATCGTTGGAAGACAGCCCGAGCGGCTTGTCGAGCAGCAGCACGCCGTGCACCTCGCGGCGCGGCAGCCGGGGCGGACGGTGGTTCGCGGAATCGGTCATGGGAACAATGCGGGGCGGCGGGCGTGTTGCCCGCCCCGGCGACTGAGCTTTTCCGGCGCAGCCGGAATCAGTCGTCCTTGGAACGCGTGGCGTTCGCTTCGTTGATCAGCTTGGACATCTCGATCGCATGCTCGACCGATGTGTCGTGATAGAAGCGCAGCGTCGGGACGGTATGGATGTGCAGGCGCTTATACAGCAACGAGTGCAGGTAGCCCGCCTTCTCGTTCAGGATCGCTGCCGCTACAGCGGCATCGGCGCCGAGCACCGTGAAGTGGACCTTGGCATGCGCATAGTCCGGCGTGAGCGTCACGGACTGCAGCGTGA
Source organism: Cupriavidus sp. 22TCCZM01-5 (assembly GCF_057798915.1). NCBI lineage: Bacteria > Pseudomonadati > Pseudomonadota > Betaproteobacteria > Burkholderiales > Burkholderiaceae > Cupriavidus > Cupriavidus sp. 22TCCZM01-5. The sequence continues at coordinate 183,844 of NZ_JBYOJR010000002.1, forward strand.
TCAGTCCGAGGCGCGGATCGCGCAGCTCGCGCTGGATCATCTCGGCCAGGTCCTTCTGGATCTGGTCGGAGAGGCGCAGGTTACGGGAGGAAATACTGCCTTTCTTGGCCATTCAATACTGTCTTGTCGAGACGACAGCGGCGGGCCGAAGCCCGCCGCCGCTGCGCCGCCTTACAGCGTACGCGCCACCTCGGTGATTTCGTACACTTCGAGCTGGTCGCCTTCCTGAACATCGTTGAAGTTCTTGATCGACAAACCGCACTCGAAGCCTTGCTTGACTTCCTTGACGTCGTCCTTGAAACGCTTGAGCGAGTCGAGTTCGCCGCTGTGGATGACCACGTTGTTGCGCAGCACGCGCACCAGCGAGGTCCGCTTGACCAGACCGTCGGTGACCATACAGCCTGCCACCGCGCCGACCTTCGGCACGCGGAACACCTGGCGCACCTCGACCTGACCGATCGTGGTCTCGCGCTTTTCCGGTGCCAGCATGCCCGACATGGCCGCCTTGATCTCGTCTACCGCATCGTAAATGATGTTGTAGTAACGGATGTCGATGCCATGGTTCTCGGCCAGCTTGCGCGCGCCGGCGTCGGCACGCACGTTGAAGCCGATGATGACAGCCTTCGAAGCGGTCGCCAGGTTGACGTCCGATTCCGAGATGCCACCCACGCCGGCATGCACCATCTGCACGCGCACTTCGTCGGTCGACAGCTTGAGCAGCGACTGCACCAGCGCTTCCTGCGAACCCTGCACGTCGGCCTTCACGATCAACGGCAGCGTCTGGACGTCGCCTTCGCTCATCTGCTCCAGCATCGTTTCCAGCTTGGCCGCCTGCTGCTTGGCCAGCTTCACGTCGCGGAACTTGCCTTGGCGGAACAGCGCGATTTCGCGCGCCTTGCGCTCGTCCGGCAGCACCAGCACTTCTTCACCGGCAGCCGGGACTTCCGACAACCCCTGGATTTCCACCGGGATCGACGGGCCGGCTTCCTTGGTCGGCTTGCCATTCTCGTCCAGCATGGCACGCACGCGGCCATAAGCACTACCGGCCAGCACCACATCGCCACGCTTGAGCGTGCCGCTGCTGACCAGGATCGTCGCGATCGGGCCCTTGCCCTTGTCGAGCTGGGCTTCCACCACCAGACCCTTGGCCGGCGCGTCGATCGGTGCCTTCAGCTCCAGGACTTCGGCCTGCAGCGACACCTGCTCCAGCAGGTCGTCGATGCCAGCACCGGTCTTGGCCGACACCGGCACGAACGGCGAATCACCGCCATACTCTTCCGGCAACACCTGCTCGGCCACCAACTCCTGCTTGACACGGTCGGGATTGGCATCCGGCTTGTCCATCTTGTTGATCGCCACGACGATCGGCACCCCGGCAGCCTTGGCATGCGCGATGGCTTCCTTGGTCTGCGGCATCACGCCGTCGTCGGCCGCGACCACCAGGATCACGATATCGGTGGCCTTGGCACCGCGGGCACGCATGGCTGTGAAGGCCTCGTGACCCGGGGTATCCAGGAACGTAATCACGCCGCGGTCGGTTTCCACATGGTAGGCACCGATGTGCTGCGTAATGCCGCCAGCTTCGCCCGCGGCAACCTTGGTGCGGCGGATGTAGTCCAGCAGCGAGGTCTTGCCGTGGTCGACGTGACCCATGACGGTCACCACCGGAGGACGCGGCAGTTGCTCGGCGTCCGTGTGTTCTTCGCCGTCCACCACCAGCAGCGCTTCCGGATCGTCCAGCTTGGCGGCGAACGCCTTGTGGCCCATTTCTTCCACCACGATCATGGCGGTTTCCTGGTCCAGCACCTGGTTGATCGTCACCATCTGGCCGAGCTTCATCATCTGCTTGATGACCTCGGATGCCTTCACGGCCATCTTGTGGGCGAGATCCGCCACCGAGACGGTTTCCGGCACGTGAACTTCGCGCACCACGGGTTCGGTCGGCGCCTGGAAGTTGCTGCGACCTTCGTCGTCACGCTGATGACGACCACCGCGGCCACGCGGACCACCGCGCCAGCCGCCCACGCCACCCGACGAATCGCCGCGCGTCTTCAGGCCGCCCTTCTTGCCGCGCACGCCTTCGTCCTTCCACCCTGGAGCACCAGGCTTGCCGGTCTTTTTGTCGGCCGTCGTGCTGGGTGCGGCAGTGGTGGCTGGCTTCTTGTCGTCCTTCTTGGCTTCGGCCGTGGCACCTGCCGGCTTGACCGGCTTGTGCAGCGTACCGGTTTGCTCGGCCTTCTTTTCCTCGGCCTTGCGCTCCGACGGCGCCTTGAGCACGCGCGCCGGCGCATTCAGCATCTGCTGGATGGCGCGGGCCTCGGCTTCGGCGGCTTCGCGGCGCTTGCGTGCGGCGTCCTGCTCGGCACGGGCCTTGTCGGCAGCTGCCTTGGCATCGTCGGCAGCCTTTTGCGCTACCGCGCGCTCGCCGGCAACACGTGCCTGCTCGTCCTCGGCCTTCTTGCGCGAAGCCTCTTCAGCGGCCTCGTTCACGGCGCGCGCAGCAGCAGCTTCCTCTTCGGCCTTCTTGGCAAGCAACTCGGCCTGGCGGCGCTGTTCGGCCTCCAGAGCCTCCTGCTTGGCACGGCGCTCGGCTTCTTCGCGCTCGGCGGCCTCGCGGCGCGCCTTCGCTTCGGCTTCCTGGCGTGCCAGCAGTTCGGCCTGCTGGCGTTCTTCTTCCTCACGGCGCGCCTGCTCGGCAGCGTCGACCACCGCGGATTGCGGCTCCGTATCGGCCTGATGGTCGGAAGTCGCTTCGTCGCGCTTGATCAGCACGCGCTTCTTGCGCACCTCGACCTGGACGGTGCGCGTCTTGCCGGTGGAGTCGGCCTGACGGATTTCGGAAGTCTCGCGCTTGGTCAGCGTGATCTTCTTGCGCGCACTGTCATCAGCCTGGCCGTGCGAACGCTTCAGATAATCCAGCAACCTGGTCTTATCCGATTCCGTGACCATATCTTCTGGCGTCGCTTTGCCCACCCCAGCCGCCTGCAATTGTTCCAGCAGGGCAGCTGCGCTGCGACTAAGTTCTGCGGCCAGTTGGGCAACTGTTGTGCTTGCCATTCAAACCCTTTCAATGCTTGGTTTCTACGTCGGGACAAATCGTGTGCGGAAAGCGCGTCCGGGAATGTCATCAAAACCCGGACGTGTCCCTCAGTTGAACCAATGTTCCCGTGCCTTCATGATCAGCGCCTTGGCTTCTTCCTCGCTGACGCCCGTCATCTCGACCAGCTCGTCGACGGCCAGTTCTGCCAGGTCGTCACGCGTATGGATATCGCCTTCGGCCAGTTTGCCGATCAGTTCCGGGTTGAGGCCGTCGAGCGAGCGCAGGTCTTGCGACACCTCTTCCACCTTTTCTTCCCGGGCCAGTTCCATCGTCAGGAGCGCATCACGTGCGCGGTTGCGCAGCTCGTTGACGGTGTCTTCATCAAATGCCTCGATTTCCATCATTTCACTGATGGGCACGTAGGCCACTTCTTCCAGCGTGGAGAATCCCTCGTCGATCAGGATATCCGCCACTTCTTCGTCGACGTCCAGCTTGGCCATGAACAGCTTGCGCACGGCATCGCTTTCCTCGGCTTGCTTCGCCGCCGACTCTTCCTGGGTCATGATGTTGATCTGCCAGCTGGTCAGCTCCGACGCCAGGCGCACATTCTGACCGCTTCGACCGATGGCCACGGCGAGGTTCTCCTCGTCCACGACCACGTCCATGCTGTGCTTTTCCTCGTCCACGACGATCGACTGCACCTGCGCCGGCGCCAGCGCGCCGATCACGAACTGCGCCGGATCTTCCGACCACAGCACGATGTCCACGGCTTCGCCGCCGATCTCGTTGCGAACGGCGGTCACGCGCGTGCCGCGCACGCCCACGCAGGTACCGATCGGGTCGATACGCTTGTCGTGCGCCACCACGGCGATCTTGGCACGCACACCCGGATCGCGGGCTGCGGCCTTGATCTCGAGCAGGCCCTGTTCCATCTCGGGCACTTCGTTCTCGAACAGCTTGATCAGGAACTCGGGCGCGGTGCGCGACAGTTCGATCTGCGGACCACGTGCCGCACGATCCACGTTCAGGATATACGCACGAACACGGTCGCCAGTGCGCAGGTTTTCCTTCGGGATGATCTGGTCGCGCGCCAGCAGGGCTTCTACGCGGCCGGATTCGACGATCAGGCCCTTCTTGTCGGCGCGCTTAACCGTGCCGGTCATGATCTTCTCGCCACGCTCGAGGTAGTCGTTCAGGATCTGCTCGCGCTCGGCATCGCGGATGCGCTGCAGGATCACCTGCTTCGCCGCCTGCGCGCCGATACGGCCGAATTCGACCGACTCGATCTGCTGCTCGACATAGTCGTCCAGCTCGATGTTCGGGTTCTCATCGCGTGCTTCGAACAGCAGGATCTGCTTGTCCGGCTCCTGCAGGCCCTGTTCGTCAGGAACGACAAGCCAGCGGCGGAATGTCTCATGCTCGCCCGATTCGCGATCGATCGCGACACGGATATCCACGTCTTCCTCGAAACGCTTCTTGGTCGCCGAGGCCAGTGCAGCCTCCAGCGCGCCGAATACCACATCCTTGTCGACGTTCTTTTCACGCGCAAGCGCATCGACGAGCAACAGAACTTCGCGGCTCATTGCTTGTTCCCTTTTCTTTGATTTCCTTTGAAGTCGATCACCGGCACCAGGCGCGCCTTGTCGACATCAGATACAGTGAATTCCAGCAGCGCCGGACCGTCCTTGCCCTCGAACTCCAGCCCGACCTTCTCGGCGCCAGCATCGCCAGTCGGCTCGCGCAGAATGCCCGTGAAGTTCTTCTGTCCATTGACGGGCAGGCGCAGCGTCACGCGCGCTTCTGCCCCGGCAAAGCGGACATAGTCAGCCAGTTTCTTCAGCGGCCGGTCCAACCCCGGCGAGGAGACTTCGAGCCGTTCGTAATCAACGTTCTCGACAGTCAACACGTGTGTCAACTGCCGGCTCACCTTCTCGCAATCTTCGATGACGATGCCGGTTTCAGGCTGATCGATATAGACACGCAACAGTCCGGCCGGAGCACGTTCGAGCTCAACCAGCTCATATCCCATGCCGTTAAGGGTGGTTTCGATCAAATCTGCCAGATGCACTGTATTCCCAAGTAATGGCCATCAACACCAGGGCAGGCTGGCTTGCCTGCCCCGCCTGGGACGACATGGGCACAGCAGCCACCTGCCAGTCAGCCTCCGGCGCGTATGCGTCAAACGAGCGAACCAAAAAAAAATGGGCACAATGCCCATCATTCGCCCATCCTCCAGGAGGATGACTTTTTGAATAGACTTGGATTATACGCAGATTATGTCCAAAAGGCAAAAGGGCATGTATCGGCGCGCAATCCAGCCCCGGCAGCCTCTGGCGGCCGGGGATGACTCTTAGCGGTTTCCGCCCCTATTGCCACCGCGGTTGCCACCGCCACCGGTGCCACCGCCCTTGCCGCGCCCCGAGCGATTGCCACCACCGCCGCCCTTGGCCGCCTTTGGCATCACATTGCCATTGACATCGCCGCCCCGGCGCTGCGGCCGGCCTTGGCCGCCCAACCCGGCGCCGCCGCGCCCGGCGCCGGCGCGTCCACCACCCTGCCCGCGCGCGCCACCCAGATTGGCTGCATGCGATGTCAGCACAGTGGGACCATGGCTGATGTAGCCCATCGAAGTCCGCATCGGATCGGGCTGGCCGCGGCCCGCGCCACCCTTGTCGACACGCGGCAGACCGTCCATGCCCGTATGCATCGGCATGCCCGCGATCGCCGCCTCGGTGCGCTGCTTGCGCCCCCCGACCTTTGTCGCGCCCTTGCCACCCTGCTCGCCCTTAGTGGGTAGCTTCAGGCCGATGGCAGTCATCATCGCCTTGACTTCCGTTGCCTCCAGCTCCTGCCAACGGCCGCGCTTCAACCCGCGCGGCAGCAGAAACTGCCCGTAGCGCGTGCGGATCAGGCGCGACACAGTCAGGCCGACCGCCTCGAACATGCGGCGCACCTCGCGGTTACGACCCTCGGTCAGCGCTACGTGATACCACTGGTTGACACCTTCGCCACCGCCATCCGCAATGCGCAGGAAGTTGGCTTCGCCGTCATCGAGTTTGATGCCATGCAGCAGGCGCTGGCGGTCAGCCTCAGCCAGTTCGCCCAGCGTACGCACCGCATACTCGCGCTCCACGCCATAGCGCGGATGCATGAAGCGGTTGGCAATATCCCCCGAAGTCGTAAAAATCAGCAGACCTTCCGTATTGAAATCCAGACGACCCACCGCGACCCATTTGCCGGTCTTCATGCGCGGCAGGCTGTCGAACACGGTCGGACGGCCTTCGGGGTCTGACTGGCTGACGATCTCGCCGGCTGGCTTGTGATACAGCAGCACGCGCGGCGGCTTGGAAGAAACCTTGCGATGGATCAGCTTGCCATTCACACGGACCTGGTCGGCTGGCAGGATCCGCTGGCCGATGTGCGCGGGCAATCCATTGACGGAAACACGCCCCTGCAGGATCAGCTCTTCCATTTCCCGGCGCGAGCCCAGGCCGCCTTCGGCCAGGACCTTGTGCAACTTCGGCGCATCGTCGTCCGCGGACAACTCACGCACCGGCTTTGCCTTGGTGCGCGGGATGACAGTGTCTTCCTGGTCGTACTGGTCCGAGATCACAAACCGGAACAGGTCTTCGCTGGTCGCACTGGTTTTGTCGGCGCCGGCATGTCCCTTCCGTTGAGGCTGGCCGCCCTTGCGCTGGCCATGCTGTCGACCTGCGGACTGGACGTCGCCTTCCGGCACAGCCCTGGCGGTACGCTGCCCCTGCGGCTTGCGCCTGCGGCCCGCCGGCTCCGCCTTCTCGCCGCGATCCGGTCCCGCTTGGCCGCTTTCTCGCTCAGCCGCGCCCTCTGCCTTGACCGGCTTGCGCTTGCCGCGACCGCGCGGGGCGGCACGCCCACCTGGCTCGCCAGCCGCCTTGCTCTCGCCCGCCCCGCCCGGAGCGCCAGACTCGGCACCCTCGGTACGATTGGCGTCTCGATCCTGGCCCGCCTGCCGGCGCGAAGCCACCAGGTTGCGCAAGCCGCGCCTCAGGCCCTTCCTGCGCGGCGCCGTATCGGTGCCTGACCCGGAGTCTGCTGCGCCATCGGCAGCCGGCGTCCCGGTTGCCCGGGTGTCATGTTCAACGGAATCAGACAAAGTATTCACTATCGGATATTGCATATTGTTCAGTTGGGCACGCGCTCGTCGTGCTCGCTCGCGTGCGGCGGCGCAGCGTCGTCGCCGGAAGAATTACCGCCGTCCTGCTTGTCCGGCGCGCTCTCGACATGGAAGCCATTTGCCTCGGTCACGGCCGACGCGAGATCCGCCACTTGCATGGCATCGGCGCAGGCCTGCTCGACAACCCCAGCTTCGTCTGCCGGCTCGTCGCCAGCCACCAAAGCGGATTCAGCTACATCAACGGCTGCGCCGGCCGGCGAAGCCACCTCTGGCTCAGGGAAGGCCTCTTCGTCGCCGGCCGCCGGCCGCGCCGTTGCCATCTCTTCAAAATCAATCGCCTGCTGGTCCAGCAGCGCCGCCTGCGCCTGCGCCTGGGCGTCCTCGAGCGGCGGCAGCTCATCCAGCGTACGCAGCCCAAGGTCATCGAGGAATGCCTTGGTGGTCGCATAGAGCGCTGGCCGGCCTGGCACATCGCGGTGACCGATGACCTCGATCCAGCCGCGGTCTTCCAGCTTCTTGACCACCTCCGTGCTGACCGTCACGCCGCGAATCTCCTCGATGTCGCCGCGCGTCACCGGCTGCCGGTACGCAATGATCGCCAGCGTCTCCATGACCGCTCGGGAATACTTGGGCGGCTTCTCGGGATTAAGGCGATCCAGGTATTCCCGCATCTCCGGTCGGCTCTGGAAACGCCAGCCGCTGGCCAACGCCACCAACTCGACCCCACGCTGGCGCCAGTCCTGGCGCAATTCATCAAGCAGGGCCCGAATCGTGTCAGCGCCGACATCATCGGCAAACAGCCGACGCAGGTCGCTCACGCGCAGGGGCTCCTGCGCACAGATCAGCGCAGTCTCGAGGACGATTTTCGCCTCTTGGGTATTCATGTTGGGTGTGCAGCCTGTCTTTGCACCTGCTCCCGGACGAACCCGGAGCCCTGGACATTGTGGATTCAGCGGTGCGATTGCCACCGCCATCTCGTCGCGCAGCAAACCCGAAAGCTCTTCGCCTCGAGGCCGTGCATCTTCTGTTGCATCGATTTGCCGGGTGTGTTCCGGCAGGAGATTGCCCGGTCACCGGCAAGTACCAGTGCACGAACCTCTTGCACGCGCCCATATGGGCAGACATGGCCTCCGGCTAAAGTCCGCCTCGGCCGCAAGAAAAACGGATATCGGAAGCAAGGCCAGCAATGACTGCACCACGGCCGCAAAGCCAGCCGGACTTTTGAACAGATATTGTGAACCGGATGGACTGCGGAAAGGTTCGGTGCCGAATTGTCGGCGCTTTGCCCGAAACCCTGGGCGCGCCCCCTTTTTGGAAGGGCTGCCGGGCGCCGCTCGGAACCACGCCGCGCGATACCGCAATGGAGATGATTGTATGGCATTCCAGCCCACACCTGCAACCACCGCGCGGCGCCAGAGCGTATGGAGTGGTTTCAGAACACCAGGCAGAACCCATGCTCTGCCAGGGAATGTGGCAACAACACCGCTCGGCCGATTCCCAATGCACCGAATGCCATGACGGCCAAGCCGGCCCCGACCCTTACCCAGCTCCGGCGCGACCAGGCGCGCAAAAGCCCCGAAAAGCTCGACAGCGCCAGCAGATTAGGCAACGTACCGAGGCCAAAGGCGCCCATCACCAGCGCCCCCGAGGGCGCATTTCCGGCCAGCAATGCAAGGGCCAGGGCCCCATAAACCATGCCGCAGGGCACCAAACCCCAAGCCAATCCCATCCCATAGCGGCGTGCCAGGCCGCCCCGCCGAGCCTTGGCTTCCGTCGTCTTTCTGCCCAATCGAGCCATGCCGGCGGCACTGGCGCTAACCGCACGCGCCGCGAGGCGCTCCAGCCACACGATGGTAAAGGCCTCGCCGCGTATCAAGCGCCAGCCAGACAGTAGCAGCAAGGCGCTGCCGACTCCGAACAGCCAGCGCTGAACGGGCAGATAGTCCTGACGCCAGGCCGTCGCCCCCAAGGCGCCCAGCAGCGCACCAAGCAGCATGTAGGTGGAAATACGCCCGACATGCATGACAAGGAGCTCCACGAGCCAGTCCTGTGGGCGCCGCACAACGGCAACGGGTACGCCGGCGGCGCGTTGCTCGACAGCCAGCGCTACGCCACCACACATGGCAGCGCAGTGGAAGCCCCCTAGCAAGGCGAGCATGAAAACACTGAGTAGCACACCAAAAGTCAACTGCAACTCCCTACCGCATCACATCGCGCGTTAAAATGCACGTATTGCGCCCTCGCCGCTCCAATACTGCAGGTTCCAATTGCTAACATCCATCCCCGTCACCGAGATGTCGCCCCGTTGCTCCACTTGCGGCATGGGGCAATTGTGCCTGCCGGTGGGCATGAGCCAGCAGGACCTGCAGAAGATGGACACCCTGGTGCAGGAACGTGTCCGTGTCCACAAGGGCGAAACCCTTTACCGCATGGGCGATCCGCTGACTGCGGTCTATGCCATTCGCTTCGGCACCCTGAAGACGCATGTCACCACGGAAGACGGCCGCTCGCAAATCACCGGTTTCCACTTGCCAGGCGAAGTGGTCGGCCTCGACGGCCTGGGAGAGATGCAGCACGCCTCGGATGCCACCGCGCTCGAAGACACGGAGGTATGCGTCGTTCGCCTGGCCGATCTCCAGTCGCTGTCCATCGACCTGCCATCGTTGCAGCAGCAGTTCCTGCGCCTGATGGGCAAGGAAATCTCGCATGACCAGCTCATGCTCGTCACGCTTGGCTCCATGCGCGCCGAGGAGCGGCTTGCCGCGTTCCTCATCAACCTGTCCGAGCGCTTGTCCGCCCGCGGGTATTCGTCGACCGAGTTCGTCATGCGCATGAGCCGGGAAGAAATCGGCAGCTACCTGGGTCTGAAGCTCGAAACGGTCAGCCGTCTGTTCTCACGATTTGCCGAGGCCGGCTTGATCCAGATCCGTCAACGTCACGTCAAGCTAGTCGACATGGCGGGCATCAAGCAAGTCTACAGCCGCTCCTGCTGAGGCCATCTGACCGCCTCGCGTGGCAAGGCGGTCAATTCCTGCCGCTTCTTACTCCAGCTCGTCCGTTTCGCTGAGCTTTGTCGGCATGGTGTACAGCGTCAGTCCGCTGGACAATGCGCAGAATATCCAGGCCAGCAGGAAACCGATCGTATAGACCGCCTCGCGCGAGGCCTCGATCGGCTGACCGAAGAAATTCAGGTCACCAGGGTCCACCACGGAAAACACAGTTGCCGTGGCAACCCCGGCCATCAGGAACGCCGGCCACAGTACCCACATCAGCCAGCGCAGCCTCATGGCTGCCTCGCTTGCGGTGCCTTGGCACTGCCCGAGGCACCTGCCACCTTCTCGACAACCAGGCCATGCCGGGCCACACCATCGACCACTGGCCGGTCAGGATGAGTGGAAGCCAGCCAGATAGTCACGCCGCAAGCCACCATGGCCAGCAACGGGCCACTCATCAGCAGCCACGGCCACGGCTCTTTCCACCACGGATTGCTTTCTTGCATCGTCTTGCCCCCTTCGTCAACGCCTCATCGAGGCGCTCGCGGTTTGGTACGGCACAGCGCCGACGCGCCGTGCCGCCCTTAGCATCACAAATTGCGTGGCACGATGAAACTGGTAGATTGCCTGATTTGCGCACTACCTTGCCCCGCACCTTCGCTGGTCACTGTCACGCTGATCTTGTGCGTACCTTGCGCGGCATCGTCGATCGGCACGCGAATCCGGATCGGCACCAGCCTGTTCGATGTCGGCGCCAGAGCCTGCGCGTCCGGATCGTACTCGACGGTCATGTTCTTCAGTTCGTCGCTCTCGGCCTTCACGCTGATGCGCATGGGCGCCTCGGTGGTATTGATGAGTTGCAGTCGATAGACGTTTTCGATCCAGCGCCCGTCCACCTCACGCCCAAGCGCCCCGCGGTCGCGGATGATGTCCACTTTCAATGGCGTGCGCAGCGCAAGCGAAGCCACGAAACCTGCAACCATCACCAGCCAGATAATCGAGTAGATGATGGTCCGCGGCCGCACCAGCCGCTTGCGCGCCGCAGCGGCCGACAGCGCCTTGCGCATGGCATTCTCGGACGTATAGCGGATCAGCCCGCGCGGGTAGTCCATCTTGTCCATGACCTGGTTGCATGCATCGATGCAGGCACCGCAACCGATGCACTCGTATTGCAACCCGTCACGGATATCGATGCCGGTCGGGCACACCTGCACGCAGATGCTGCAGTTGACGCAGTCACCTAGCCCGGCCTGGTGATGATCCACCTTGCGCGACCGGCTGCCGCGCGGCTCGCCGCGCCCGACGTCGTAGGTGACCACATAGGTGTCGCGGTCGACCATCACGCTCTGGAACCGCGCATACGGACACATGTACTTGCAGACCTGCTCGCGCATGAAGCCTGCATTCCCCCACGTGGCGAAGGCGTAAAAAAGCATCCAGAACGCCTGCCACGGACCCAGCGAGAAGCTCAGCACCTGGCCGCCAAGCTCACGGATCGGCGCAAAGTAGCCAATGAACGTGAAGCCCGTCCACAGCGCGACCAGTATCCACAGGGAGTGCTTGGTAGCCTTCAGGCGGAACTTGCGCGCGCTCCAGGGATCACCGTCCAGGCGGATCCGCGCGAAGCGGTCGCCTTCGACATGTCGCTCGATCCACATGAATATTTCGGTGTAGACCGTCTGTGGACACGCGTAGCCGCAGAAAAGCCGGCCGGCAATCGCCGTGAACAGGAACAGCGCCAGCGCGGAAATCACCAGCAGGACGGCAAGATAGATGACATCCTGTGGCCAGAGCACCAGTCCGAAGATATAGAACTTGCGCGCGCCAAGGTCGAACAGCACGGCCTGTCTGCCATTCCATTGCAGCCAGGGCGTGCCGTAGTAGATAAGCTGGGTCAGGAGTACCATCCAGACCCGCCAGTTGGAGAACGCGCCCGTCACCGAGCGCGGGTATATCTTGCGTCGAACCTCGTAGAGCGTTTCGTCGGAGGTTTCGACAGGCGACGACGCCGGCCCTTGCGGGCCGGCCGCGCGGGCCAGTGGTTCTGTCCCGGGTGCATTCATGGATGCGCTCCTTCAGCCGCGATCGCGCATCCCGGACCTGAGTCGGTGGTCATTGTCCTGAGCCTCCGGTATTGGAAAGGCCCCAGACGTAGGCCGTCAGCATGCGGATGCGCTCGGGAGTCAGGATCTCCTCGTGCGCCGGCATGCGGTTGTTGTGGCCCTTCAGGATGGCTTCGACAATGCTGCCTTCCGAACTGCCGTACAGCCAAACATTGTCGGACAGGTTCGGCGCGCCGAGTGCCTGGTTGCCCTTGCCGGTTGCGCCATGGCATGCCGCGCACGTGGACTTGAACGTGCTCTCGCCGCGCGATGCACGGATCGGGTCAAACGACAGGCCAGACAACGACCTCACATACTGCGCCACATCCGCTGCAAGCTTGCCATCAACAGTCGAGGCAAACGGCGGCATCACACCATTGCGGCCCTTGGTGATGGTCTGCTGGATCGTCTCGGGTTCTCCGCCATAGAGCCAGTCATGGTCCGTCAGGTTGGGAAAGCCGCGGCTGCCGCGCGCGTCCGAGCCGTGGCATTGCGCGCAGTAGTTCAGGAACAGGCGCTGGCCGATCTCGCGCGCCTGCGGGTCTGCCGCGACCTGTTTGATGTCCATGTTCAGGTACTTGGCGTAGACATCGTGCTGCAGCTTCTCCTGCGCCTGCTGATGCGCGGCCAGTTCCCCTTGCGTGGAGAACTTCAGCACACCGGCATAGGAGCCCAGTCCCGGATAGAGGACCAGGTAGGCCAGGCCAAAGATGCAAGCCAGCAGGAACATCCACATCCACCAGCGTGGCAGCGGATTGTTCAGCTCGCGCAGATCGCCGTCCCAGACATGGCCGGTGTCATCGCTGGGGTTGACAACCTTCGTGACCTTGCGTTGGGAAAAAAGCAGCCACACGCACCAGACGATGCCGACGAGCGCGATGGCGGCGATGTAGTAGCTCCAGAAATCGGAAAAGAAATCGCTCATGACTAGGTATTCCGGCTCGATGTTGTGTGGGTCTCGTCAGGCAGTGCGAACGGCAGCATGGCGGACTCCTGGTTGGCGGCTTGCCGGCCATTCGACCAGGCCCACCAGCAGATGCCCAGGAATACGACCATCGACACGACCGTGGCAAAAGCAGTCAGCATTGCCATGACTTACTCCTTCGCGGGCGCGGCTGCGGCCGCGTCCACACGCACATTGCGACGGTTGGTGCCGAGTCCCTGCAAATAGGCGACCAGCGCATCCTCTTCGCTCTTGTTCTTCAGTTCTTCGGGCGCCTTGGCGATTTCCGCCTCGGTGTACGGCACCCCCAGTCGCACCAGCGCGCGCATGCGGGCCTGGATGTCGTTGGTCGGCAGTTGCGCCTTTTCAAGCCATGGATAGGACGGCATCACCGACTCCGGCACGACATCGCGCGGATTGCGCAGGTGAATGCGTTGCCAGTCATCGGAGTAGCGTCCGCCGACGCGCGCGAGGTCGGGCCCGGTACGCTTGGACCCCCACAGGAACGGATGGTCGTAGACCGACTCGCCCGCCGTAGAGAAATGGCCATAGCGCTCCGTCTCGGCCTGCAGCGTGCGAACCTGCTGCGAATGGCAGCCGACACAGCCTTCACGGATGTAGATATCGCGGCCCATCAGCCGAAGCGGCGAATACGGCGTGATGCCCACATCGGGCTTGGTCGTGGAATGCTGGAAGAACAGCGGCACAATCTGCACGAGGCCGGCAATGCTGACCACCAGGATCGTGCAGATGATCAGCCAGCCGATGTTCTTCTCCAGCGTTTCGTGGGAAAAGAAGCTTTGTTTTTCGGACATCGTTTCTATCCTGATGGATCAGTGGGCAGAGGCAGGAATGCTGGCCGGAATCGGCGCATCCACCGCGCGCTTGCCGATGATGGTTTTCGCGACGTTGTAGGCCATCAGCAGCATGCCGGACAGGAAGCAGATTCCGCCAAGCAGACGGATCAGGTAGAACGGATACTTCGCCTTGACCGCCTCAACGAATGCGTAGGTCAGCGTGCCGTCCGGCTGCGTGGCGCGCCACATCAGGCCTTCCATCACACCGGCGATCCACATCGAGGCGATATAGAGCACCACGCCGATGGTGGCGATCCAGAAGTGCCACTCGATCAGTCGCACGCTGTACATCTGTTTCTCGCCGAACAGGCGCGGAATCAGGTAATAGAGCGAGCCGATGGAAATCATCGCCACCCAGCCCAGCGCGCCCGAGTGCACGTGTCCGATGGTCCAGTCCGTGTAGTGCGAGAGCGCGTTGACGGTCTTGATCGACATCATCGAGCCTTCAAACGTCGCCATGCCGTAGAACGACAGCGCCACGACCAGGAACTTCAGGATTGGATCGGTGCGCAGCTTGTGCCAGGCACCCGACAGCGTCATGATGCCGTTGATCATGCCACCCCAGGACGGCGCCAGCAGGATCAGCGAGAACACCATGCCCAGCGATTGCGCCCAGTCAGGCAGTGCGGTGTACTGCAGGTGGTGCGGGCCGGCCCACATGTAGGTGAAGTTCAGCGCCCAGAAGTGGACGATGGACAGGCGATACGAGTAGATGGGCCGTTCCGCCTGCTTCGGGATGAAGTAGTACATCATGCCCAGGAAGCTGGTGGTCAGGAAGAAGCCGACGGCGTTATGGCCGTACCACCACTGAATCATGGCATCCTGCACGCCAGCGTAGGCGGAATAGGACTTCCACATCGACACCGGCATCTCGATGTTGTTGACGATATGCAGGATGGCGATGGTCAGGATGTACGCGCCGAAGAACCAGTTGGCGACGTAGATATGCCGGGTCTTGCGCTTGACGATGGTGCCGAAGAAGACGATGGCATAGGCCACCCATACGGCGGTGATCAGCAAGTCGATCGGCCATTCCAGTTCGGCGTATTCCTTCGAGCTGGTGATGCCAAGCGGCAGCGTGATGGCAGCCGCGACGATCACCAACTGCCAGCCCCAGAACGTGAAGGCCGCAAGCGGACCGCAGAACAGGCGGGCCTGGCAGGTACGCTGCACCACATAGTACGAGGTCGCAAACAGCGCGCTGCCGCCGAAGGCAAAGATCACCGCATTGGTATGCAGCGGCCGCAGCCGGCCGAATGACAGCCATGGCGTATTGAAGTTGAGATCCGGCCAGATCAGCTGTGCTGCCAGTAGCACACCGACGGCCATGCCGACGATCCCCCAGACTACCGTCATGACAGCGAACTGCCTTACGACGCCGTAATTGAAGGTGTCGACGCGTGAAGACGCGGCTGAGACATCCATTCAGACCCCCACATAAGAAAGATAAACCGATTGACGTTGTGACTGTATGTAACCAGCGCTCTTGCCGCGTTGATCTTTATCAAGTTGCACAGGTGCCCCCTTGAACCTATCTCGGCACGGCAAGTCGGCGGCGCCCTTTCAGGGCTTGTCGTTGTCCAGCAGAATGGCTTCCCCGGGCCTGTCGAGATCGTCGTACTGGCCGGCGTGCAGGGCCCACCAGAGGGCACCGGCGATGACAACGACAAGAACCAGGCTCATGGGCACCAGCAGGTACAGTGTTTCCATTCCTAGACTCCTTTTCTGTCCGCGCGCAGCAGGCGCCAGGCATTGGCCACCACCAGCAGCGACGATACCGACATGCCAATTCCGGCCATCCATGCCGTGACAAAACCCGAGGCCGCCAGCGGGATGGCAAGCACGTTGTAGAAGAAGGCCCAGCCAAGGTTCTGCCGCACCACGCGGCGGGTCTGCCGTGCCAGCTCGATCGCCCGGGCGATTTCGGCCACATTTCCGTGCGTCAGGACGGCGTCAGCCCCTGCCTGCGCGAGCGGCGCGCCACTGCCGATGGCGATGGACACTTGCGCTTGTGCCAGCACGGGCGCGTCGTTAATGCCGTCGCCCACAGCCAGCACCACGGCGCCCTCGCGCTGGAGCCGCGCGACATACTCGCGCTTGCCTTCGGGGGATACCGCGCCGCGGGCGCACTCCATGCCGAAGTGGGAAGCCCACCACTGCACCGTCGCGACGCTGTCGCCGCTGACCAGATGGCAACGCGCGCCATATCGGCGCAGCGCTTCAAGCAGTTGCGGAGTCGATTCTCGTGCCCGGTCGGACAGATCGAACACGGCCAGCATGCCGTCTTCCGCGCCAAGCCATACTTGCGTCGCGCCAGGAATCCGTGCGGCGTCCGCTTCCCGCATCGCCGCCGTGACGTTAGACCTGCCGATCTCAGCCACAAAGGCGGCACGCCCCAGGCGGTAACGCTTGCCGTCAATTTCCGCCTGAACGCCCTGTCCCGGCACATTGGCCACGGCGGCCACGGACAGCAGACCGCCATCGATGCCTGCCTCTGCAGCCGCGCCGACAAAGGCCCGTCCAATCGGATGCTCGCTGTCCGCTTCCAGGGCCGCCGCCAGTGCCAGGCAATAGTCGGCAGGCGCCACCCCGAGCATTTGCTGCCCTGTCAGGACAAAACACCCCTCGGTGAGGGTGCCGGTCTTGTCCAGTACGACATCTGTCACGCGCGCGAGCGTCTCCAACGCGTGCGACCGGGTTAGCAGCAGGCCGCGCCGGGACAACGCCGCGCCAGCCGCTGCCAACGCCGCCGGCGTGGCCAGCGAAAGCGCGCACGGACAGCTGACGACAAGCACCGCGACAGTGACCAGCAAGGCTCGCGAAGGATCGATCCAGAGCGCCCATACGATGCCGGTCAATGCCGCCAGCGCCAGCAGCGTCGCGACGAACCAGCCGGCAACACGATCGGCCAGGGCCGCAAGCCGCGGCTTTTCCGCCAGTGCGCGGTCCAGCACGGCCACGATTTCGGCCAGGCGAGTGCCCGCGCCGACGCGGTCAACCGAGATTTCCAGCGGGCTGGCCGTGTTGTAGCAGCCGGCCAGCGCAGCGTCGCCCACGGTGCGGTGCACGGGCCGGCTCTCGCCGGTCAGCATGGATTCGTCAAGTTCACTGGCACCCGAAACGATGGTGCCATCGGCCGGGATAATCTCGCCTGCCCTGACACGGATACGGTCGCCCTGCCGCAAGCGCGCAACCGGTACGCGCTCCGCGGCCGAGCCGTCCGCGCCAAGCCGCTCACACGTGGCCGGCAACTGTCGCGCCAGCATTTCTGCGCCGCTGCGCGACGCCTGCCGCACACGCAACTCGAGATAGCGGGCTGCCAGCAGGAAGGCGACAAACATCGTCACCGAATCGAAGTAAACCTCCCCCACTCCCCGTACCGTCGCCACCGCACTGGCGGCAAACCCGGCAGCAACACCAAGCGCGACGGGCACATCCATGCCCATGTGCCGCTGGCGCAGGCTACGCCAGGCACCGGAGAAAATTGGCGAAGCGGAATAGAAAACGACTGGCAGCGTCAGCGCCAGGCTGGCCCAGCGCATCAACTGAAGCTGGCCGGGGTCGATGGTGGCCTCATGGGAGTAGATGGGCCATGCGTACATCATCACCTGCATCATGCCGAGCATGGCCACGGCCATGCGCATCAGCAAGCTTCGCCGGGCGCGGCGGTCGGCCTGGTCGCTGCGGGAAACTTCGAATGGCCAGGCTACGTAACCGATATCGGCAAGCGCGGCGAGCAAGCCGGAAACTGCCTGATCCGCCTCGCGCCAGCGCACGACAACGCGGCGTGTCGCCACATTCGCAATCGTGGATTCGACACCGGGCAGGCGTCCCAGATGCTGCTCGATCAGCCACGCACACGCCGCACAGCGGATATTCTCAGGGGCCAGCGTGATCTCGGCGCGACCGCCATCGAGCGGCCGCACGAACTGGCTGCGCAACTCCGGCGTGTCGTAGGCGGCCCATACGGGCTCCGATTCCCGCCTTGCGGCATCGTCGATGGGCCGGGCAAAGCGCGCTTCGTCGCCATAGAGATGGGCAAAGCCGGCGGAGTGCAGCGTGCGTGCCAACGACTGACAACCGCCACAGCAGAACACGCGCCGCTGGCCGTCCAAGTCCTCGGACATTTCCTGGCCTGCAATCACGGGTTGGCCGCAATGGAAACATGCCGGCTGCGCGGCATGCTGCGCCATCACAGGCGCAGAGCGGCTGGCGGGGGCTTGCTGGAATGCGGACGACGGGGCGTCGGCAAGAAGACTGGCGTTCGGGGCGGACATGGAGATCTTTTTTTACCCGTTGGAGGGTATATGCCGATCTCCATATCGGCCTTGATTTAAGTCAAGAGCGGCCGGGCTGGCTGACCAGACCCGGCGCGCAACGCTCAGGTCAGCGAGGTGTCCATGGTCCGGCGCTCGGCTTCCAGATACTCCCGTGACTGCATCTCGATAATGCGCGACACCGTTCGATGGAATTCATTGGCCATCTGGCCCTCGACGTAAAGCTCATCCGCCGGGACTTCGGCCGACATCAGCAGCTTGACCTTGTGGTCGTAGAACACATCGACCAGCCACGTGAAACGACGTGCTTCCGAAGACATCCTCGGCGTCATACGTGGAACATCCGACAAAATCACCGTATGGAACTGGGAGGCCAGCTCCAGGTAGTCATTCTGCGAGCGCGGGCCGCCGCACAGCGTGGCAAAGTCGAACCAGACCACGCCATTGGCCTTGCGCAGCGCGCGCAACTCGCGATGCTCGATATGCAGCAGCGGCGACTCGTCCGCCACGCCAGCGATGGCGGTAAAGGCATCGCGGAGCGCCGAATTCGCCTTGGCATCGAGCGGCGTGTGATAGGCCTCCACCTGTTCCAAAGCGCGCTTGCGATAGTCGATCCCGGCATCGACATTGAGCACGTCGAGCTTCTGCTGGAGCAACGCGATGGCCGGCAGCACACGGTCGCGGTGCAACCCGTCCGGGTAAAGCAGGTCGGGCCGGTAATTGGACGTCATGACGAACTGCACGCCGTTCTCGAACAACTGTTGCAGCAGCCGGTGCAGCATCATCGCATCGGCGACGTCATTGACATGGAATTCATCGAAGCAGATCAGGCGGTAGCGCCTCGCAATCCGCTTGGCCAGTTCGTCCAGCGGGTCGGGCCGGCCGCGCAGCTCTTCCAGTTGGCGATGCACTTCGCGCATGAATTCGTGGAAATGCAGGCGCGTCTTTCGCACCACCGGGACGCAGGTATAGAAGCTGTCCATCAGGAAGGACTTCCCGCGCCCCACCCCGCCCCACATATACACGCCCTTGGGCACTTCCGGGCGCACCAGCAGCTTGCGGATGGCACTGCTGCGGCGGCTCTTGTAGGCCACCCATTCGTCATAGCACTGCTGCAGGCGGGCCACGGCGCGCAGTTGCGCCTCGTCGGAATGGTAGCCGCGTTCCTTCAGTTCCTTTTCGTAGTACTCGCTGACGTTCATGCTGGCTGTTTCGTTCTGGACTGCGCGCGGAAAGTGCGGCCGCACCCTCCTCGGCCATGCCCGGTCGTCTCGATCCGGCATGGTTCGCAAGTGAAAACGGCGCGCCGCTGTTGCGGCGCGCCGGTGCTCAGGCAAATGCGGGCAGTTGCCTTACATATTGAGCTGTCGCTTGTCGACGGCCAGCGCGGCTTCGCGCATGACTTCCGACATCGACGGGTGCGGATGGCAGACGCGGCCGATGTCTTCGCTCGCGGCCTTGAATTCCATCGCCACAACGGCTTCGGCAATCAGGTCCGACGCGTTGGCTGCAACGATGTGCACGCCCAGGATCTCGTCGGTCTTGGCGTCGGCCAGCATCTTGACGAAGCCGTCCGAGTGGCCCATGCCCAGTGCACGGCCGTTGGCAATGAACGGGAACTGGCCCGCCTTGTACTCGCGGCCTTCGGCCTTGAGCTGGGCTTCGGTCTTGCCGACCCATGCGATTTCCGGGAAGGTGTAGATTACCCACGGCACGCAGTTGTAGTCGATGTGCGGCTTCTGGCCGACGATGCGCTCGGCCACGGCCACGCCTTCGTCCTCGGCCTTGTGCGCCAGCATCGGGCCGCGCACCACGTCGCCGATGGCCCACAGCCCCGGCACCTTGGTGGCACAGTGCTCGTCCACTTCGATGAAACCGCGCTGATCGACCGCCAGGCCGACAGCGTCCAGGCCCAGGTTGTCGGTGTTGGGCACGCGGCCGACCGACACGATCAGGCGATCGACTTCCAGCGTCTGCGCGGCGCCATCCTTGTCGGTGTACTTGACGGTGACGCCATTCTTGCCGGTCGTCACTTCGTTCACGTTCACGCCGAGGCTGAACTTCAGGCCCTGCTTGGTCAGTTGCTTCTGGGCTTCCTTGGCCACGCCTTCGTCGGCGGCGCCCAGGAAGGCGGGCAGCGCTTCCAGCACGGTCACGTCCGAACCCAGGCGGCGCCACACCGAACCCAGCTCCAGGCCGATCACGCCGGCGCCGATCACGCCCAGCTTCTTCGGCACTGCGGGGAACTTGAGCGCGCCCTCGTTATCGCTGACCAGGTCGTTGTCGACCTTGATGCCCGGCAGGTGGCGAGCCTTGGAACCGGTGGCGATGATGACCTGCTTGGCAGTCACGACTTCACCGGCGATCTCGACCTGGAAGCCCTCGGCGGTCTTGCCGACGAACTTGCCGTAGCCCTTGAGCAGCGTCACCTTGTTCTTGCGGAACAGGAACTCGATGCCCTTGGTCATCTTGCCGACGATGTCGTCCTTGCGCTTGAGCATCTTGGACACGTCGACCTTGACGTCGCCCACGGTGATGCCGTGGTCGGCCAGGTGATGCTGGGCGTTCTCGAATTCTTCCGAGGAAGCCAGCAGCGCCTTCGAGGGAATGCAACCCACGTTCAGGCAGGTGCCGCCCAGGCGCGGTTCGTTCTTGGGATCGTCGTAGGCGTTGCCTTCGCAGCAGGCCACGTTCAGGCCAAGCTGACCGGCTCGGATCGCGGCGATATAGCCGCCGGGGCCGGCACCGATCACCAGCACGTCGAATTGTTTGCTCATGGAAATTCCTTTGTGGGCGCCACCGGCAGCATGTGCCGTGCGCACCGTCAACACTGGGGAGCGCACCCCGCGCGGCAGGCGCGCGGGGGGACCGTTTCTTACAGGTCCAGCAGCAGGCGCGACGGGTCTTCCAGCGCGTCCTTCATCGCGACCAGGCCCAGCACGGCTTCGCGGCCGTCGATGATGCGGTGGTCGTAGGACATGGCCAGGTAGTTCATCGGGCGGATCACGATCTGGCCGTCTTCCACCACCGGGCGGTCCTTGGTCGCGTGCACGCCCAGGATGGCCGATTGCGGCGGGTTGATGATCGGGGTCGACAGCATCGAGCCGAACACGCCGCCGTTGGAGATCGAGAAGGTACCGCCGGTCAGCTCTTCCAGCGACAGCTTGCCGTCACGTGCCTTGACGCCGAACTCGGCGATCTTCTTCTCGATGTCGGCCAGGCTCATTTGGTCGGCATTGCGCAGGATCGGCACGACCAGGCCACGCGGCGAACCGACGGCGATACCGATGTCGAAGTAGCCGTGGTAGACGATGTCGTTACCGTCGATCGAGGCGTT
This sequence comes from Cupriavidus sp. 22TCCZM01-5, assembly GCF_057798915.1. Lineage (NCBI taxonomy): Bacteria > Pseudomonadati > Pseudomonadota > Betaproteobacteria > Burkholderiales > Burkholderiaceae > Cupriavidus > Cupriavidus sp. 22TCCZM01-5. Next base: position 205,549 of record NZ_JBYOJR010000002.1, read on the forward strand.
GATCAGCGGGAACTTCTTCAGCGCATGGACTGCTGCCTTGACGAAGAACGACATGAAGCCCAGCTTCACGCCGTGTTCCTTCTCGAAGCGGTCCTTGTACTTGTTGCGCAGGTCCATCACCGGCTTCATGTTCACTTCATTGAAGGTGGTGAGGATGGCGTTGGTGGCTTGCGACTGCAGCAGGCGCTCGGCGATACGGGCGCGCAGGCGGCTCATCGGCACGCGCTCTTCCGGGCGGTCGCCAAGGGCGGCAAAGTCCACGTTGGCAGCGACTTGCTGCAGGGCCGGCTTGGCAGCGGCAGGAGCCGGAGCAGCCTTGGCGGCGGGAGCCGGGGCAGCCGAGGCGCCGAGCACGTCGCCCTTGGTGATACGGCCATCCTTGCCGGTGCCGGCAACCTGGCCTGCCGACAGGCCGGCTTCAGCCATCAGCTTGGCAGCCGAAGGCATGGCAACGGCGCCGGCGGCAGGAGCAGCGGCCGCGGCGGCAGGTGCCGGGGCAGCAGCGGCCGGTGCCGGTGCGGCGGCTGCGGGGGCAGCGGCGCCAGCGGTGGCTTCGGTATCGATCTTGGCGATGATCTCATCGGCCACGACGGTGTCGCCATCGTTCTTGACGATCTGCGACAGCACGCCGGCGGACGGGGCCGGCACTTCCAGCACGACCTTGTCGGTCTCGATCTCGATCAGGATCTCGTCCTGGGCGACAGCTTCGCCAGGCTTCTTCTTCCAGTTCAGCATGGTCGCTTCGGCGACCGATTCGGACAGTTGCGGAACCTTGACGTCAACAATAGCCATGGTTGTGAATTCCTCGATGTATGCGTTTTGTTCTTCAGGCAGAAAAGAACACGGCGGTCACCTGCGAGCGCCGCCGTGCTGCCACAATTACTTGGTCAGGACAAAGCCCTTGAGCTTGGCGAAAGCTGCGTCCAGCAGCGCCTTCTGTTGCTCGTTGTGCTTTGCGTAGTAGCCCACCGCCGGCGAAGCGGATGCGGGGCGACCGGCATAACCGAGCTTCTGGCCTTCCGTCATGTTTTCCATGATGTAGTGCTGCACGAAGAACCAGGCACCCTGGTTCTGCGGCTCGTCCTGGCACCACACGATTTCGGTGGCGTTCGGGTACTTCTTGAGCTCTGCAGCCACTGCCTTGTGCGGGAACGGATACAGCTGTTCCAGACGGATGATGGCAGCGTCATTCGCCTCACGTTCCTTGCGCGTGTTGACCAGGTCGTAGTAGACCTTGCCCGAGCACATGATCACGCGCTTGACCTTGCTGGCGTTCAGTTCTTCCTGGTCCGCGATCACGGTCTCGAAGTGGCCCTTGGCCAGATCCGACAGCGGCGAGACGGCGTCCTTGTTACGCAGCAGCGACTTCGGCGTCATGATCACCAGCGGCTTGCGGAACAGACGGATCATCTGGCGGCGCAGCAGGTGGAAGATCTGGGCCGGCGTGGTCGGCTGGCAGACCTGCATGTTGTGGTCCGCGCAAAGCTGCAGGAAACGCTCGATACGCGCCGAGCTGTGCTCCGGACCCTGGCCTTCGTAGCCGTGCGGCAGCATCAGGGTCAGACCCGAGGCGCGGCCCCACTTCACTTCACCCGACGAGATGAACTGGTCGATCACCACCTGGGCGCCGTTGACGAAGTCGCCGAACTGGGCTTCCCAGATCACCATCGCGTTCGGCTCGGCGGCCGAGTAGCCATATTCGAAGCCGAGCACGGCTTCTTCCGACAGCACCGAGTCGATCACCGTGAACGGTGCCTGGTTTTCCGACACGTTCTGCAGCGGCACATACGAGCCGGCATCCCAGCGCTCACGGGCCTGGTCATGCAGCACGGCGTGACGATGGGTGAAGGTGCCGCGGCCGGCATCCTGGCCGGTGATACGCACAGGATAGCCCGACGACACCAGCGAAGCGAAGGCCAGGTGCTCACCCATGCCCCAGTCCAGCGGCTGCTCGCCGCGACCCATGTTGGCGCGGTCCTTGACGACCTTCTCCACCAGCGGGTGCAGCTTCAGCGTCTCGGGCGTGGTGGTGATGCGTTCGGCCAGGCGCTTCAGTTCGGTCACCGGCACGGCGGTGTCGGCGGCGTCGGTCCACTTGCGGTTCAGGAACGGCATCCAGTCCACGGCGAACTTGTTCTTGAAGTTCGACAGGACCGGGTCGGCAGTGTGCTTGCCGGCGTCCATCGCGGCCCGGTATTCCTTGACCTTCTCGTCACCGAACTCGGCCGGGACCAGGTTCTGCGCAACCAGCTTGTCGGCGTACAGCTTGCGCGTGCCCGGGTGCTGGCTGATCTTCTTGTACATCAGCGGCTGCGTGACGGCCGGGGTGTCCTGCTCGTTGTGACCCAGCTTGCGGAAGCAGATGATGTCGACCACGACATCCTTGTTGAACTCCATGCGGAAGTCCACGGCCAGCTGCATGGCGTACACCACGGCCTCGGGATCGTCGCCGTTCACGTGCAGCACCGGAGCCTCGATCATCTTGACCACGTCCGTGCAGTACAGCGTCGAACGGGCGTCGCGCGGATCGGAAGTGGTGAAGCCGATCTGGTTGTTGATGACGATGTGCATCGTGCCGCCCGTGCCGTAGCCGCGCGTCTGCGCGAGGTTCAGCGTCTCCATCACCACGCCCTGGCCGGCAAAGGCGGCGTCGCCGTGCACCTGCACCGGCAGCACTTCCTTGTGGCCGACGTCGCCACGGCGTTCCTGGCGGGCCTTGGCCGAGCCTTCGACCACCGGGTTGACGATTTCCAGGTGCGACGGGTTGAACGCGAGCGACAGGTGAACCGGGCCGCCCGGGGTCGAGACATCGCTCGAGAAGCCCTTGTGGTACTTGACGTCGCCGGCCGGCAGGTCATCGACGTGCTTGCCTTCGAATTCGGCGAACAGGTCGGCCGGCATCTTGCCCAGCGTATTGACCAGCACGTTCAGGCGGCCGCGGTGGGCCATGCCGATCACGATTTCCTGCACACCCTTGCTGCCCGATTCCTGGATCAGCTCGTCCATCGCGGCGATGAAGCTCTCGCCACCTTCCAGCGAGAAGCGCTTCTGGCCAACGTACTTGGTGTGGAGGAAGCGCTCCAGGCCTTCGGCCGCCGTCAGGCGGTCCAGGATGTGCTTCTTCTTTTCGAGCGTGAAGACCGGCTTGGAACGCGTGGATTCCAGGCGCTCCTGCCACCAGCGCTTCTGCGCCTGGTCGCTCACGTACATGAATTCGGCGCCGATGGTGCCGCAGTAGGTTTCGCGCAGGTTGTTCAGCAACTCGCGCAGGCTCATCGACTCCTTGCCAAAGTAGGTGTTGCTGGCATTGAAGACGATATCGAGGTCAGCTTCGGAGAAGCCATAGAAAGCCGGGTCCAGATCCGGCAGGGGCGGACGCTCCTGGCGCTTGAGCGGGTCCAGGTCGGCCCAGTGCGAACCGATGTTGCGGTAGGCGGCGATCAGCTGGGTGGCAGCGACGCGCTTGCGGCCCATATCGGAATCGGCCGAGGCAACGATGGTCCTGATGGGGCCAGCTTTGGCGCGCTCGGCGAACGAGGCGACGATGGGAGCGTGCGGGACGTCACGCGAATTGGAACCGTCGACAGCGGGGACGTTCTGCATCGCGTCGAAATACGCGCGCCAGTTGTCGGGAACCGAAGTCGGGTTCTGGAGATAGGCTTCGTACAGCTCTTCAACGTACGGGGCGTTGCCGCCGAAGAGATACGAATTGCTCTGATACTGCTGCATCATGGGACGCTCACTTTTCTCCGGGAATGCCGGAGTTCAGCGGGTTATTCAACCTTCCGCGACACGGCTTGACCGGTTAGCGGATTGCAAACAACTCTTGGGAGCCCAACGGACGGCCCTTGGACAAACGGCACCACGAGGGCGCCGAAGTGAAAGTGCCGTCACAAGGCCCGAAAGGGCAAGTTGTGCGGGGAAGGACCTAAGTCTTCACGGCGGTAAGAATAGCACGTTTGCTTAGGCGCAATGTGGACTTTTCGCGATGCGAAATTGATTTCCACATCAATTCGCTTTACCCATGACATTTCCACAACAGTCAGACAGCTGGCGGGATGAGATCGACCGCGTCGGTGATCAGGCCATCCAGGCCCCAGGCAAGCAGCTGGGCTGCCCGGTCGGGATCGTTGACGGTGTAGCTCAGCACCCGGAAGCCGGCAGCATGGGCATCGGCGATGATGCTTTCGCTGAGCACGCGATGGTTGGCGTCCAGCGCGGCACAGCCGAGTTCGTGCAAGCGGCCGAGCCAGTCCGCGGGCAGCTTGTCGAACAGCAGCGCCCTCGGCAGTTCCGGGGCAACGCGTCGCGCGGCAGCCAGGGCCTCCTCGGAGAATGAGGACAGCAACGGCGGCACCGCCGCGCCACGCCACAATGTCAGCGCATCGAGGGCAATCGCTGCACCCGTCAGCACTTCCCGGCCAGGCATGGGCTTGATCTCAATATTGATGTGATAGCCATTGGCCCGGGTATAGCGCGCAATGGCGGCCAGCGTGGGCACCGGCTCCCCAGCGTAAGCCGGGCTGTGCCAGCCGCCGGCATCAAGCTGCGCAACCTCGCCCAGGGTAAGGCTGTCGAGGCGGCCACTGCTGGAGGTGGTGCGGTCCAGGGTAGCGTCATGCATCAGCACCGGCTTGCCATCGGCGGTCAGCTTGACGTCGAACTCGAACATTCGATAGCCGAAAGAGGCGCCGAGCCGAAATGCCGCCAGGGTGTTTTCCGGTGCCAGCTTGCCCGCGCCCCGATGCGCAATATGACGCGGATACGGCCAATTATCGGCACTGACTGGACTGACCGGCCCGTTCGTTTGCTTTTCCATACTCAGGCCTCGATGCGCTTGCCCGTCTGGGCATCGAAAAAGTGCAGATGGTCCCCCGACGACGTCACCGGCAGCTTGTCGCCGGCGCGCACCCGGGCATGGCTGTCCAGCCGCACGACGATAGGCTGCCCGCCCAGCGATCCATAGGCAAAGGAGTCCGCGCCCAGGGCCTCGACCACGCGCACGTCCACCTCGGCAATTGCGTCATGCGCGGCACAAGGCTCGATGTGCTCCGGCCGCAGGCCCAGCAGCGCCTCCGCTGGCAGATGCAGCCCCATGGGCAGGTGACCCAGCGTTGCGCCATTGGCATCCCCCTCCTTGCCGACGACTCGCATCTGCGCCCCGCCCGCCTCGCCGTTGCGCACAACCGGCACAAGGTTCATCGGCGGCGACCCGATGAAGCCGGCCACGAAGGTGCTCGCCGGGCGGGTATAGACCTCCAGCGGCGTGCCGATCTGCTCGACGCGCCCGCCATTGAGCACCATCATGCGGTCGGCCAGCGTCATGGCCTCCACCTGGTCATGCGTCACGTACAAGCTGGTGGTTCCCAGGCGCCGGTGCAGCTCCTTGAGTTCCAGTCGCATCTGCACGCGCAGCTTGGCATCGAGGTTCGACAACGGTTCATCGAACAGGAACACCGATGGTTCGCGCACGATGGCACGCCCCATCGCCACGCGCTGGCGCTGCCCGCCGGACAACTGCCGGGGCTTGCGGTCCAGCAGCGGCGCCAGTTCCAGGATACCCGCCGCGTGCCTGACGCGCTGCCCGATCTCGGCCTTGGCCATGCCGCGTATCTTGAGCCCGTACGCCATGTTGTCGTACACGGTCATATGCGGGTAGAGCGCGTAGTTCTGGAACACCATGGCGATATCCCGCTCCGCCGGTTCCAGCTGGTTGACGATCCTGTCGCCAATATGGACGTCGCCGGCGGTGATGGTCTCCAGCCCTGCCACCATGCGCAGCAGCGTCGACTTGCCACACCCGGACGGCCCCACGATCACGATGAACTCGCCATCGGCGATCTCCATGTCGATACCGTGCACGACCTTGACGTTGCCGGCATAGGTCTTCTGAACATTGCGAAGCGACAGTTTTGCCATTGTCCTGTTCCTGTACAGCCTGCGTGAATCGGATCACGCGCTCACTTCTCGGTTTCGACCAACCCTTTGACGAACCACTTCTGCATCAGCAGGACGACGACCGCCGGCGGGACCATCGCGAGCATGACGGTGGCCATCACGAGGTTCCAGTCCGTGGCCGCATCGCCCGAGCGAGAGATCATCTGCGTGACGCCCACTACCACCGGCGTCATCGATTTCTGCGTGGTGATCAGCAGCGGCCACAGGTACTGGTTCCATCCATAAATGAACTGGATCACGAACAGTGCCGCGATGCTCGTGCGAGACAGCGGCAGCACCACGTCCCAGAAGAAGCGCAAGGGCCCCGCTCCGTCGATGCGTGCCGCTTCGGCCAGCTCATCGGGTATGGTCAGGAAGAACTGCCGGAACAGGAACGTGGCGGTCGCTGACGCGATGATGGGAATCGTCAGCCCAAAGTAGCTGTCCAGCATGCCAAGGTCCGATACCACCTTGTAGGTCGGCAGGATGCGAACCTCCACCGGCAGCATCAGCGTGATGAAGATCAGCCAGAAAAAAGTCTTGCGCAGCGGAAAGCGGAAATAGACGATGGCAAAGGCCGAGATGATGGAGATCGCGATCTTGCCCAGCGCGATGCCGAGCGCCATGATGAGGCTGTTCTTCATCATGGTGGCCACGGGCGATGCGGCATTGCCAACACCGGCCACCAGGACCGTCCTGTAGTTCTCCAGCAAGTGGCCACCCGGCAGCAAGGTCATGGGCGCCTGCAACACCTCATCCGCCGTCAGCGTCGAGGCGACAAAGGTCACATAAACCGGAAAGGCCACGATGCCCACGCCAAGCAGCAGCACCAAGTGGGAAAGCACATCGAGCAAAGGTCTTCGTTCCACCATCTTGCAGCCCGCCCTCTCAGTATTGCACCTTGCGTTCCACGTACTGGAACTGCACGACCGTCAACGCGATCACGATCCCCATCAGCACCACCGACTGCGCTGCCGAGCCGCCGATATCGAGTCCGCGGAAGCCGTCGTGGTAGACCTTGTACACCAGCGTATTGGTCGCGTTGACCGGCCCCCCATGCGTCACCGCATCGATAATCGCAAAGGTGTCGAAGAACGCGTACACCACATTCACCACCATCAGGAAGAACGTGGTCGGCGACAGCAGCGGAAACACGATCGACCAGAAGCGCCTCCAGGGTCCGGCGCCATCGATCGCCGCCGCCTCGATCAGCGATCTGGGAATGCTCTGCAAGCCGGCCAGGAAGAACAGGAAGTTGTAGCTGATCTGCTTCCACGCGGCGATGATCACCACCAGCACCATGGCCTGGTCGGCATTGAGCAGGAAATTCCAGTTCATGCCGACGGCGTGCAAAGCGTAGGACACAACGCCCAACGTGGGATTGAAGAGAAACATCCACAGCACGCCTGCCACAGCCGGTGCCACCGCATAGGGCCAGATCAGCAGCGTCTTGTACCCCGTTGCGCCGCGCACCACGCGGTCGGCAAAGTACGCCAGCAGCAAGGAAACGGAGAGCCCCAGCAGCGTCACGCCCACCGCGAACACGGCCGTGACCTGCATGGAGTGCAGGTATTCACCGTCATTCACCAGCGCGCGGAAATTATCCAGCCCGACAAACTGGAGATCGATGCCGAATGCATCCTGCTGCAGCACTGACTGGTACAGCGCCTGCCCGGCAGGAAGAAAGAAGAAGATCAGCGTGACCGCCATCTGCGGCAACACCAGCAGATAAGGCAGCCACGGTGAGCGGAAGACAACCCGTTTTTCCATAAGACATCTCGTGCCGCGGCGGCCACTATGCCGCCTCGCATGAACAACGGGCAAAGGCCGGTCAGTCGCAATGTCGGCTGCCGCAGCCCTCGCCCCGCTACACGAACTGGCGAAGGTTATTCGCGTACGGTCCTCTGGAAGCGCTCCAGCAGTTCGTTGCCACGCGCCACGGCGGCGTCGAGCGCCTCCTTGGGTTGCTTCTTGCCCGACCAGACCGCCTCGAGTTCTTCGTCGATCACGCTGCGGATCTGCGGGAAGTTGCCCAGGCGGATGCCGCGCGACTTGTCCGTGGTCTTGACGATCATCTGCTTGACCGCGACGTCCGCGCCCGGGTTCTTTTCGTAATAGCCGGACTTCTTGGTGAGCTCATAGGCCGCCACCGTCACCGGCAGGTAGCCCGTCGACTGGTGCCAGTCGGCCTGGACATCGGGGCGCGACAGGTATGAGAAGAACTTGGCCACGCCCTTGTACTCCTCGGGCTTGCGGCCGCCCATCACCCACAACGATGCACCGCCGATGATCGTATTCTGCGGTGCGCCCGGCACGCCCTGCTCGTATGGCAACGGCGCTACCGTGAAGTCGAACTTGGCGTTCTTGCGGATATTGGCAAGCGCCGCCGACGAACCCGTCAGCATCGCGCATTGCCCGGCGATGAACTTGGCCTTCGGCTCGTCCTTGCGGCCACCGTAGACAAAGTAGCCCTTCTGCGCCATGTCGAGCAGATTGGCGATGTGCTTCACATGCAACGGCGAGTTGAACACCAGGCGCGCACCCGGCCCCCCGAAGCCATTGTTTTCCGTGGCGAACAGTACGTTGTGCCAGGCCGAGAAACTCTCAAGCTGTACCCACGACTGCCAGTCAGTGGTGTAGCCGCACGAAACGCCCGCAGCCTTCAGCTTGGCCGAGTCGGTCGCCACTTCCTGCCACGTCGCAGGTGGCTTGTTGGGATCAAGGCCGGCCTTCTTGAAGGCGTCCTTGTTGTAGTACATGACCGTGGTCGAACTGTTGAACGGGAACGACATCATCTCGCCCTTGTTCGACGTGTAGTACCCAGCCACAGCCGGAATATAGGCCTTGGGATCGAACTTCTCGCCCGCCTCCTTCATGACCGTAGCCACCGGCTTGATCGCGCCTTTGGCATTCATCATGGTGGCAGTGCCCACTTCAAACACCTGCAGGATGGCTGGCGCGTTGCCCGAGCGGAACGCCGCAATGCCGGCCGCCAGCGATTCGTCGTACTGGCCCTTGTAGACGGGCACGATCTTGTAGTCGGACTGACTGGCGTTGAACTGGCTGGCAATGGCATTCACCTTGTCGTTCAAGGCGCCTTCCATGGAATGCCACCACTGGATCTCGACCGCTGCCTGGGCGCTGCCAGCTCCGGCCAGGGCGGCCAGTACGGCGATCTTCAGCACACTACGGGAAAAGGACATGGGTGGTCTCTCCTGAGTCGGTTTTGTCCGCTGCGTCGGGAATCGAGCGAATCTATGTGCTTTTTGTGACAGAGGCATGTTACGCCTGTCGCACCTAGAGGATCAATTCAGCAAAACCACGAGTTCGCAACATGCTGCACCGCAACCTCAGCGGACCGGCGCCGCGCCGCCAGTACAATGCGAAGCCATGCAACCGTTGCGAAACCTCCCCGCCTCTGCCCTGCGCCGCGTACGCGGCATCCTGACCGACATCGACGGCACCCTTACCACGGGCGGCAGGCTGCCGGCGTGCGCCGGACTGGCGCTGGAACAGCTGTCGCAGGCCGGCGTGCATGTCATCCCGGTCACCGGGCGCTGTATCGCGTGGGCCGAGATCCTGGTCCGGCTCTGGCCGGTGGATGCCATCATCGGCGAGAACGGCGCGTTCTATTCCCACCTGCGCAATGGCCGGCTGCTGACGCGCTTCCTCGACGACGCCCCGATCCGCGCCCGCAACCTGGAGCGCATCCGCGCACTGGGCGAGCACATTTTGCGCGAGGTGCCCGGCAGCGCGCTCGCATCCGACCAGGCCTGGCACGCGGCGGACCTGGCCATCGACCATGCGGAAGACGTCGCGCCGCTGCCCGCGGACGCCGTGACCCATATCGTCCGGCTCATGCACGATGCCGGCATGACCGCCACGGTCAGCTCCATCCACGTCAACGGCTGGTTCGGCCGACATGACAAGCTGAGCATGAGCCGGCTGTGCGCCGCCGAACTGCTTGGCGAAGACCTTGACACCGGGCGCGACGAATGGCTGTTCATCGGTGATTCGGCCAACGATGCAAGCATGTTCGCCCATTTCCCGCTTTCGGTCGGCGTGGCCAATGTGCGCGAGATCCTGGCGCAGTTGCCAGTCGCGCCGGGCTACGTGACGGAGGCCAGCGGCGGCGAGGGATTCGCCGAGATGGCCGCGCTACTGCTTGCCACGCGAAACCAGCAATGAAGAAGGCCGGGCGAGCCCGGCCTTCTTCACGACTCACTCGACGCCTTCCGCCTTAATCGAAGCCCAGCTCCTGCAGCTTGCGCGTAATGGTGTTGCGCCCGATGCCCAGGCGCGTGGCGGCTTCCACGCGGCGGCCACGCGTGACCCCCAGCGCGGCTTCGAGCACGGCCTTTTCAAACCGGCGGGTCAGCGCATCCATCACCTCGGGCTGCCCGGATTCCAGCATCGCGCGCGCCTCGCCGGCCAGCAGGTTTTCCCATCCGGCAGTCAACGAAGCCGGCGCGGAGACTGCGGGTGCCGTGACGGGCCGCACCGCCGTCAGGGTTTCCGATTCGGCAACCGGCGTGGCCAGGCCGCCGTAGTCCGACAGGTCATGGCCAGCAGCGAACTCGGCTGACGGCGAGCGCGCCTCGGCGGCACGATGCACGGCCGGCGCGCCTTCGGCACTGCCCGTCCCGATCATTTCGCGCGGCAGGTCCTTGACCTCGATGGTCTGGGCCGGAGCCATCACGGTCAGCCAGTTGCAGAGGTTCTCGAGCTGGCGCACATTGCCCGGGAACGGCAACGTGCTGACATAGGCCAGCGCCTCGTCGGACATGCGCTTGGGCTCCACGCCCAGCTCCTTCGCGCTCTTCTGCAGGAAATGCCGGGCCAGCAGCGTGATGTCTTCCGGCCGCTCGCGCAGCGGCGGCAGCCGCAGCCGGATCACGTTCAGGCGATGGAACAAGTCCTCGCGGAACAGGCCTTCCTTGACGCGCAACTCCAGGTTCTGGTGCGTAGCGGCAATGACCCGCACATTGGCACGCAATGGATTGTGTCCGCCCACGCGATAAAAGTTTCCATCCGACAGCACGCGCAGCAACCGGGTCTGCAGATCGAACGGCATGTCGCCGATTTCGTCGAGGAACAGCGTGCCGCCCTCGGCCTGCTCGAAGCGACCACGGCGCATGGTTTGCGCGCCCGTGAACGCGCCGCGTTCGTGCCCGAACAGCTCCGATTCAAGCAGGTCCTTCGGAATAGCGGCCGTGTTCAGCGCAATGAACGGTCCATTGGCGCGCGGGCTGTGCTTGTGCAGGGCGCGCGCGACCAGTTCCTTGCCGGTACCGGATTCGCCGGTGATCATCACCGTCACGTTCGACTGCGACAAGCGCCCGATGGCGCGGAACACATCCTGCATCGCGGGCGCCTGGCCGAGGATTTCAGGCGCATCGACGAGCCGGTCATCCAGTTCCCCCTCGCGCAGGCTCTCCTCCAGCGCGCGGCGGATCAGCTCGACGGCCTTGTCGACATCGAAAGGCTTGGCCAGGTATTCGAAGGCCCCGCCCTGGAACGCCGCGACGGCACTATCTAGGTCCGAATAGGCCGTCATGATGATGACGGGCAGGCCCGGGTGCTTGGCCTTGATGGCCTGCAGCAGGTCCAGGCCGGATCCGCCCGGCATGCGGATATCCGATATCAGGACCTGCGGGACATCGTCTTCCAGCGCCGCAAGCACGTCACGGACATTGGTAAAGCTGCGGGAGAGCAGGCTTTCACGGGCCAGGGCCTTTTCAAGTACCCAGCGGATTGATTGATCGTCGTCGACTATCCAGATCGGCTTCATGTGCGTCGCTTGTCTGCTCGGTGTCATTTGGTCTTCCGCATGCCCGGCCTGGCGGCAAGTGCATCAATCGATCGCGGATGCCGGCGGGACAGCTAGTGCAGCGGCAGCAGGATGCGGAAGTCGGTACAACCCGGCCTGCTCTCGCATTCGATCAAGCCCTCGTGCTGCTGCACGAAGGTTTGAGCGAGTGTGAGACCGAGACCGCTACCGCCATCCCTGCCCGATACCAGCGGATAGAAGATGCGTTCGCGGATGTCATCGGGAATTCCCGGGCCGTTGTCGATCACATGCAAGTCCAATGCCAGCTTGAACAGACGCTTGGCGATCGTGACCTGGCGCGCGACGCGGGTCCGCAGGACGATCTGCGCATCGCCGCGAGCAATGCGCTCGGCCAACGCCTGCGCGGCGTTGTGAACGATGTTCAGCACGGCCTGGATCAGTTGCTCCATGTCGCCGCGCAACTCGGGCAGGCTGGCGTCGTAGTCGCGCACGATGTCCAGGCCGTTGGGAAATTCGGCCAGCACGACCGAGCGCACGCGCTCCAGCACTTCATGGATATTCAGTCTCGACACGATATGCGGGTGGCGATGCGGCTCCAAGAGCCGGTCCACCAGCGTCTGCAGACGGTCCGACTCCTTGATGATGACCTGCGTGTACTCGCGTAGCGCCCGCTCGGGCAGCTCGAATTCCAGCAACTGCGCCGCGCCGCGGATGCCGCCCAGCGGATTCTTGATCTCGTGCGCCAGATTCCGGATCAGTTCCTTGTTGGCGGAAGTCAGGTCGAGGATGCGCTCTTCCCGATCGCTGCGGACCTTCTGCTCGTTGAGCAGGATCTCCACCAGCACGGTATCGCCGAACGCCTCGAGCGCGCCGATCACCACATGCGCATGGATCGGCTCTTGCAGGGGCGGACGCAGCACCAGGTCCTGGCGCCGCACGTCGAACTGGCGCGTGATCACCGTATCGATCATGCCCTGCAATTCTTCGGACTGTCCGAACAGGTCCGGCAGCGCCAGCTCCGCCATGGCCTTGCGCGACACCGCGAAGGTCGACTCGGCGGCCGGATTGGCATAGGCCACGCGCAGGCCCGGCTGCCTGACCAGCAAAACGGGATTGGCCACGACATCGAGGCCTGAATGCAGGGCTACGGTCCCAAGCGGCGACACCTGACCGCCGTCCGGGCCATTGACCGGTTGAGCCTGGCCGGCGATGTCGCTATGGGCGGCGTCAGCGCCGCCGCCCCTGCGCGACACACTGCGAATCAGGCGACGCATAAGACTAGTCCTTCAGGTTGGAAAGCTCACGGCGCAGGGACGCGGCGTTGGCCTCGCTGCGGGCGATGTCATCGCGCAGTCCCGCCGTACGATCCAGGTAGCGCTGATAGTTCCGTTCATTGCCTTGGCGCTCGGGCTGGCCGTTGTTGTACTCGGCGCGCAGCGCCGCCAGCTTGGCGTCCTCAGCCTGCAGTTCTTGCTCCAGCACAGTGCGCCGTTCGCTGTCGCGGCTCTTCTGCGTGGCACTGTCCACGCGCGGAAAGCCGTTGGTCGCCGCTGCGCCGCCGGCGGCTCCACCCGATGTCGCGGCGGCCTTCGCCGGCGCCGAGGTACGTCCGCCCGGCACTGTGACCACATCCGGCAGGTTCAGTCGCTTGCACCCTTTGCCCGCGCTGCCGTTGCGATATTCCGGCACACCATTGGGGCCGACGCAGACGTAGACATCGGAGGACTGCGCCTGCACCAACTGGCTCCACGCAGCGGCTGCCAGCAGCGCGGCAGACACCAGGATGGGGAGTCGTACACTGGATCGGTGCAACGGCTTGATCAGCCTGGCCATGTGTGGGGACACGTTCATGAACATCAGCGATAGGGTTGAACGGAAAGTCCCATTCTAGCCATCAAAAGAAAAAGGGACAGCCAAAGCCGCCCCTTGCTGGTGCAACTGTTGCCCGACCACAACCTGTCGTCATCGCCGGGCAACAACTCGCTTACAGCGAGTAATACATTTCGAATTCGACCGGGTGGGTGGTCATGCGGAAGCGGGTGACTTCCTCCATCTTCAGCTCGATGTAGGCATCGAGCATGGAGTTGGAGAACACGCCGCCGCGGGTCAGGAACTCACGGTCGTTGTCGAGGTATTCCAGCGACTGGTCGAGGCTGTTGCAGACGGTCGGGATCTTTGCATCCTCTTCCGGCGGCAGGTCGTACAGGTTCTTGTCGGCAGCTTCGCCCGGGTGGATCTTGTTCATCACGCCGTCCAGACCAGCCATCAGCAGTGCCGAGAAGCCCAGGTACGGGTTCATCAGCGGATCCGGGAAGCGGGTCTCGATGCGGCGGCCCTTCGGGTTCGCCACGTACGGAATGCGGATCGAAGCCGAACGGTTGCGGGCCGAGTAGGCCAGCTTGACCGGCGCTTCGAAGCCCGGCACCAGGCGCTTGTACGAGTTCGTGCCCGGGTTGGTGATGGCGTTCAGCGCGCGAGCGTGCTTGATGATGCCGCCGATGTAGTACAGCGCGAATTCCGACAGGCCGGCGTAGCCGTTGCCCGCAAACAGGTTCTGGCCGTCCTTCCAGACCGACTGGTGCACGTGCATGCCCGAGCCGTTGTCGCCGACGATGGGCTTCGGCATGAACGTGGCGGTCTTGCCGTAGGTGTGGGCGACGTTCTGGATCACGTACTTCTGCAACTGGGTCCAGTCGGCGCGCTGCACCAGCGTGCTGAACTTGGTGCCGATTTCGTTCTGGCCCTGGCCAGCCACTTCGTGGTGGTGAACTTCAACGGGGATGCCCAGCGACTCCAGGATCAGGCACATTTCCGAGCGCATGTCCTGGAACGTGTCGATCGGGGCAACCGGGAAGTAGCCGCCCTTCTTGCCAGGACGGTGGCCCGAGTTGCCGTGCTCGAATTCCTTGCCCGACGACCACGGGGCTTCTTCGGAATGGACCTTCACGAAGCAGCCTTGCATGTCGACGTTCCAGGTCACGCCGTCGAAGATGAAGAACTCGGGTTCCGGACCGAAGAAGGCGGTGTCGCCCAGGCCGGTGCTCTTCAGGTAGGCTTCAGCGCGCTTGGCGATCGAACGCGGGTCGCGGTCATAGCCCTTGCCGTCCGACGGCTCGACCACGTCGCAGGTCAGGACCAGCGTCGGCTCTTCGTAGAACGGGTCGATGAAGGCGGTGTTCGAGTCCGGCATCAGCAGCATGTCCGAAGCCTCGATACCCTTCCAGCCAGCGATGGACGAGCCGTCGAAGGCGTGGCCGCTTTCGAACTTGTCCTCGTCGAAGTGCGACGTCGGAACCGAAACGTGTTGCTCCTTGCCTTTGGTATCCGTGAAGCGGAAATCGACGAACTTGACGTCGTTTTCCTTCACAAGCTTCATCACATCTGCAACGCTTTGGGCCATGCCAATCTCCTGGATATTCGGCTGAAGTCTAGAAAGCCATTCGTGGGCCGGTCATCGCGCCGGTGCGAAGTGCGGTGGTTCCCAGCCACTGCGCCCGCGCGATTCCTTGCCCTGAAAAGGACGAAGAATGTTAGCAGAAAGCATGCCAAGTAAACCCCGCCCCCATTCCCACTGCTCCGAAAAAAGTACCCGGCCAAAGCCGGCGCACCATCCCGGGGTCCGTCTGCCCCGCGGCTTGGCGAGACGCCACCAACACGTGATGCCAACATAACAAGGCGGCCGCCAAACGCCCAACCCATAAAACATCATAATGGTGCATGCATCAAGTCTAAGCACCGTATTGGTGCTCATGCACCAAATATGATCTCACCGCACTGCAATCGGCCAAATCTTTTCGTGATTGACCGGAATAATGGTCCTTGCCAGGGCGCACTATAGAATAGCGGTCTGGCATCCGCCATACCATCTATCAATCTTGTCACCCAGATGACTACCCGAGACGAACTCCTCAAGGCTGCGCAATATCGCCAGCAACAGAACCAGCTTCCCTATTTCGGCGCCCTGTCGCCCGTGGAAGCCTTCGCGCTGCTGCAGGGCGATCCGTCCGCCGTGCTGGTGGACGTGCGCACGCAGGCCGAGCTCGACTGGGTGGGCGGCGTCGATCTGCCCGATGCCCAGTTCGCCCATGTCGAATGGATGTCCTATCCCGGCGGCGCGCAGAACGCACGCTTTATCGAGGAACTGAAGGCCCGCGTGCCGGCCGACGTGCCGGTGCTGTTCCTGTGCCGCAGCGCGGCGCGCTCCAAGCATGCCGCCCGCGTTGCCACGGAAGCCGGCTACCAGTTCGCCATGGACGTGCTGGAAGGGTTCGAAGGCAACCGCGACGATAACCACCACCGCAAGACCGTGGAAGGCTGGTGTGTGCGCGGCCTGCCTTGGCACGGCGCCTGATCACGGGAAATAGGAGCCTGATCAGTCCCCGTTTTGTTGGTTCTACGGCGGATTGTGGGAATGGGGAAGGGGTGGTGATTGTCGGGCTTGGCAGGCGCCGATCACAGCCCCCCTTCCCCATCCCCACAATCCCGCGAAAAACCACTTTTTTACCCCACCTCAGCCGTCTGTGCCCACGTCCCCCTGCTCCACCGTTTCGAAACCCATGCCGCGCACGCCTTCGAGCAGCATGGCATAGGCTGGCCCGACCTGCTCCGCCGAGCCCTTCACGCCCAGGTCGATATGGCGCCGCGCGAGCTGGTCGCCGCGCTGCGCGTCCCCCACGGATGGCAGGCTGAAGACCCGAATGCCCGGGTAGGCCGCCTCGACACGCTCCATCAACGGCGTCAGCGTCGATTCCGGCGCCTCGAACACGTAGAACGCACGCTCCTGCTGAACGCCCCGGTGGAACAGGTGGGCATAGCCGTGATCCAGCACCCATTCCATCATCGGCCACGCCATGACCGGAAACCCGGGCATGAAATGGTGGTCAGCCACCGAGAACCCGGGAATCCGGTTGTAGCTGTTTGGGATGATGCGCGCGCCTTGCGGAAATTCCCCCATCTTGAAGCGATGCTGGTTCTCCGGCAGGTTGAGGTCGCCCTTGACCGGATCCCCTTGCGCAGTTTCGGCAATCCGCAGCGCGATCAGCTCGCGCGCCTCGGGATGCAGCACCAGCGGCACACCAAGCGCGGCGGCCGCGCACTGGCGCGTATGGTCGTCCGGCGTCGCACCGATGCCGCCCGTGCAGAACACGATGTCCGGCCCCGCCAGCGTGCGGCGCAGCGTTGTCGTGATGCTGTCGCGGTCATCGCCGACGTACTGGGCCCAGTCCAGCTTCAGCCCGCGTGCGCCCAGCAGCTCGATGGCGCGGCGCAGGTGCTTGTCTTCTCGCCGCCCGGATAGTATTTCATCGCCAATGACGATCAGGCCGAAACCCATGATGCCCCCGCTTCAGGAATGTTCAATGCGGCGCACGTCCGACGGCGCCAGATCAATTACGTCGCCAGCTAGCGCCGATGGTGGCGGCGCGGCCGCCGCGGCCCGCTCGGCGCGCAGTTGCGCCAGCGCGCGCAGGCAGAAGTGACCGAACCATAGTGCCGAGAAAATGAAGATCAGCACATAGAGCCACAGCGTGCCCGCCAGCACGAACGGGAACAGGAAAATGACCGCAGCCGACGACACCCACAAGAGCGTCGGCGCTGAACCGAGCAGCCCCACGACGACACCCATCGTCAGCAGCGGGACACGATGACGCCGCATCAGGGTCTTGCGCTCCTCCGCGGATGCATGGTCCGCCAGCGCGTCATAGGTCATCACGCGATAGGTCAGCCAGCCCCACAGGACCGGCGGAATCAGCGCAAAGAACAGCGGCATCAGCCACAGCGGCAGCGTCACCAGCACCAGCACCAGGAACACCACCGTACTGCCAAGCGACTGGAATACGCTGCCCACGATGCTGCCACCGCGCTCCTTGGCGAGGTCCGGGTAGCTGCGCTCGAGGTGGCGCATGACTGCGGGCACCGAAAACAGGCTGATGAACAGCAGCATCGACGCAATGACCAGCGGCACCGCCAGCGCCGCCACGAACAGGGGCGCAACCACGGCGCGCAACGACTGCAGGCCGAACCAGTCCAGCGCGCTGTAGATCCAGCTGGTCAGGACCGAAGCCTCGAGGAAAGACCGCATCGCGCTCATGATCGGGTCCCAGCCCCACCAGAACAGGCCGCCCCACAGTGCCGTGGCAAGGACGAAGGGCAGGACCGTCAGCATCAGCATGCGCGGATGCAACTGGCTCACGAGCGCGCGGCCAAACGAGCGAAAAATGTCGTTCATGCGGGATGTCAGATTGGAACAGTGCAATGCGCCGGCAAATGCACGCGCACCGGAACACTAGCATACGCCGCCGGTATCGCGGCGTTTCGCTTCAGCCGAGGCGCAGCAGGCGCTTGATGCCGTACCACTGCTGGGCCAGC
Organism: Cupriavidus sp. 22TCCZM01-5; assembly: GCF_057798915.1. Taxonomy (NCBI): domain Bacteria; kingdom Pseudomonadati; phylum Pseudomonadota; class Betaproteobacteria; order Burkholderiales; family Burkholderiaceae; genus Cupriavidus; species Cupriavidus sp. 22TCCZM01-5. The sequence goes on from NZ_JBYOJR010000002.1 coordinate 223,643, forward strand.
AGCCCGGCGCCATAGTCGCGACCCTTGCCCGCGGGCGGCGGCATCTGGTCGCGGATGCCGGTCGGATGGTAGGCCGGGGTGAAGACCGCCGTGCCGAACAACATGTCCCACCAGGGGAAGATCACGCCATAGTTGCAGCCACCGAGGCGAGCCGGCACGCCGGCGGCCTCATGCCCAAGCCCCACGGCGTGGTGGGTGCGATGGAATCGCGGCGAGATCAGCAGGCGCTCGCCGATCACGCCAAAGTTCAGCCGCAAGTTGGCGTGCTGCAGGCTTTGCAGCAACTGCGACAGCGCCACCAGCAGCACGTACTGGGACGGCTCCACGCCGACGGCAATGGCGACCACGGCAAATACGAGGTCGCGCAGCATGTCGTCGAGCAGGTGATTGCGGTTGTCGCTCCACAGCGTCATCTGGCGCTGGCTGTGGTGCACCGCATGCAGGCTCCACCACCAGCGGTAGGTGTGCGACAGGCGGTGGTACCAGTAGTCAAGCAGGTCGAACAGCAGCAGGTAAAGGAAGAAACTGACCAGCGGGATCGACGTCACGCCCGGCCACCAGTCCTCGACATTCAGGCGTTGCCAGCCGAACAGCCGCAGGTGTCCTTCCAGCAAGTCGGTCAGCGGCGCCAGCACGAAGAACATCGCCAGCCGGAACAGTCCCAGCCGGTGGATCAGGGTATAGAAGATGTCCGTGCGGATGCCAGCGCGATCCGTGACCGGCTCGACCGGGCGCAGCTTTTCCAGCGGCCCCAGGATCAGCACCATGACGGCGATCTGCACCAGGCCCACCAGCAGCCACTCGGTGCCGGTGAACGCGTCTTCCGCATAGCCGCCGAAGCCAAGGTTGTAGACGGCCGGCAGGACGACGTCCTGGAACAGCGTGCCTTCCAGCTGCGCAATCCATCCATTGAGGGTGTCCAGCATCAGCGCTTGCCCTCCTTGCGCTGTCCGGCCGCGGCGATCCAGTCCCGGTACGCGGGATGCTCGCGCAGCGTGGCAAAGCAGAAGCCCTTGCGCTCCAGCCCGGAAATCAGCGGCTCCAGCACGGCGGGTGCCCACGGGTCCTTGCGCGACCAGATGCCGAGATGGGCCATGGTGATGTCGCCATCGCGCAGGTCGCGCAGCGCACGCGCCAGCAGCGCCTGGTTCGGGTAGCGCTCGGACGACAGCTCGTCGCCAAGGAACCCGGCCGGCGCCCAGCCGACATGCCGGAAGCCGCACTGTTCTGCCCACTGCAGCGTCTGCGGCGCGGTGCGACCGCCCGGCGCACGCCACAGCGGCACCATGTCCACGCCGGCCATGCCGCGCAGCGCCTGCGCACTGCGCTGCAGCTCACGGCAAAATCCATCGGCGTCCATGCTCACATCCTTGCCGGCCTGCGCCCCGAACTGCGGGCGCATGGTCACCTTGCCATCACGTACGCTGCGCAGGTAGACATGGTCATAGGTATGCGTGCCAAAGGCATGGCCGTCCGCTGCCAGCGCTTTCCAGTATGGTGCCCAGCCGGGCTCCAGTGAAGCGTCCTGGTTGACGGTCGGCTCGTTGGCCAGGAAGAACGTGGCCTTGATGTGGTGGCGGCGCAGCGTGTCGGCGATCAGATGGGCCTGGCTCATGCTGCCGGTATCGAATGTGAGATACAGCGTTCCCGCCGGGCAGGCCTTTCCGGCCGGCGCGCCTGCATCGGCCGCATGCAGGCCGGTCAGCGGCACGACTGTGGCCGCCAGGGCAGCCAGCAGCCATTTCAAGCGAGGCGCGACGGACATGCGCATGATCCTTCCCCGCCCTGCCGGCGTCAGTAGAGCGGTGCCCGGGTACGGAAATAGATCCCGTGAGGCGAACGGCCCACGCGGATGGTCTTGACCAGCTTGCGATTGGCCACATCGATCAGGCCGACCGCTCGCGCCCAGCGGAACGTCACCCACAGCGTCTTGCCATCGGCGGTCAGCTCCATATCGTCCGGACCCGGCGGCAGGCCGGTAATGTCGCCCACCTTGGTCAGGGTCTGCTGGTCGATGATGCTGATGCTGCCGGTCACGCGGTTGCTCAGGAACAGGTGGCGCTTGTCGCCCACCGCCCGGAAGTTATGCGCGCCCTTGCCGGTCTGGATCTGCTTCACGATGGTACGGGTGCGCCAGTCGATCACGGCCACATAATCCGCGCCCGTCATGCCGACCAGCAGGTAGCGCTGGTCAGGCGTCACCCAGATGCCCGCGGGCGCCGAGCCCGCATCCATGCGCCACATCACGTTCTGCGTGGCCAGGTCGATCGCGACCACCTCATTGGAATCCTGCAGCGTGATGAATGCGATGCGGCTGTCGGCGGTGAAGGCGATATGGCTGGGCGTCTTGGCCAGCGGAAACTGCTTGGCCATCTTCAGCGCCTTGCCGTCCCAGCGGTAGAGGTCGACGCGGTCCAGCCGGTTGCCCGTGGCGATGAACCACTTCTGGTCCGGGGAAAAACCGATCTGGTAGGGATCGTCGATACCGGGCACACGCTGCTGGACCTTGCCGGACACCGGGTCCAGGAAGACCAGGTCATTGCCCACGGCATTTGCGACGATCAGGGACTTTTCGTCCGGCGTGGCGATCAGGTGATGGGGCTCCTTGCCGACCGGGTAGGTCTCGAGCACCTTCTGCGTGTCCTTGTCGATCAGCGTGACGGTTGCGTCACCCGAGTTGAGCACCACCACGACTTCCGCCAAGGCCGGCGACGCCATCAACCCCAAGGCCAGGGAACCGGTCGCCAACATACCAGCAACAACACGACGCAACACGAGCATAAGTCCAGTCAATTCAAGGGCGGAATCGCACATTCTAACGTTTCGGAGGGGCGCCAAGATGACCGCCTGACTGATCACGGACAAGACTTTCACATTTCGTTACACATCTTTGTGCTGCCCCTGTCTCAAGACCCGCCCTGCGCGCGGTGGCTTATCGCTGCATGGCCTCCCAGACCTTCTGCAGGCGCTTGACCGACATCGGCACCGGCGTGCGCAGTTCCTGGGCAAACAGTGCAATGCGCAGCTCCTCGAGCATCCATCGGAACTCATCGAGCCTGGCGTCCGCGGCCCCCTTGCCCTGCGTGCGCAGCTGCTTTTCCGCCCGCTGCCACTGCTGCAGCAACGGCGTCATCTCCTGCACGCGCTGTGCGTCGCGGGCGGGATCGCCTTTCAACTTGTCCACGCGCATGGCGATGCCCTTCAGGTAGCGCGGGAAATGCACGAGCTGCGTGTAGGGCGTATCGATGATGAACTGCTTGCCCATCAGGCGCCCAAGCTGCGCCTCCATGTCGGCATAGGCCGTGCCGAACGGCTTGGCCTGCAGCAGCTTGCGCGGCAGCCCCGCATATTCGGCCAGGATGGTGCCCGCCAGCCGCGCGATCTCCTGGGCCAGCAGCGACAGCCTGGCCCGCCCCTCGTCCTTGCGGGCGCTGAACTCCGCTTCATTGCGCGGCAGCGGGGCCTGCAGGCAGGCACGCTCGAGCGCCAGCAACACGATCTGCTCGCGCAGCATCTCCTGCGTGCCGAGGGCCATGTACTGCATGGCCATCTGTTGCAGGCCGGGGATGTTCTTTTCGATGAACTTCACCGGTTCCCGCAACTGCAGCGCGAACAGGCGGCGCAGGCCCGCATGGTGGATGCGCTCGGCCTCTTGCGGATCGTCGAAGACCTCGACGTCGCAATGCGTGCCCTTGTCGACCAGTGCCGGGTAGCCGAACAGCGTCTGGCTGCCCTTGCGGATTTCCAGCAGTTCGGGCAGCTCGCCGAAGGACCAGGACGTCAAACCCTCATACTGGCCCGCCTCGGCTGCCGGCACGTCGCGCGCGGCAATGCTCTGGAACGACTGCTGCGCCTGGCCGCCCAGTTCCGCGCGCAACTGCGCCAGGTTGCGCCCCATGTCGAGCTGCCGGCCGTGCTCGTCCACCACCTTGAAGTTCATGAAGTGGTGCGCGGACAGGGTTTCCGGCTTGAAGTCGGCGCGCCGCACGACCGTGCCGGTCTGCTCGCGGATGTCCGCGATCACCACGTCGGTCAGTTCGCCTTCACCGAACGGATGCCGTGCGACAAAGGCGGCGGCATAGTCCGGCAGCGGCACGCAATGGCGGCGCAGCTTCTGGGGCAGCGACTTCAGCAGCAGGTGGACCTTTTCCTTGATCATGCCCGGCACGAGCCATTCCGTGCGCTCCGGCCGTACCTGGTTGAGCGCATAGAGCGGCACGGCCAGCGTGACGCCGTCACGATGGCTACCGGGTTCGAAGTGATAGGTCAGGCTCATGTCGACGCCGGCCACGGACAAGGTCTTGGGGAACAGGTCCGTGGTGATGCCGGCCGCCTCGTGCCGCATCAGTTCCTCGCGGTTGAGGTAGAGCAGCTTGCGGTCCTTGGCGCTTTCGGCCTGGTACCATCGCTCGAACGTCACCTGCTGGCAGATGTCGGCCGGAATCGCGCGGTCATAGAACGCATAGATCAGCTCGTCATCGACCAGTACATCCTGGCGGCGTGACTTGTGTTCGAGGTTCTCGATCTCGCGCACGAGCCGCTGGTTGTGCGCGTAGAACGGCAGCCGCGTGTCGAACTCGCCCTCGACCAGGCCGCGGCGAATGAAAATCTCGCGCGCTTCGGCCGGGTTCATCGGACCGTAGTGCACGCGGCGGTGCTGGTACACCACCAGCCCGTACAGCGTGGCGCGTTCCAGCGCCAGCACCTGCCCGGCTTTCTTTTCCCAGTGCGGGTCGCTCCAGCTCACCTTGAGCAAGTGGCGCCCGACCTGTTCCAGCCACTCCGGCTCGATGCGGGCGAGCGTGCGCGCGAACAGCCGGCTGGTCTCGACCAGTTCCGCCGCCATGACCCAGCGGCCCACCTTGCGCGCGATCAGCGAGCCTGGCCACAGGTGGAACTTGATGCCGCGCGCGCCAAGGTACTCGCGCCCCTTGCCATCGCTTTCCTCGATCCGGCAGCCGACATTGCCAAGCAGGCCGGTCAGCAACGCCTTGTGCAGTTGCTCGTAGGTTGGCTCGCTGTCGTTCAGGCGCCAGCCCTGCTCGGTCACGGTGGTCAGCAACTGCGAATGCACGTCGCGCCACTCGCGCAGCCGCACATGCGACAGGAAGCTCGCACGGCACTGGTCCTGCAACTGCCGGTTGGATTTCTTGTGTGCGACGGCCTCCTCGAACCACTTCCAGAGCTTGACCCACCCCAGGAACTCGGACTTCTCGTCCATGAACTTGCGGTGCGCCTGGTCGGCGGCCTCCTGCGCTTCCTGGGGACGCTCGCGCGGATCCTGCACCGACAGTGCGCTGGCAATGACCAGCACCTCGCGCAGGCAGTGCTGCTCGCGCGCGGCCAGGATCATGCGCGCCACGCGCGGATCCAGCGGCAACCTGGCAAGCTGCCGCCCGGTTGCGGTCAGCTGGTTGGCATCGTCCACCGCGCCAAGTTCCTGCAGCAGCTGGTAGCCGTCGGCAACGGCCCGGCCCAGCGGCGGCTCGATGAACGGGAAAGCTTCGATATCCGTCAGCCGCAGTGCCTTCATGCGCAGGATCACCGCGGCCAGCGAGGAACGCAGGATCTCCGGATCCGTGAAGCGCACGCGACCGAGGAAATCCGACTCTTCATAGAGCCGGATGCAAACCCCGTCGGCCACGCGGCCGCAGCGGCCGGCGCGCTGGTTGGCGGCAGCCTGCGAAATCGACTCGATCTGAAGCTGCTCGACCTTGTTGCGATAGGAATAGCGCTTGACGCGCGCCAGGCCCGTATCCACCACGTAGCGGATGCCCGGCACCGTCAGCGACGTCTCGGCGACGTTGGTCGCCAGCACGATGCGGCGCGCATTGGACGGCTTGAACACGCGCTCCTGCTCCTGCACCGACAGGCGCGCGAACAACGGCAGGATTTCCGTGTGCGGCGGATGATGCTTGCGCAGCGCCTCGGCGGCCTCGCGGATCTCGCGCTCGCCCGGCAGGAACACCAGCACGTCGCCAGGGCCCAGGCGAGACAGCTCATCCACTGCATCGACGATGCCGTCGTACAGGTCACGCTCGCGGGCCTGCGCGCTTTTCGGCGGGCTGTCGGCGGGCGCGCCCTGCTGAATCGGATGGTAGCGGATTTCCACCGGGTACAGCCGCCCGCTCACCTCGATGACCGGCGCCGGCTTGCCATCGACCAAGAAATGCGTGGCAAAGCGCTGCGCATCGATGGTGGCCGACGTGATGATGACCTTGAGGTCGGGTCGCTTCGGCAGGATCTGCCTCAGGTAGCCGATCAGGAAATCGATGTTCAGGCTACGTTCGTGCGCCTCATCGATGATGATGGTGTCGTACGCGCGCAGCAGCGGATCATTCTGCGTCTCGGCCAGCAAGATGCCGTCGGTCATGAGCTTGACCGAGGCGCCAGGCGACAGGGCGTCATTGAAGCGCACCTGGTATCCCACGTGCTCGCCTACCGGCGAACCCAGTTCCTGCGCAATGCGCTTGGCGGTCGAGGTCGCGGCAATGCGCCGCGGCTGGGTATGGCCGATCAGCCCGCCGCCTTCGCGCCCGGGCCCGCGCCCGATCGACAGGCAGATCTTGGGCAGCTGCGTGGTCTTGCCCGAACCGGTCTCGCCGGACACGATGACCACCTGGTTGGCCTGCAGCGCGGCGGCGATCTCGTCGCGGCGGGCCGAGACCGGCAGCGCCTCGGGAAACGTGATCGGGGGCAGCGGATTGGCCTGGCGCGGCGGACGCGGTGCGCGCCGGCGCCCGGCCTGCGCCTCGGCAGCGGGCGCGGTCTCGGGCCGCGGACCGGGCCGGGATGGCGGGCGCTGCGCGGGGCGGCCGTCGGGTCGGGGGGCTGGCCGTGCGCCAGCGGCTGGCTGGCGTGGCGAAGAAGGCTTGGCGGGACGTTGTTCTGACATTGGCGGGGATTATAATCCGCGGCATGAATGCCAGAACCGACACGCCACCGCAGGCACCGGCTCCCTCCCAGCCGGCCGAGCCCCAGCCTGCCACCGAATCGCAGCCCGCCACGGGCGCGCCCCAGACCGAGGCCGTCGAGCGCGGCGCGCCGGACCACCAGCAGTTCGTCGACTGGCTGCGCACCGTCGCGCCCTACATCCACGCCTTCCGCGGCAAGACCTTCGTGATCGCCTTCGGCGGTGAACTGGTCAAGGCTGGCGTGCTCAACGCCCTGGTCAACGATGTGGCGCTGCTGCATGCCATGGGCATGCAGATCGTGCTGGTGCACGGCTCGCGCCCGCAGGTGGAAGAGCAACTGGCGCTGCGCCATGTCGAGTCGCAGTTCGCCGACGGCGTGCGCATCACCGACAACGCCGCGCTCGAATGCGCCAAGGAGGCCTCCGGGGAGCTGCGCCTCGACATCGAGGCGGCCTTCAGCCAGGGGCTGCCGAACACGCCGATGGCCGGCGCCCAGCTGTCGGTGATTTCGGGCAACTTCGTCACGGCGCGGCCGGTAGGCATCGTCAACGGCGTGGACTACCAGCACACCGGGCTGGTGCGCAAGATTGACGGCGAATCGGTACGCATGTCGCTGTCGCACGGCAAGATCGTACTGTTCTCGCCGCTGGGTTTCTCGCCGACGGGGCAGGCTTTCAACCTGTCCATGGAAGACGTGGCCAGCGCCACGGCCACCGCGCTGAAGGCCGACAAGCTCATCTTTATCACCGAGGTGCCAGGCGTGCTGGACCCGGTCGGCAAGCTGATGAAGGAAATGTCGCTGCGCACCGCGGTGGAGCGCCTGCAGAACAACCACCTGACGCCCGATATCGGCTACTACCTGCAGCACCTGGTCAAGGCGCTCAAGGGCGGCGTGCCGCGCGCGCACCTGATTCCCTATTCGCTGGACGGCTCGGTGCTGCTGGAGCTGTTCCTGCACGACGGCGTCGGCACCATGATCTCCGACACCGACCTGGAGAGCCTGCGCGAAGCCACGCTCGACGACGTCGGCGGCATCCTGCAACTGATCGCACCGCTCGAGCAGGACGGCACGCTGGTCCCGCGCGGCCGGCACCTGATCGAACGCGACATCGCCAACTTCTCGGTGATCGAGCACGACGGCGTGCTGTTCGGTTGCGCCGCGCTGTACGACTACCCGCGCGAGAACATGGGCGAGATGGCGTGCCTGACGGTATCGTCCGAAGCGCAGGGCACCGGCGACGGCGAGCGCCTGCTCAAGCGCATCGAACGACGCGCGCGCTCGCTGGGCCTGGACCGGCTGTTCGTGCTCACCACGCGTACCGAGCACTGGTTCCTCAAGCGCGGCTTCGTCCACGCCACCGTGGACGACCTGCCGGAAGACAAGCGCAAGCTCTACAACTGGCAGCGCAAGTCGATGGTGCTCATGAAAAAGCTGTAGGAGCCGTAGGGGCAATGCCGCCAGGCGGCGGCGCCCCGCCTGGCTTGGCTACAATAGCGCACCAGTCGTCCACTGAAACACAGAAACGGGAGCGCATGAAGCGCGGCATGAAGCATGATTTTGCCGCCCCGCTCCCGCCAATACACACAAGGAGTCCTCATGGCCCGCATGGTCCACTGCATCAAGTTGAACAAGGAAGCCGAAGGGCTCGATTTCCCGCCGCTGCCCGGCGAACTCGGCAAGAAGATCTGGCAAAGCGTGTCGAAGGAAGCCTGGGCCGGCTGGCTCAAGCACCAGACCATGCTGATCAACGAGAACCGCCTGAACATGGCTGACGCGCGGGCGCGTCAGTACCTGATCAAGCAGACTGAAAAGTACTTCTTTGGCGAAGGGGCGGACCAGGCTCAGGGCTACGTCCCACCGCAGGCCTGAAATTCCTGCGCGGAGAACATAAAAAGGGTGCCTCCGGCACCCTTTTTTTGGCTCTTCGCCAGGTTGCGGGGTTGCGGGGGATGGGGATGATGGAGCCAATCCGGACCAGAGAACCCCCGCCGGCCACGCCGGCGAAGAAGCTTTTTTATCGGCACATCACGCGCCGGGCGACTTAGAAATCAGTGCGCCGAACGCCCTCACCAGTGCCAAGCAGCAGCACATTCGCACCGCGCAGCGCAAACAGGCCTACCGTCACGACACCAGGGATCTGGTTGATGACCTGCTCCAGCCCACGTGGATCGGTGATCTTCAGCCCGGCCACGTCCAGGATCACATTGCCGTTGTCGGTCTGATAGATGCCGCCGTCCTTGTTCATGCGCAGACGCGGCTGTCCACCGAGCGCGGCCAGCTGTCGCGCCACTGCGGCGCGTGCCATCGGAATCACTTCGATCGGCAGCGGAAAGGCGCCCATGGTCTCCACCAGCTTGCTGCCATCTGCAATGCACACGAACCGGCCCGCGACCGATGCCACGATCTTCTCGCGCGTCAGCGCGCCGCCGCCTCCCTTGATCATGGCGCCGCTGGCGTCAACCTCATCGGCGCCGTCGACATAAACGGGGATGTCGTCGACTTCGTTCAGGTCCAGCACTTTGAAACCATGCTGCTGCAGTCGGCGAGTGGAGGCCTCTGAGCTGGATACCGCACCCGCGAAGCGTTCCTTGAACGCTGCCACGGCGTCAATGAAAAGATTGGCAGTGGAACCGGTACCGACGCCGAGCACCGCGCCCTCCGGGACTTCCTGCTTCACGTAGTCGGCCGCGGCTTGCGCCACCAGTGCCTTGAGTTCATCCTGAGTCATGACAACAGCCAGATGGCTTGGGGAAGAAAACGCGTAGTGTAGCGGATTGCGGCGGCGCGACTTGTGCACGACGGTACAATGAGCCAAAAGGCGCGCACGGTCCCGCAACACGGCCGCCCTTCCCGTCCCAACATGACGACTGCAACGACATACCGATCATGAACCAGCTCGAACAACTCAAGCAGTTCACCACGGTCGTGGCCGATACCGGCGACTTCCAGCTGATGAAGCAGTACACCCCCCAGGACGCCACCACCAATCCGTCGCTGATCCTCAAGGCAGTGCAGAAGCCCGAATACCGCGGGCTGCTGGAACAGGCGGTGCGCGACTACCACGACGAAGGCGGGGTCGATGCCGTGATGGACGGCGTGCTGATCGCGTTCGGCTGCGAGATCCTCGCCATCGTGCCGGGACGCGTATCGACGGAAGTCGATGCCCGCTTGTCGTTCGACACCGAGGCAACGGTCGAGAAGGCCCGCCACCTGATCCGCCTGTACGAGCAGCGCGGCGTGGCGCGTGAGCGCGTACTGATCAAGATTGCATCGACGTGGGAAGGCATTCGCGCAGCGGAGATCCTGCAGCGCGAAGGTATCCGCTGCAACATGACGCTGCTGTTCTCGCTGGTGCAGGCCGTCGCCTGCGCCGAGGCCGGCGCGCAGCTGATCTCGCCGTTTGTCGGCCGCATTCTCGACTGGTACAAGAAGCAGGCCGGCGACCAGTGGGACGCGGCGGCCAATACCGGCGACAACGATCCAGGCGTGCGTTCGGTGCGCCAGATCTACGATTACTACAAGAAGTTCGGCTATGCCACCGAAGTGATGGGCGCGAGCTTCCGCAGCCCCGCGCAGATCATTGCCCTGGCCGGCAGCGACCTGCTCACCATCAGCCCCGACCTGCTCGAGCAGCTGGCCCGCACCGAAGGCACGGTGGAACGCAAGTTGTCGGTCGACCTGGCCCAGGCCGGCAACATCGCGCGCATCCCGGCCGACGAACGCGCGTTCCGCTGGCAGCTGAACGAAGATGCCATGGCCACCGAAAAGCTGGCCGAAGGCATCCGCCTGTTCGCCGCGGACGCGATCAAGCTGGAAAAGCTGGTCGCGCAAATCGCCGGCTGAAAGGCGTCGCTTAGTCCGGCTCCGCCTCGGAGCCGGATGACGACCACAGCAGCGGCAGGCACGCGCCTGCCGCTGCCGGCAGTACCACGTCCGCGGTCTGGTCCAGCGCAGAAGGCTGGGGATTCACCACCACGACCCGCGCACCGTGATCCCTCGCCAGGCCAGGGAGCCCGGCGGCCGGATACACCAGGCCCGACGTTCCCACGACCAGGCAGAGGTCGGCTGTCTCGGCGGCATGCTCGGCGCGGAAGCGCGCCACGCGCGGCAGGTCTTCCCCGAACCACACCACGCCGGGCCGCATCAGCGCGCCGCACAGGCTGCAACGCGGCGGATCGCCGGGAATGGCGGTGGCCTCGTCGCAGCGCCCGCACCCGTTAAGCCATTTGTTGGCAAACAGGTTTCCGTGCAGTTCGATCACATGCACGCTGCCGGCGCGCTGGTGCAGTCCGTCCACGTTTTGCGTGACCAGTGTCACCGGCTTCTGCGCCGCCAGAGCAACCAGCGCATAGTGCGCCGGATTGGGCCGCGCAGCCGCGACCAGTTCGCGCCGGTGCTGATACCACTCCCATACGAGCGCCGGCTGGCGGCGGTAGGCATCCTCGCTCGCCAGCTCCTCGGGGTCGAATCGCGCCCAGAGCCCGGTCAATGCATCGCGGAACGTGGGCACCCCGGATTCGGCGGAAATGCCGGCGCCAGTCAGCACAAAAACGCTGCGCGCCTGCGCAATGAGGTCCCTGGCTTTTTCAAGGCCGGGCCAGGGAGACGACGTGGGGGTCAGAGGATCCCTGCTCATGCCGTCAATGCTGCGCGCCGCTTGACCAACGGTTCCGCCCACCACACGGCTGGGCTTGCGGGGCAACTGCAGGGCACTGGCATGGCAATCTCGATCAAGAATTCAAACATGGGGGGGCAACACGGCGGCGGCCCCGCGCATGGGAGCGCCTGGCGCGGCGAGAAGCCACGCTGCCGCAATTTTAGCCCGCTACCGCGCGCGCGGATCATCTCTCCTAGACTGGACTGCAAGCCAAGCGACGAGTCCGGCGGCCACAAACGCGTGCCCACCAAAGGAGACCAGGACACAGTCCTGCTGCCGGATGCCGATTACTACATCTGCGGGCCGATTCCGTTCATGCGCATCCAACATGACGCACTGAAGGATCTCGGCGTCCGCGAGGCGCGTATCCACTATGAGGTGTTTGGCCCGGACTTGTTTGCAGAATAGCGGCAGGCGGCCGAATCGACGCCGCCTGACGAATGGCGCGCGCCGCGTTATCGCGGCGCGCTGGTTCTTGCAGAAGCTTACTTCACGCGCCGCTGTCGGACGGCCTCGTACAGACAGACACCGCTGGCCACCGACACATTGAGGCTCTCAACGCCGCCAAGCATCGGGATGCCGACCAGTTCGTCGCAGGTCTCGCGCGTGAGGCGGCGCATGCCCTCGCCTTCGGCACCCATCACGATGGCCATCGGCCCTTTCAGGTCGACGTCGTAGAGCGTCTTGTCGGTGCCGTCGGCGGTGCCGACCACCCAGATGCCGCGCTCCTGCAGCTCGCGCAGGGTGCGGGCAAGGTTGGTCACGGTGATATAGGGCACGGTCTCGGCCGCGCCGCTGGCCACCTTGGCCACCGTGGTGTTCAATCCGACGCTGCGGTCCTTGGGCGCAATGACGGCATGCGCACCGGCGCCGTCCGCCACGCGCAGGCAGGCGCCCAGGTTATGAGGATCGGTGACGCCGTCGAGCACCAGCAGCAACGGTGTGCCTTCAATGCCATCGAGCAGTTCGTCGAGGTTCAGTGCCAGCGCCACGTCTTCGGCGCGCGCCACCACGCCCTGGTGACGATCGGTGCCGGCCATGCCGCGCAGACGCTCGGCGTCCACGGGGTGCAGGCGCACGCCCAGGCCTTCCGCCAGGCGGATGAAGTCTTGCATGCGGCGGTCGCGGCGCGAAGCCTCGACATAGACATCGGTGACGCCCTTGGCGTCCTGGCGCAAGCGCGCGGTCACGGCGTGAAAGCCGATCAGAAGTTTTTGTTTAGCCATGGCGCGATTGTACTCGCCCTGCCCGGCCCGCCATCACGCTTCACGCGCGCCGTCCGGGGACGCCGATGTCACGGCGCCCCGGAAGACCCGGCCTAGCGCTTGCGCGGAGGGCGCGATGTCTTGCCCGCGGTCTTGGCCGCGCGCGTCTTCGACGCCGTCTTGCGTGGCTTGTCCAGATGGCTCGGCTTGGGCTTGGCAGCGCGCTTGGCCGGCTTGCCGCCAGTCTTGACGTGCGGCCGCAGCGGCGTGATCACCGCCTCGAACACCGGTTGCTCTTCGATCACGCGATCCAGCGTCTCGTCGAACGACTCCTCGGGCTTCGAGGTACCGCCCAGCAGCGCCGCCAGTTGCCGCCCCTTCTTGCGCGCCGGCACCGCATGCGCGGCCGGCACGCGCGGCGGCTCGGCTATACCTGCGCGGGCGCGCAGGGTCTTGGCCGACGGCTCCTGCACCAGGCGGAAGTCGATCTTGCGTGCATCGAGATCCACGCGCGACACCTGCACGCGCACGCGGTCGGTCAGGCGGTAGCGGATGCCGGTACGTTCGCCACGCAGTTCGTTGCGGGCTTCGTCGTACTGGAAGTAATCGCTGCCGAGTTCGGTGACGTGCACCAGGCCTTCCACGTACAGCTCGTCGAGCTGCACGAAGATGCCGAACGACGTCACGGCGCTGACGGTGCCGGCGAAGTCGCTGCCCAGCTTGTCGCGCATGAAGTAGCACTTGAGCCAGGCCTCGACGTCTCGCGAGGCCTCGTCGGCACGGCGCTCGTTGGCTGAGCAGTGCAGGCCCAGCTCGTCCCAGATGGCTTCATTGCGCCGTGCGCGTGCCGCGGTCAGTTCCGCCTTCTGCTCGGCATCCTTGGCCTGCAGGCGCCGCGCCTTGGGCGAAATCGCGGTGTTAAGCTCAGTGCCGTGCGCGAAGGCCGGCTGGTACTTCGTATGCGCCAGCACGGCCTTGATCGCGCGGTGCACGAGCAAGTCCGGATAGCGGCGGATCGGGCTGGTGAAGTGCGCGTAGGCCTCATAGGCCAGGCCGAAGTGACCGATGTTGTCCGGGCTGTAGACCGCCTGCTGCATCGAGCGCAGCAACATGGTCTGCAGCATCGGCGCGTCGGGCCGCGACTTGATCTTGTCCATCACCTCGGCGTAGTCCGACGCCTGCGGCTTGTCGCCACCGCCCAGCGACAGCCCCGAGGTCTTCAGGAATTCGCGCAGGCTCTTCAGCTTTTCTTCGCTCGGACCCGCATGGATGCGGTACAGCGCCGGGTGCTTGAAGCGTTCGAGGAAATCGGCCGCGCAGACGTTGGCCGTCAGCATGCATTCCTCGATCAGGCGGTGCGCGTCGTTGCGCGTGCGCGGCAGGATCTGCTCGATCTTGCCCTGCGCGTTGCAGACGATATACGTCTCGGTGGTATCGAAGTCGATCGCACCGCGCGCGCGCCGTGCCTTGAGCAGGACCTGGAACAGCTCATACAGGTTCTGCAGGTACGGTACGAGTTCAGCGCGCTTGTGTGCCTCCGGACCCTTGGTGTTCGACAGGACCGACCAGACCTCGTTGTAGGTCAGCCGCGCCGCCGAGTGCATGACGGCCGGATAGAACTGGTAGCCCTTCAGCTCGCCCTTGGCGGTAATCACCGCATCGCACACCATGCACAGGCGGTCCACCTGCGGGTTGAGCGAGCACAGGCCATTGGAGAGCTTCTCCGGCAGCATCGGGATCACCCGGCGCGGGAAATACACGGAGGTGGCACGGTCGAGCGCATCGGCATCCAGCGGCATGCCGGGCCGCACGTAGTGCGATACATCGGCAATGGCCACGACCAGGCGCCAGCCCTTGGTGCGGCCGATCTTCACGGGCTCGCAGTAGACGGCATCGTCAAAGTCGCGCGCGTCTTCGCCATCGATCGTGACGAGCGGCACATCGCGCAGGTCGATGCGGTGGTCCAGATCGGCCTGCCGCACTTCATCGGGCAGCGCCGAGGCTTCCTTGGCAGCCGCCTCCGAAAACGCATGGGGCACGCCGTACTTGCGTACGGCGATCTCGATTTCCATGCCGGGATCGTCGATATCGCCCAGCACTTCCACCACGCGCCCGACCGGCTGCACATAGCGGTCCGGATATTCGATCAGCTCGACGCTGACCACCTGCCCCACGCGCGCCTTGCCCTGCGCCTTCGGCGGGATCAGGATGTCCTGGCTGATGCGCTTGTCCTCGGGCGCCACGACCAGCACGCCGCCCTCGCTGAGCAGGCGGCCGATCACGTAGCGGTTGGCCCGCTCGATGATCTCGACGATCTGCCCTTCCGGGCGGCCGCGCCGGTCGTAGCCGACCACGCGCACCTGCGCGCGGTCATTGTGCATGGCCTTCTGCAGCTCGCGTTCCGGCAGGAAGATATCATCCTCGCCGTCGTCGCGAATCAGGAAGCCAAAGCCGTCGCGATGCCCCTGCACCCGGCCGGTAACGAAATTCGGTTGATGGGCCAGTTCATAGCGGCCCTTGCGGTTCAGTTCGATCTGCCCGTCGCGTTCCATCGCGGCCAGGCGTTTCTGGAATCCGTCATGCTCCTTGCGCGTGACGGACAGGGCCTTGGCAATATCGCCGGCCGACTGGGGCGACCCCGATGTTCTCAGTACGCCGAGGATTTCTTCCCGGCTGGGGATCGGATAGTTGTTTTGATTCAATTTTTTCTGAAAACTATTTGACAAAATTTCCGCGCTCTCTATAATGAGCGCTTCGGTTGTTTCGACACCTGCCCAGGTGGCGGAATTGGTAGACGCACTAGGTTCAGGTCCTAGCGGTGGCAACACTGTGGAGGTTCGAGTCCTCTCCTGGGCACCAGATCAGCGAGAAACCCGCAGCGCTTTCAAAGCCTGCGGGTTTTTTGTTTTCCGCCCTCGCCTCGCACATCTGATCCGGCAACTTGCACTCCTCGATTCGCAGTCAGATTCGACTGCATCCCATTTATTGATCTGTGGCAGCCAAACGGGCCGCACTGCCGACGAGTGTATCAGTTTCAGTGGCGATTCCGGCATTCTCCCGCCACCTTTACGACACAAATCGCGACTAGTCACCATGTCGTCGAGTCCTGGCACTGCGATACCCCAGGCGGATTGACAAGCCGCACGATCTGTAACTATCATGGTTTCACATTAGAGTTTCGCCATGAGCACAAGCAGCCGGTTCGCCGTCGCCGTTCATATTCTCACCTTGCTGGCCAGCGCCAGCGAACCGCTGCCGTCCTCGCTGATCGCTGGCAGCGTCGGAACCAACCCGGCGCTGATCCGGCGGCTGATCGGGCAACTGGCCGAAGCCGGCCTGGTCACCAGCACCATGGGCAGCACCGGCGGCTCCGCGCTGGCGCGTCCCGCTGAACGCATCACCTTGCTGGACGTATTCCGCGCCGTCGAAACCACGGCATTGATCGCCCTGCATCAGAGTGCGCCCAACCCGGCCTGCATGGTGGGCAGGGAGATCACCGGCGCCCTGCGGCAGGTGGCCGACCGGGCCCAGTCGGCAATGGACAATGCCCTGGCGGAGATCACCATTGCCGGCATGCTCGCCGATGTCGAACATGCCGCCCAGCGCCGCAAGCGCTGATTTTTTTACCCCGATGTGTAACCAGACTGGTTTCACATCAAGATCCGCCACGCTGGACGTGGCATTCACCCTCCACCCTGACAAACAGGAGCAAGCATGAACATTGCCATCATCGGCGCCACCGGCCGCGTGGGAACCCGCCTGATCGACGAAGCACTGCACCGCGGCCATCGCGTCACCGCACTGGCCCGCACGGCCAGCAAACTGCCTGCTCGTGAAAGCCTGACCAGGCGCGACGTTGACGCGACCGACGGCCAGGCGCTGGCGACCGCACTGGCAGGCCACGATGTAGTCATCAGCACGGCGCGGTTCGAGCAATTGAACGCATCGCAGGTCGTGGGGCCAGTCAAGACAGCCGGCGTGCCGCGACTGCTAGTGGTCGGCGGCGCAGGCAGCCTGTTCGTGGCACCCGGCACGCAACTCGTGGATACGCCTGAATTTCCGGCGGCCTACAAGGGCGAAGCGCTGGCTGGCCGCGACTTTCTCAATGCCTTGCGCGGGGAGCCCGATTTGGACTGGACATTCCTGTCGCCGTCGGCACTGTTCGAGCCCGGCGAGCGCACCGGCAAGTACCGTGTGGGCCAGGATGCCTTGCTGGCGGATGCTGCCGGCAAAAGCCGGATCTCGATGGAAGACTACGCGATCGCCATGCTCGACGAGATCGAGAAGCCGGCGCATCCACGCCAGCGCTTCACGGTCGGCTACTGAAGCCTGACTTGCGCGGCCCCCGGCGGGGCCACCTGTTCGACAACAGCGCTTCAGCCTTGCGCGCCGTCTTCCTGCGCGCGTTTGCCGCGCTTGAGCCAGGCCGACAGGTTGTGCGGGCGCAGCGTGTCGTACTCCTCGAACGGCTGGTGGATCCAGGGGTTCGACGGCAGGAAGGTCACATGATAGTCCGGCTTGACCTTGGAGCATGCCTTGTACCAAAGCACCGCGGAGCGGACTTCCGTCACGGCGGGATAGCGCTCTTTCAGATGCCGTCCCACGCGCTCCAGGGTCACGCCCGAGTCGACCAGATCGTCCACCAGCAGGATCTTGCCGGTGAGCTCGCCGCGCGTCATGGTGATGTACTGCGCGATATCGAGGTCGCCCTGCTGCGTGCCCGCGGCTTCGCGATAGCTGCTGGTAGCCAGGATAGCCAGCGGCACGTCGAAGATGCGCGACATCTGGTCGCCCACGCGCAGGCCACCGCGCGCCAGGCACAGGATCTTGTCGAACTTCCAGCCCGACTCATGCACGTTCAGCGACAGACGCGCGATCAGGCGATGGTACTCATCCCAGGACACCCACAGGTTCTCATCGTCGTTCGTTGGCTGATTCATGATTTACTCGTTTCTTCTTCGGGTCTGTTGACCGATATGGCTCGGCCCGCTTGCGCGGGCCGATTTGTTCTTGCGGGGCCGCCGCGCTTGTGGCGCGCGGCCTTTGCAGTCTGGGTACGCTGGGTCAGGCCAGGTACGGGTGACGGAGCAGGATCGTTTCGTCGCGATCCGGGCCGGTCGAGATCATGTCGATCGGAATGCCGACCACTTCCTCCACGCGCGTGAGGTAGGTGCGCGCGGCTTCCGGCAGCGCGTTCCACGACTTCACGCCGAAAGTCGACTCATTCCAGCCGGGGAATTCTTCGTACACCGGTTCGCAGCGCGCTACGGCATCCGAGCCTCGCGGCAGGATATCCACGGTCTTGCCGTCCAGCGTGTAGCCGACACACAGCTTGATGCTTTCCAGGCCGTCGAGCACGTCGAGCTTGGTCAGGCACAGGCCCGACACACCGTTGATCTGCACCGAGCGCTTGAGCGCGGCGGCATCGAGCCAGCCCGTGCGGCGCGGACGGCCGGTCACCGAGCCGAATTCCTTGCCAACATTGGCCAGGCGCACGCCGACGGGATCCTGGCGAGCGGGATTGTCGTTGTCGTACAGTTCGCTCGGGAACGGACCGGCACCAACGCGCGTGCAGTAGGCCTTGGTGATGCCCAGGATGTAGTTCAGGCGGCCCGGACCCACGCCGGCACCCGCAGCAGCCGCACCGGCCACGCAGTTGCTCGAGGTTACGAACGGATACGTGCCGTGGTCCACGTCGAGCAGCGTGCCTTGCGCGCCTTCGAACATCAGGTTGCCACCGGCAGCGTTGACCGCGTAGAGCTCGGCCGACACGTCCGCGACCATCGGTGCCAGGCGCGGCGCAAAGGCCAGCGCCTCATCCAGGGTCTGCTGGTAGTCCACGGCTTCGGCGCCGAGGTACTGCGTCAGCATGAAGTTGTGGAAGTCCAGGTTCTCGCGCAGGCGCTCGGCGAACTGCTTCGGATCGAACAGGTCCTGCACGCGCAGCGCGCGGCGGGCGACCTTGTCTTCGTACGCGGGCCCGATGCCGCGACCGGTCGTGCCAATCTTGGCCGCGCCGCGGCGCGCTTCGCGCGCCTTGTCGATAGCCACGTGGTACGGCAGGATCAGGGTTGCGGCCTCGGAAATGCGCAGGCGCTTCTGCACTTCGAGGCCAGCCGATTCGAGTTCTTCGATTTCACGGAACAGGGCTTCAGGCGACAGCACCACACCGTTGCCGATGTAGCAGACCGTGCCTTCGCGCATGATTCCCGATGGGATCAGCCGCAGGATGGTCTTCTTGCCGCCGATGATCAGGGTGTGGCCAGCGTTGTGGCCGCCCTGGAACCGCACCACGCCCTTTGCATGGTCGGTAAGCCAATCGACGATTTTTCCCTTGCCTTCGTCACCCCACTGGGTTCCGATCACGACGACATTGCGTCCCTGGCCTACTGCGGATGCGGACATATTGCTTTGGTCAATAGGTTAAAAACGTATTCTACTCTCGTTGCCGGTCGATTCCTGCTTTTTGGGCAAATGACCGGCATCATGATTCAGCGCGGCACAACAACCCAGCCGGCTTCCTGGCGCACGAGCTGGCGGTCGCAACTGAATTCATCGAGTTCATTGGTATGCCCGGGCAGCGACTGGATCACGATTTCGCCCGCTGCCCGCAGCGCCACGATGGCGGTACGAAGGGCAGGATCCGCGTCCCAGGGCGCGAAAACGGCCTGGGCGCGCACTTCTATCGGTGACAGTGCGGCCACTTCGCGCAGATCCAGCGAGAATCCGGTAGCCGGGCGTGCGCGACCAAAGGCCTCGCCAACCTTGTCATACCGGCCCCCGCGCGCCACATAGTTCGGCAGCCCCGCCACATACGCCGCAAACATCACACCGCTGTGATAGTGGTAGCCGCGCAAGTCGGACAGGTCGATGTTGACACTCGCGCCGCGTACCTGCGTCGCCAATGCCGCCAGTTCGTCCAGGGCGCGCCCGATTGCCGGGCTGTCGGGCAGCGTGGCGCGGGCACGATCCAGGACCTCCACCCCGCCATACAGCGTCGGCAGTGCCAGCAGTGCGTCCCGCTCGGTCTGAGGCAGGCCTTGCGTGATCTCGCGCAGTCCCGAGACGTCCTTGGTTTCCAGCGCTGCGAACAGCGCATCTTCGATCCGGCGGATCGATGGCAGGCCATCCAGCAGCGCCTCGAGGATACCGGCATGGCACAGGTCGATGCGGATATCCGACAGGCCCGCAGCCTGCAACGCGGCAAGCATCAGTTCCTGGATCTCGACATCAGCCTCCAGGCCGGCATGGCCGTAAATCTCGGCACCCACCTGGATCGGCTCGCGCGTGGCATGGAACCCGGCCGGACGCGCGTGCAGGACGTTCCCCGCATAGCACAGGCGGGTCACGCCAGGGCGGTTCAGCAGGTGCGCATCGATGCGCGCCACCTGCGGCGTGATATCGGCGCGCAGGCCCATCGTGCGGCCAGACAGCTGATCCACCAGCTTGAGCGTGCGCAGATCCAGGTCGTGCCCGGTTCCCGTCAGCAGCGACTCAAGGTATTCCAGCATCGGCGGCATGACCAGCTCATAGCCGTAGGTACGGAACAGGTCCAGCATGCGGCGGCGCAATTCCTCGATCTTGCGGGCCTCCGACGGCAAGACGTCGGCGATGTTTTCTGGCAGCAGCCAATGGTTGGACATGATGAATCTCTTCTCTGTATGACACGTTTGCACGCAGGTCCCAACCTGCACACCTGGCGAATCCAATGCGGCCCTGCGCGTCCGCGCCGTCACTTCGGGCGCCGAGCCCCAGCCGGACAAAACCCCGGCAAGCCGGGGTTTTGTCACCTCGCCACAAACTCAGCACTTTCGCTAGCGTCGTCCTCCGGACGCACTACTCGCCGCAGGGGTCGCAGCACCACCGCTGGAGCGCATGAAGCGGAAGAAGTCCGAATTCGGCTCCAGCACCATGATGTCGCGCTTGTCGCGGAAGGTATTGCGATAAGCCTCCATGCTGCGCCAGAACTGCGCGAACTGCGGATCCTTGCCAAAGGCGTCAGCATAGGTCTGCGACGACTTGGCATCGCCTTCACCCTTGATCACCTGCGCATCGCGATAGGCCTCGGCCAGTACTACCTCGCGCTGGCGATCGGCATCCGCGCGGATCTTCTCGCCTTCAGCGGCGCCGGTCGAGCGCAGCTCGTTGGCCACGCGCTTGCGCTCGGCTTCCATGCGGCGGTACACCGACTCACTGATGGCCGGCAGCAGGTCCACGCGCTTGAGGCGCACATCGAGGATCTCGACGCCGACCGACTGCGCGTACTCCGACATGCCGGCGCGGATATTCTGCATGACCTTCTCACGCTCGCCGGCAACCACGTCAGCCACGGTGCGCTTGCCGAACTCCTCGCGCGCCACCGCGTCGATACGCTGGGTCATGCGATCCTGGGCACTGCGCACATTGCCGCCGAAGGCAACGTAGAACTTGCGGGGATCCGTGATCCGCCATTTGACGAACCAGTCCACCACCATGCTCTTCTTTTCCGCAGTCAGGAAACGTTCGCTGGCAGCGACGTCAATGGTCTGCAGGCGGCGGTCCATGAACACCACGTTCTGCAGCGGCGGCGGCAGCTTGAAGTGCAGGCCGGGCTCGCGCACGATCTGCTTGATCTCGCCAAAGGCGAACACCACGGCGTACTGGCGCTGGTCTACGACGAACATCATCGAAGACGCCACGGCCAGCAGGATGAAAGCGCCAATCGCAAAGGAAATCAGTCGGTTCATGACGGTCTCCTCAGCGCGAATCGCGGTCACGGTTGCGCAGGGATTCGCGCGACCGGATATCGGCCGATGAATCCGGCGCCGGCGCCGGCGCTTGCGCGCCGGCGCCGCTGGCCGGCTGCGAAGGCGTCTGCGCACCACTACGGCCATCACCCTGGGCCTGTGCCATCAGCTTGTCGAGCGGGAGATACAGAAGGTTGCTGCCCTGGCGCGCATCCACGAGCACCTTGGTCGAATTGGCGTAGATCTGCTGCATGGTCTCGATATAGATGCGGTCGCGCGTCACCTGGGGTGCCTTGGCGTATTCGCCCTGCACCGAACGGAACCGCGAAGCATCGCCTTCAGCCTGGGCCACAACGCGCGCGCGGTAGGCCTCCGCCTCTTCCTTCAGCCGCGCCGCCGTACCCTTGGCGCGCGGAATCACGTCATTGGCATAGGCCTGGCCTTCACTGATCGCGCGCTCGCGATCCTGGCTGGCCTTGTTCACGTCGTCGAACGCGGCCTGCACCTGCTCGGGCGGCTGCACGCTCTGCACGTTGACCGAGATCACGCGGATACCGGTCTTGTATGCGGTCAGGATCGACTGGATCGACTTGGCCAGCCCCTGCGCGATCTGCTCGCGGTTCTCGTACAGCACCGCGTCCATCTTGTTGCGGCCGACGATTTCACGCACCGATGTTTCGGCAGCCTGCGTCACGAGTTCTTCATCGCCACCGCGATCGGTCTTGTTGAAGAACAGGAATTCGCTGGCATCCTGGATGTCGTACTGGACCGTGAAGCGGACGTCGATGATGTTCTCGTCCTGCGTCAGCATCGACGAGTCCTTCAGGTTGCTGTCCTTGATGGAGGTGGAGCGCCCCACTTCCACCGATCGCACGGCCGACAGGTTGACCACCTCGGCCGACTGGATCGGCCAGGGCAGGCGCCAGTTGATGCCGGGGCCCGTCGAGTACTTGAACTTGCCAAATTGCAGGATCACCGCGGTCTGGCCTTCCTGCACCATGAAGAAACCGCTGGCCAGCCAGATGCCGACCACGGCGGCCACCACCACGCCGACCCCTACGCCTGAGCCCTTGCCGGGCATGCGCGGGCCGCCGAAGCCCTGACCGCCATTACCGTTCTCCTTGCGCCCGAGCAATCCGTTCAGACGCCGGTTGAAGTCGCGCCAGAGTTCGTCGAGATCCGGCGGTCCGTCCTGCGGGCGCTGGTTCTGCTGACGGTTCCCGTCCCGGTCGTTCGCACGGCCGTCCTTGTCATCCTCATCCTGGCCGTCGTGCCCCCAGCGGGGATCGTTCAGCGAGAAGATTGCGCGCAGGCGCTGCCATCCCGCACGCAGCGGAAATCGGCCGCCCGGGGTCAGGCTCGATTCAGGATTCCGGGAGAACTGGGGCATGAAGTGCACGGGTCCGGGAAGTTTGTAACAGGGGGATTCTAGCAGTCATCTGCGCCACTTTTGGCCAAATCGCGCAATCCGGCCGCGAAGCTCGCCGAAAAGGATCAGGACGAGACGCGATCCTCCGGATCGTGCCCCTCATCCCAGTCGAATCCGTCGCCGTCCGCGCGCGGGCCCTGCTCCGACAAGCGCGGATCGAACGGCGCAGCTTCAGGTGGCAGGCTTGCCAACCACTGCGCGACTTCAACGATCGACTGCCGCAGCGCGTCCAGGCCTACGCCCTCGCGGGCGCTGAGGAACACCCGCGTCGGCACGCCGTTTTCGTCGCGCTCGACACGAGCGCCCTGCTCCTGCAACTCCGGCGCGGCATCGATCTTGTTCATCACGACGATCTGCGGAATGCCGGAGGCTTCGATTTCGGCCAGCACCCGGTTGACCTGCTCGATCTGCTCGTGACGCACCGGACTCGATGCGTCGACGACATGCAGCAGCAGGTCGGCATGCACGGTTTCGTCGAGCGTCGCACGGAACGCCTCGACCAGCTGGGTAGGCAGGTCGCGGATGAAACCGACCGTATCCGACAACACGACATTGCCGAGCCCGTCCAGGAACATCCGCCGGGACGTGGTATCCAGCGTCGCGAAAAGCTGGTCGGCCGCATAGGCCCCGGCCTTGGTCAACGCGTTGAACAGCGTCGACTTGCCCGCGTTGGTGTAGCCGACCAGCGAAATGCTTAAGGTTTCATTGCGCGCGCGGGCACGCCGCTGCGTGCTGTGCTGCCGCTGCAGCCGGGCAAGATCGGACTTCAGCCGCTTGGCCCGGGTATCGAGCATACGACGGTCCAGTTCCAGCTGGCGCTCGCCCGGGCCGCCCCGCATGCCGATCCCGCCCTTCTGCCGCTCCAGGTGGCTCCACGCACGGACCAGCCGCGACGCTTGGTACTGGACCTGCGCCAGCTCCACCTGCACCTTGCCGACATGGCTCTGCGCGCGCTGGGCGAAGATATCCAGGATCAGGCCGGTACGGTCGATCACATGGCGCAGCAGAAAGCGCTCCAGGTTACGTTGCTGTGCCGGGCTCAAGGCATGGTTGAACACCACGATATCGGCATCCAGCGCATCGGCTGCCTCCTTCAACTCCTCGGCCTTGCCCGAACCGATGAACAGCGCCGGATCCGGCCGCGAGCGCTTGCCGGTCAGCGTATGCACCGGCAAGGAGCCTGCCGTGGTAGTCAACAGGGCAAGCTCGCTCAGGCTTTCCTGAAAGTCATGCTTGCCGAAATCCACGCCGACGAGAATGGCACGCGACGGTTCGGTGTTGGAGGTAGCTCTGGGATCCAAGCGGGGGGCGCTACGCGCGAAGTAAAACGGTTTCGGGAAGACGACCGGAACTGGCCGGATTCAGGGACGGGAGCGGGCCAGAGGCACGCGCTCCCTTGCGCGATTGAGGCAGCGGCGTGGCTGGCAGCCAGTCCGGTTCACCGCAATCCGGCCGCAGGCGCGAACCGGAAGCTGGCACCGCGGCAATGCCGGGAGGCGTGTGCCCGAGGCCAGCAAGCAAGGGCCGCAAGCAGTTGCGGCCTCGGGAAGATCAGGCCTCGGTGGAATCATCCACGCGGAAATTGACCGCGCGAGCCGGGACGACGGTGGAAATTGCATGCTTGTAGACCATCTGCGTCACGGTGTTACGCAGCAGCACGACATACTGGTCAAACGATTCGATGTTGCCTTGCAGCTTGATGCCATTGACGAGATAGATGGAAACCGGCACGTGCTCTTTGCGCAGCGCGTTCAGGAACGGGTCTTGTAGCAGTTGCCCTTTGTTACTCATGGCACACTCCAAATTTATAGGTTTAGTGGTGAATAATGGGGACGAAAGTCCCCGGTTCAAGTCAATCGGCGCAAGCTCGCGCCAGAAAAAAGATCAAAAACGGTACCAAAGCGGCGTCAGCGCGCAGAGAACCCCCTGCTAACGCAAATTTAGCCGCAGTTCCAAACGAACGCAAACGAAAACTTGCCTCGCCATGCACCCGCCGGGAACTCAGTCTTTCGAGTCCGCATACGGGTTTTTGTTCGTGCGAAATTCAATGCGAAGAGGGGTGCCCTTCAACTTGAATGCCGCCCGGTAGCGGTTCTCCAGGTAGCGCCGATAGGTCTCGGAAACACTCGACAAGGCGTTGCCGTGGATCACGATGATCGGCGGGTTGGAACCACCCTGGTGCGCGTAGCGCAGCTTCGGCCGCGATACGCCGGCGCGCTTCGGCTGCTGGAACTCCACCGCTTCCTGCAGCACCCGCGTGAGCTGCGGCGTGGGCAGTTTCACCATGGCCGCGGCAAACGCGTCGTCGACCGAACGCATCAGCGCGCCAATGCCTGTGCGTTCCCGCGCAGACACGAAGTGGAAATTGGCGAAGCTCAGGAATTGCAGCTTGCGCTCGAGGTCGTGCTTGATCCGGTCGCGGGTATGGCCGTCCAGGCCATCCCACTTGTTGACGCCGACCACGAGAGCCCGGCCCGACTCGACGATAAAGCCCGCAATATGGGCATCCTGGTCGGAGATATCCTGCTGCGCGTCGAGCAGCAGAATCACGACATTGGCGTCGGCGATCGATTGCAGCGTCTTGACCACCGAGAACTTCTCGATCGCTTCGAACACCTTGCCCCGACGCCGCAGACCCGCCGTGTCGATCAGCGTGTAGGGCTTGCCGCCGCGCTCGAACTCCACGTAGATGGCGTCGCGCGTGGTGCCGGGCATGTCGAACGCGATCACGCGCTCCTCGCCGATCAGCGTATTGACCAGCGTCGACTTGCCCACGTTCGGACGGCCGACAATGGCGATCTTCACGCCCTTGCCGCTGTCGCCTTCTTCCTCGGCCAGCTCCGGACGCTCCTGCACGGCCAGTTCCAGCGCTTCGTCCACGAGCTCGCGAACGCCATCGCCGTGCGCAGCCGAAATCGCGTACGGATCGCCCATGCCGAGCTCGTAGAAATCGGCAGCGACCGAGGTGTACTTCATGCCCTCGGCCTTGTTGACGGCCAGCATCACGCGCCGGCCGGTCTTGCGCAGATAGTCCGCAATGGCGCGGTCCTGCGGCGCCAGGCCCAGCCTGCCGTCGACGATGAAGATGACCACGTCCGCCTCGACGACGGCCTGCTTGGTCTGCTTGGCCATCTCGGCGACGATGCCCTCCTTGACCACCGGCTCGAAGCCGCCGGTATCGATGGCAATGAACGGACGATCACCGATACGCCCTTCGCCGTAGTGGCGGTCGCGCGTGAGGCCTGGCAGGTCGGCGACAAGCGCGTCGCGCGACCGGGTCATGCGGTTGAATAGTGTCGACTTCCCGACGTTCGGGCGGCCGACCAGTGCAATAACTGGTTTCATGCAATAAACGGAAACGGGGGCCGGCACTTGCCGTCCCCTGGAACTCCGGAGTCAGTTGATCCGACGGCGCTTCATGCAAAAAATGCATGGCCAGCCGCTTCTCCTGTCGGGCGGAGCGTGGCATCAGGCCCTGCTCCGCATTTCGCCGCACGACCAAGGATCATGCTACCGGAATTGGCGCCGCCCGTGCCGACAGGTGCACGGACCGCGCTGTCACCACCGGCTCAGCCCGGCACGTAGCCGTAGACGTCGCCGTCGCGGGTCTGGATGACCAGGGTCTGCCCGGCCACCACCGGCGCGGCGCTGATGGCACTGCCATCGGTCTTCATGCGCGCCAGCACGGTGCCATCGTCACGCGAGAGGAAATGTACATAGCCTTCAAAGTCGCCCATCACCACCGAGCGGCCCAGGACCAGCGGGGCGCCAAGGCGGCGATAGCGCAGTTCGTTGTTCTTCCAGCGCTCGTTGCCATTCTGGCGGTCGAACGCGAAGACCACGGACTGTTCGTCGCTGGCATAGATGGCATTGTCATCCTGGGTCAGGCCGGAAGGCGACGAGAAATCCTTGCCCCACTGCGGCTGGCCACTGGCCAGCTCCAGGCAGGCGATCCGGCCCTGGAAGGTCGTGGCGCAAACCTGGCGGCCACTGACCATGGGCTGGCCGGTGACGTCGTTCAGGCGCTCGATCTCCGAAACACCCTTTGGATACGAAACCGCGCTCTCCCAGCGAAGCACGCCGTTGCCTGGCGTCAGGACCCCCAGCTTGCCACCGGGAAAGCCCATCACGATGCCATCACCGGCGAACACCATGCCCATGGCGGCGCGCAGGTTCAGCGGCGTCTGCGAACGCTGGTAGATCCAGCGCCGCTCACCGGTCTGGGCGTCCAGCGCGAGTACCCGGGTATCGGTGGTGCGCACGACCACCAGGCCGTTGCCGACCAGCGGGGCCGACAGGACTTCGCCGTTGACCTGCTTCTTCCAGATCTGCTTGCCGCTGGCATCGAATGCGTAGACCGCGCCCTTCTCCCCCGCCACGGCCGTCACCGAGCCGTCACTGCCCGGGCCAGTCGTGATATCGACGTCGGTCTTGGCCTTCCACAGCGTACGACCGGTGGCTCCATCCAGTGCCATGATCGTGCCATTGTTGGCCGATACGTACACGTTGTTGCCCGCTGCGGCCGGCTGCAGCGCGTATGGCCCGCTCTTGCCGACATCCGCCTTCCAGGCCTGACGCACGGACAGCGTCGCCGACACCGGCTTCAGCTCGGCCGGCGGATGCTTGTTCTCCTTGCTGAACAGCGAGCAACCGCCCAACGCCACAAGGCAGGCGCCGGCGACGAGCGCACGGGCAATCTTGCGGCGGGACTTGCCTTGTTGTTCGGCACCGGAAAGCATTGACGTCATAAGGTTCGGATCCTGAATTGGGTTGTGGCAGATGCCCTTCTCGTACAGCGGCGCAAGCTCAGGCGGTGCCCAGCGCGTCAAGCTTGAACTGGATGATCTGGCGCATCGACTGATCGTCGGCGCTCAGCTTGTCCAGCGCCTTGCGGTAGGCAGCGCGTGCGTCGGCGCGCTTGTCCTGCGCGGCCAGCAGATCGCCCTTGCGGTCGGCATACAGCGCGACGAACGGCGCCGGCGGCTCGTCCTTGAGCAGCGCCAGGCCCTGGTCGTAGGCCTTCTCGTCGAGCAGCACGCCGGCAAGACGCACACGGGCAATCAGCGAGTACTCGCCGTCGCCATGATCGATTGCCCACTGCAACTGTGCCTTGGCGGCCGCCAGATCGCCCGCATCGTACAGCACCTTGGCTGCGACCAGCGCGCTCATCGGACCATAGGCCGTCTTGCCGAACTTGTCTTCAAGGTCGCCAGCGGCGCGCTTGACGCGCTCGGCATCGCGGCCTTCCGCAGCCTTGATCACCTGGTCGTAGAGCACGGCGGCCTCGGAAGCCTGCTTGCGTTCCCAGTACTTCCAGCCATTCCAGGCGGCGAACGCCAGCAAAGCGGCAATCAGGATCCACGTCAGGGCATTGCCGTACTGACGCCACCAGGCCTTCAGGTTTTCAAGCTGTTCCTGCTCTTCCAGATCGTATGCCATGTCGAGGCACTCTCTTGCGTTTGGGTTGGGGTCAAAGGCCGCCTGGGCGGCCTCCGTTTCCTGCTTGGCAGACCTCGCGGGTCGCGGCAGGCAGCGCTACTGTTATTCGCTGGCGCCGACCATCGCGTCGATCAGGTAGTCGACCAGGCCCTCGGCAGGCACTTGCGCCTGCTGGCCGCCGCCTTCGGCCTGCGCGCCCTGGCGAAGTTCCTTCACCTGCATTACGCCGGCAGCGACTTCGTCCTCGCCGATGATCACGGCGTACGCCGCGCCGCTCGCGTCGGCGCGCTTCATCTGCGACTTGAAGCTGCCGCTCTTGCCGTCGGTCGTGGCATGCAGCACTACGTCCAGTCCGGCATCGCGCAGGCGCTCGGCAGCGACCATGGCTTGCTGGGCCGCGGCTTCACCCTGGTGCACGAGGTAGATATCACAGCCCACCGCGTCCGGTACCACGCCTTCCTCGCGGATCAGCTCGATGATGCGCTCGATACCCATGGCCCAGCCGCAGGCCGGCGCCGGCTTGCCGCCCATCTGCGCGATCAGCGGATCATAGCGACCGCCGCCGGCAATGGTGCCCTGCGCGCCAAGCTTGTCCGTGATCCACTCGAACACCGTCAGGTTGTAATAGTCCAGCCCGCGCACCAGGCGCGGATTGATCTTGTACGGAATGTTGTTGGCCTTCAACAGGCGCTGCACGCCCTCGAAGTGGGCCAGCGATTCCTCGCCCAGGAAATCGATCAGCTTGGGCGCGTTGGCCGCCATTTCCTGCAGTGCGGGATTTTTCGTGTCGAGCACG
This sequence comes from Cupriavidus sp. 22TCCZM01-5, assembly GCF_057798915.1. NCBI lineage: Bacteria > Pseudomonadati > Pseudomonadota > Betaproteobacteria > Burkholderiales > Burkholderiaceae > Cupriavidus > Cupriavidus sp. 22TCCZM01-5. The sequence continues at coordinate 252,810 of NZ_JBYOJR010000002.1, forward strand.
CGCAGTGGATTGGTGTAAAGGCGGCGCTTGCCATCCTCGTCCAGGATCTCCTGGAACCGTTCCAGGTACTTGATCAACTCTTCGCGGTGCGCGGCGCGCTCATGCGCCTGGCCCAGCGAATTGATCTCCAGCCGCACGCCGGTCAGGCCCAGATCATCCCACAGGCGCTGGCACATCAGGATGATCTCGGCATCCACGTCCGGGCCGGCAAAGCCGAGCGCCTCGGCGCCGAGCTGATGGAACTGGCGATAGCGGCCGCGCTGCGGACGCTCGTGGCGGAACATCGGGCCGGTGTACCACAGACGCTTCGGGCCGTCGTACAGCAGGTTGTGCTCGATGGTGGCGCGCACGGCCGCCGCGGTGCCTTCCGGGCGCAGCGTGAGTTGCTCGCCATTGAGCGAATCGGTGAAGGAATACATTTCCTTCTCGACAATATCCGTCACCTCGCCGATGCCACGCACGAACAGCTGGGTATGCTCGACGATCGGCGTGCGGATCTGCTGGTAGCCATAGGCCCGCAGCATGGCGCGCGCGGCGTTCTCGAAATGCTCCCACAGCGGGGCATCCGCGGGCAGCATGTCGTTCATGCCCTTCACGCCCTGCAATGCCTTGGCGGGGCGTGCCTTGTCTTCTGCCTTGGCGCCGCTTTGCGCGGACGGATTCTCGTTTTGCGTCATTCTGTCGTTATCTTGCTGGGGTGGACCGGCCAATGCCGGCTCAGGCCACCGCTTCCTTCTCTGCTCGTGCTGCGCCCGGACCGTAATGCGTGCGAACGTACTCGTCGACGATCGCCTGGAATTCTTCGGCGATGCGCTCGCCGCGCAGCGTCTTCACCTTGACGCCATCCACGAACACCGGCGCCGCCGGCGATTCGCCCGAGCCCGGCAGCGAGATGCCGATATTGGCGTGCTTGCTCTCGCCCGGACCGTTGACGATGCAGCCCATCACGGCCACATCCATCTCCTCGACGCCGGGGTAGGCGGTCTTCCACTGCGGCATCTGTTCGCGCAGATACGCCTGGATGCTGGCCGCCAGCTCCTGGAACACGGTGCTGGTGGTGCGGCCGCAACCCGGGCACGCGATCACCATCGGCGTGAAGTTGCGCATGCCCATGGTCTGCAGGATTTCCTGGCCGACATAGACTTCCTTCTCGCGCGGCGCGCCCGGCTCGGGCGTCAGCGAAATGCGGATGGTATCGCCGATGCCTTCCTGCAGCAGCACCGACAGCGCCGCCGTCGAGGCCACGATGCCCTTGCTGCCCATGCCCGCCTCGGTCAGCCCGAGATGCAGTGCATAGTCGCAGCGGCGCGCCAGTTCGCGGTACACCGCGATCAGTTCCTGCACCTGCGAAACCTTGCACGACAGGATGATCTGGCTGCCCGGCAGGCCGATTTCCTCGGCCTTCTTCGCCGAATCGATCGCCGAGGTGATCAGCGCCTCGATCATCACGCTCTGCGCGGGCCAGGGTTCGGCACGGCCGGCGTTCTCGTCCATGATGCGCGCGAGCAGATCCTGGTCCAGGCTGCCCCAGTTGACGCCGATGCGCACCGGCTTGCTGTACCGGCAGGCCATCTCGATCATCTGCGCGAACTGCGTGTCGCGCTTGGCGCCCTGCCCGACATTGCCGGGGTTGATGCGGTACTTCGACAACGCCTCGGCGCAGGCTGGATGGTCCTGCAGCAGCTTGTGGCCGTTGTAGTGGAAGTCTCCCACCAGCGGCACGTTGACGCCCATGCGGTCGAGCTGCTCGCGGATATGCGGCACGGCCGCAGCCGCCTCGGGCGTGTTGACGGTGATGCGGACAATCTCGGACCCTGCGCGCGCCAGTTCCTTGACCTGGATCGCCGTGCCAATGGCATCGACGGTATCCGTATTGGTCATCGACTGCACCCGCACCGGCGCCCCGCCACCGATGGTGACGATGTTATCGCCCCAGGCGATGCGCGCCTGGCGCGTCGAGCGGCGCGGCAGCGGGCCCGGCAGGACGGGAAGACAAAGCTGTTCGTTCATAGCGTTACCACCTCGCAATGATGCACCGTGCCGGGCCCGCGTCAGGGCAGCGTCAGGCGCGCGACGTTGTTGCGGTTTGCCGCCTTCAAGTCGACCGGCGTGCCGTTGCGGCTCATCGACTCCACACCCTTCACGTTGCCGATGGTCACCTTGTAGGGCGCCGTGCCGCCACCCGCGACTTCCTGGCCGGCCTTGGCGGTGCCGCCCAGGACGACCTTGCCGCTGCGGTCGCGGATCTCGTACCAGGTGTCGGCCGAGAACTTGATCTGCAGTTCACCCTGCGCAGCGGCCGTGGCCGGCGCGGGTGCCGATGCCGGTTCCGCTTTGGCAGTGAGCGCCGCCGGGGCTGCCGCCGCAGCCGGCACGGGCACGGCCACGTCGCTAGCAGCAACCGCCGGCGCGCTGGCAGGCAATGCCTCGGACGGCGCCGGGGAGTCAGCACCGGCCATGACCGGCGGAAGCGCCGCCGTCACGGTGCCAGAGTCGGATGTCTGAGCCGGCTGCTCCCGCACTTCGGCGTGCGTGGCCTCAGCGGCGCTATTGCGCGCTTCCAGCCACTGCTTCATATGGTCGAGCCCGAACCAGCCGCCCGCGGCCACGCCGGCCACCACCAGTGCCAGCCAGACCCAGCGCCCGCCGGCACCCGTGCCCCGGCGGGACCCAAAGCGCCTGCGGTCGTCGAACGTCTCGTTGAGGCCGCTTTCGCGCTGGCGCGCCATCTCCGTGACCTGGACCGGCCGCGGGTGGAACCGCGCGAGCAAGACGTCCACGTCGACGTGCAGCATGCGCGCGTAAGCACGCATCACGCCCTTGGCAAAGGTGATATCGGGAAGCGCATCGACTTGGCCGCCTTCAATTGCAGTCAGCTTCGACGTGGCAACTTTCAGGCGAGCACTCACGTCTTCGATGGACATCCGTTGCGATTCTCGCGCCTGTGCCAGCAGCACGCCGATCTCGCGCGCCACGGCTTCACGCTCAGATTCTGTCGCGCCCCCGCCGACGTGTCCCGTCGATGCGGCCTGGCCTGCGGCGCGCTCTTGCTCACTCATCCCATGCTCCTTGTTCGTAGGCGCTCAGTTCGCGCGAATCGGGGAAACGCTGGCGCAGCTGTGCCACAAGGGCGCCCTGCGTCGCCGCGTCGCCCTGACGGCGCGCAATGCGCGCACCCAGCCAGAGGGATTGCGCGCTTGCAAATTTGCTGTTGTTGACTCGCTCCGCAAATTGCCGAGCCTGCGCGAGGTCGCCACGCCGGTAGTAAACCAGCGCCAGGTTGGTATTGGCGACCGGGTTGTTCCGATCGTAGCCAAGCGCCGCCTTCAGGTTCTTCTCGGCTTCGGCACCAGCACCATTGCGGATCTGGCATGCGCCAAGGCTGATCAGCGGCTTGGCGGGCCCGCCGGCCGAGGGAGCGGACACCGCGCGCTCGAGCATCGGAACCGCCTCGCCATACCGGCCTTCCTGGCACAAGAACCAGCCATAGTTGTTGAGCAGGTCGCCATCATTGCCGCGCATGGAAACCGCGGTGCGGAAGCTGTCGTCGGCCAGCGCCTTCTCGTTCATGGCCATGTAGATCAGCGCGCGCACATGGTACGCGTCGCCCATGCTGGGGTCGGCGGCAATTGCCTGCTTGACCTCGTCGAGCGCAACACTGTTCTGGCCGGCCTCAAGGTAATTGGTGGCCAACTGCAGCCGGATGCCGGCGCGGCGCCGGGCATCGGTCTGGTCGGAAGTGGTCTGGAGGTCCTGCGAGGGCGCTTGCGGCAACTGGCAAGCTGACAACATCAGCAGCCCCAGCAGGGCTGCAGCGATCAGACGGATCATGCAGGGCGAGCCTCCCCAGCTTGGCCAGTCGCGGCAACCGGCACCAAAGGCGTGATCTTGCCGAACTTGCCGCGCTCGGCAAGCCGGGTGCGATCCTTGACTTCCCCGGCCAGCTGGCCGCACGCCGCGTCAATATCATCGCCGCGCGTCTTGCGGATCGTGGTCACGATGCCAGCGTCCATCAACACCTGCGCAAAGCGCCGGATCTGCTCGTTGTTGGAACGCTTGAGACCCGATTCGGGGAAGGGGTTGAACGGGATCAGATTGAACTTGCAAGGCACGTCGGCCACCAGCTTCAACAGCTCCCGCGCATGCTGGACGCCGTCATTGACGCCATCCAGCATGCAGTATTCGAAGGTAATGAAGTCGCGCGGCGCGAATTCCAGGTAACGGCGGCATGCCGCCATCAGATCGGCCAGCGGGTACTTCTTGTTCAGCGGCACGAGCACGTCGCGCAGGGCGTCATTGGACGCGTGCAGCGACACCGCAAGCGCCACCGGCAGGTCTTTCGACAGCCGGTCCATCATCGGCACCACGCCGGAAGTGGACAGCGTCACGCGCCGGCGCGACAGGCCATACGCATTGTCGTCCAGCATCAGCCGCATGGCCGGGACGACCTGGTCGTAATTGAGCAGCGGCTCGCCCATGCCCATCATCACCACATTGGAGATGACGCGGTCATCCTTGGGGCCACGGCCCAGTTGCTCGCGCATGGCGAACTCCGCCATCCACAGCTGGCCGATGATCTCGCCCGTGGTCAGGTTGCGCGAGAAACCCTGCTTGCCGGTCGAACAGAACCGGCAGTTGACGGCGCACCCGGCCTGCGAGGAGACGCACAGCGTGCCGCGCGTTTCCTCGGGGATGTACACCGTCTCCACCGCGTTGCCATTGCCGACATCAAGCAGCCACTTGCGCGTGCCGTCGGCCGACAGGTGGTCGGTGATGACGGCCGGCGAGCGGATCTCGGCCCGCGTGGCGAGCTTTTCGCGCAGCGACTTGGCGAGATCCGACATCGCGTCGAAACGGCTGGCACCGAAATGGTGGATCCAGCGTTGCAGCTGCCGCGCACGAAACGGCTTCTCGCCGAGCTCCCCGCAATAGGCGGTGAGCGCGTCCGCATCCAGGTCGAGCAGGTTGACGAGATTGTTCATGACGGCAAACTCAACTTCCGTTTCAGTCTAGTCTTGTGAAAAAGACCAGACAATCAGCGGCTGTAAACGTTCATGCCCGGGAAGAAGAAGGCAACTTCCACAGCGGCGGTTTCAGCAGCGTCCGAGCCGTGCACGGCGTTGGCGTCGATGCTGTCGGCGAAGTCGGCGCGGATGGTGCCCTTGTCGGCCTTCTTCGGGTCGGTGGCGCCCATCAGCTCACGGTTCTTGGCGATGGCGTTCTCGCCTTCCAGAGCCTGGATCATGACCGGGCCCGAGACCATGAAGTCGACCAGGTCCTTGAAGAACGGGCGCTCTTTGTGGACAGCGTAGAACTGCTCGGCTTCGCCGCGCGACAGGTGCACCATCTTGGCAGCAATGATCTTCAGGCCGGCGGCCTCGAAACGGGCGTAGATCTGGCCGATAACGTTCTTGGCCACGGCATCCGGCTTGATAATCGACAGGGTGCGTTCGATCGCCATGAAAAACTCCGAAAAATGAAGGGGTTACAAATGGATTAAACGTGCGATTCTAGCACGAGACGATGATGGTTTCGAGCGCAGCCCCCCTTGGCCACCAACGCAGCTGCCGAATGCGGCGCCGCGGCATGCTGCATGGCACAGCCTGCACATTTCGACACCACCCATTGCACGGAACGCAATACATGTAAAGACGTCAAACACGAGCAACAAATTCGACCGTGATCGCATTGAAGTGATTCATGCAACACTTTAATCCACTTGCAATTCCGCAAAGGCGATGCCACATTGGCGATGCGTCGGCACCGGGTCGACCCGGCGCCTCACCGTTAAAGAACAGGAGTCACCATGGATAACAAGCTGAACACCTACGGTTTCGGCAATGCGTCGACGGTCAGCGATGTCGTCGTGCGCAACAGGGTCTTGCGCAACACTTACTGGCTGCTGGCCATCTCGATGATTCCCACCGTGATCGGTGCATGGATCGGCGTGGCGACCGGCTTCAGCTTCATGGCAGGCAGCCCCGGCCTGTCGCTGATCCTCTTCCTCGGCATTGCGTTCGCCTTCTTCTACGGCATCGAGAAGACCAAGAACAGCAGCATGGGCGTGGTCCTGCTGCTGGCCTTCACGTTCTTCATGGGACTGATGCTGTCGCGCCTGATCGGCGCGGTGCTGCAGTTCTCGAACGGACCGGCACTGATCATGTATGCCTTTGGCGGCACTGCGGCGGTATTCGGCGCGATGGCCACCATCGCCACGGTCAGCAAGCGTGATTTTTCGGGCCTGAGCAAGTTCCTGTTCGTTGGCGTGATCCTGCTGATCCTGGCAAGCGTCGCCAATATCTGGCTGCAACTGCCGTCGCTGATGATCACGGTGTCGGTCATCGCCATCGGCATTTTCTCGGCCTACATCCTGTTCGATGTGCAGCGCGTGGTGAATGGCGGCGAGACCAATTACATCACCGCAACGCTGGCGATCTACCTCGACGTCTACAACGTGTTCACGAACCTGCTGGCCCTGCTGGGCATTTTTGGCGGCAGCCGGGACTGACGCAGCCACAGGCAAGATGAAAAACGCCGGCCATCTGGCCGGCGTTTTTTTCATTGGGCAGCAATTTCAGCCCACCCCAACCTACCCGCGCTCGAACACGGCAATCGACTCGACGTGCGAGGTATGCGGGAACATGTTCACAACGCCTGCGCCCACCAGCCGGTAGCCGGCCTCGTGCACCAGCAAGCCAGCATCGCGGGCCAGGGTCGAGGGGCTGCACGATACGTAGACGATCCGGCTCGGGAGCACGTCGCTGCCTTGCTGCGCCAGCTCGCCCAGCGCCTTGCACACGGCCAGCGCGCCCTCGCGCGGGGGGTCGACCAGCCAGCGGTCGAAGCGGCCCAGCGCGGCGATGTCCTCGGCCGTGACTTCAAACAGATTGCGGCAAGCGAATTCCGTCTTGTGCGCCAGCCCGTTGTAACCGGCATTGGCCAGCGCCCGGGTCGTCAGGGCTTCGCTGCCTTCGATACCCATGACCGAGCGCCCCTGCGTGGCCAGTGGCAGCGTGAAGTTGCCGATGCCGCAGAACAGGTCGAGCAGCCGGTCTTGCGGCTGGGCGTCCAGCAGACGCAACGCACGGCCGATCAGCACACGGTTGATCTGGTGATTGACCTGCGTGAAGTCCGTCGGCTTGAACGGCATGCGAATGCCGAACTCGGGCAGCGTGTAGGCCAGTTCCCGGTCAAGCGGATAGAACGGCGCAACGGTATCCGGGCCCTTGGGCTGGAGCCAGAACTGGACCTTGTACTGATCCGCAAAGGCGCGCAGCAGGTCCTTGTCCGCATCGGTCAGCGGTTCCAGGATACGCAGCACCAGTGCCGTGACCTCGTGGCCGACCGCAAGTTCGATCTGCGGCATGCGGTCGCGGATCGAAAGACCGCCCACAAGCTCGCGCAAGGGCACCAGCATTGCGGAAATTTGTGGCGGAAGAATCTCACAGCTCGTCATGTCGGCGACATAGCTGCTCTTGCGCTCGTGGAAGCCGACCAGCACCCCGCCTTTCTTGGCCACGTACCGCACCGTCAGGCGCGCACGATAGCGGTAACCCCAATCCGGTCCGGCAATGGGCCTGAACATCACTTCGGGACGAACCTTCGACAAATGCCAGAGGTTGTCTTCGAGCACCCGCTGCTTGATGGCGAGTTGCGCGCGCGAATCCAGGTGTTGCATGGAGCAGCCGCCGCAGACACCGAAGTGCTTGCAGCCTGGCTTGACACGCATCACCGATTCTTGCCTGATTTCCAGCAGGTGGGCCTGCTCATAACTCGGCTTGCGGCGAAAGCTCTTGTAGCTCACGGTTTCGCCGGGCAGCGCGCCCTCGACGAAGATCACCTTGCCGGGCGTGCCGTCTTCATTGACCAGGCGGCCGACACCACGGGCCTCCATGTCAAGGCTGTCGATGACAACGACGGGATCTGCGCCCGACGCGACGGCGGCCGGGGCGACCGGAGCGGCAGATGCCGCACTCGGCGTTGCGGGCGTTTCTAGTGGGGAGGACACGACTTGGGACACCAGACGAAACCTGACATATTGTTTTGCGAAAGCGCGATTGTAGTCCAGAGACGCCGTGCGACGCCTGTGCAACGTCGACGCGACACACAAGGAGCGATGCCATGGAACTGATTTCGTGGAATATCCAGTGGGGGCGCGGCGCCGATGGCCGCGTCGACCTGTCGCGCAGCGTGACCACCATGCGCGCGATGGCGGACCCCGACGTCATCTGCCTGCAGGAAGTCACACGCGGTTTCGGTGACCTGCGCGGGGCACCCGGCGCCGACCAGGTGGCGGAGTTGACGGCATTGCTGCCCGGCTATCACGTGATGTTTGCCCCAGGCGTCGACCGTTTCGGCAGCGACGGCGGTCCGCGCCAGTTCGGCAACCTGATCGCCACGCGACTACCGGTGCATGAGGTATTTCGCCATGCCCTGCCCTGGCCAGCGGATCCCGACGTCGCGTCGATGCCTCGCGTGGCGCTGGAAGCCACGGTGCAAGCGGGCAGCAGGCGGCTGCGCGTCATCTGCACGCACCTGGAATACTATTCGGCGAACCAGCGTGCCGCGCAGGCCAACGCCTTGCGCGACTGGCACGCCGAAGCTTGCGGCCATGCCCGCCGGCCCGGCCGCAGCGAATCGACCCCGGGACCGTTCACGCCGGAGCCCCGGCCAGCCGAAGCCGTCCTGTGCGGCGACTTCAACAGCAAACCGTCGGACATTGCCTATCGACGCATGCTGGAGCCCTTCGACGACGGCACCACGCCATGGCGCGACGCATGGCTGCTCAGGCATCCGGGCCAGCCGCACGCGCCCACTTGTGCCATGTTCGACAAGGAACAATGGCCCGAGCCGCCCTTCGCGTGCGATTTCGTCTTTGTCACGGAGAATGTCGCCGGCCAGGTCTGCCGTTGCGAAGTGAATGCGGCGACGAAGGACTCGGATCACCAGCCCATCGTGCTGTCACTGGATATCTGAGGAAGGCCCGCGCCGGCGGCGGGCCAGCCGCCGGCTCAGTCGAGCTCTTCGTCTTCCGGCGTCAGCCGCTTCACGCGGAAGGCCTGGAGGTATTCCATCCACTGGGCACCCGGCAGCTCGGCCAGCGATTCCTGCACGAGCTCCACTTCCTGGTCGAACTCGCGCGGCGTCACGCCGCCCCGCATCAGCTGGAAGCGGCAGTACATCAGGTAGGTGTTGACGACGTCCGTCTCGCAATACGCGCGGATCGCCTCAAGCTCGCCGTCCTGGAACGCGCGCCATACCTTGCTGCCGTCCATGCCCATCTTGCCCGGGAAGCCGCACAGCTTGGCCAGATCATCCAGCGGCGCGCTCGCGCGCGGCTGGTACATGGCAAGCAGGTCCATCAGATCCAGGTGCCGCATATGGTAGCGGCTGATGTAGTTGTTCCACTTGAAGTCGCGGCTGTCGTCGTCGCGGCCCTCGCCCATTTCCCAGTAGCGCGGCGCGGTCACGCCGTGGACCAGGCCACGGTAGTGCAGCACGGGCAGGTCGAAACCACCACCGTTCCACGACACGAGCTGCGGGCTGTAGCGCGCGATCAGTTCGTAGAACTTCTGGATCAGCGTCGCCTCGCCATCCTCCAGGGTTCCCAGCGAGCCGACATGGAAAACGGCCGACCCGTCGCGCTGTGTACGGCGCAACACGCAGGAAATCGCTGCCACGCGCTGCAGATAGTGCGGCAGGAAATCGCTTCCGGTCTTTTCACGGCGGGCTGAGAACGCATGCTCGGCGACTTCTTCGTCGCTCATCGATGCGGGATGGTCATGCAAACGGCGCAGGCCGTCGACATCGGGAATGGTCTCGATGTCGAATACCAGCACAGGAGTCATAGAACAGCGTCCTTCCTGACACCTTGCGAAGCGAAATGCCGCTTGAGCTTGACCAGGGCTTCCTGCTGGATCTGGCGCACGCGCTCGCGCGTCAGGCCCATTTCCTCGGCCAGCTCTTCAAGCGTGGCCGGTTCGATGTGGTTGAGCCCGAAGCGGCGCTCCACCACATAGCGGTGCTTTTCCGACAGGCGGGCCAGCCACAGCTTCATCAGGCCTTCGAGCTCGCGGTGCGCAACCTCCTGGTCCGGCGCGGCATTGTGCTCGTCGGAAAGAAAGTCCAGCAGGCTGGACCCCGGGTCCAGGTCAAACGGCGTATCGAGCGAGGTGGTATGTTCGTTAAGCGCCAGCACGTCCTGCACCTCGTCAGGCGTCTTGCCCAGCAGGTGGGCAATGTCTTCGAGGCTGGCGTCGCGGCCGTCGGTGCCGCCTTTTTCGAGGTGCCGCTTGGCGCGCAGCACCTGGTTGAGTTCCCGGATCACGTGGACCGGCAAGCGCACCGTGCGCGCCTGGTTCATGATGGCACGCTCGATGCTCTGGCGGATCCACCAGGTCGCGTAGGTGGAAAAACGGAAACCGCGCGACGGATCGAATTTCTCGATCGCGTGCATCAGCCCAAGATTGCCTTCCTCGATCAGGTCCAGCAGCGGTACGCCACGGTTGAGATAACCCTTGGCGATACTCACGACCAGGCGCAGGTTACGCTCGATCATGACCTGCCGCGCGGAGAAATCGCCATCCTTGGCGAGCGTCGAGAAATGCAGTTCCTCGGGTGCGGAAAGCAGCGGCTTGATGCTGATGCGGTTCAGGTAGTGCTGCACCGTATCGGCGGCCAGCTCCGTATGCAGGACGGTCCGGAAGTCATCATGCTCCGCCGCGCCTGACTCGGTGCCGTTCTCGCCATCGTTGTCCTCGTCCTCTTCCGCCTCATCCTCGTCGTCATCGCTCAGTTGCCGATCGTTGTCGTCGCTGAGCAAGTCGGCTTCGCGCAGGCCAACCGTGGCGGTGGTCGCGATCGGCTCGTCGGTGACGGGGAGCAGGTCAGCACCGACGTCCTTGTCGAATGCATCCACATCGACGCGATCATCGGACTGGGCCACACCAGCCTTCACTTCCGGCTGCTTGGCACGGCGAGCCCTGCTGACGGTTCCGGTGGAGACAGTTTTCTGGCGTGGCATGAACCCTCACTGTGGCGGCAGATACCGCATCGGATCAACCGGTTTTCCGTTCTTGCGAACCTCGAAGTGAAGCTTTACCTTGTCGGTATCACTGTTGCCCATCTCCGCAATCTTCTGCCCCTTTCGGACCGTTGATTGCTCTGCCACGAGCACCTTTTCGTTGTGGCCGTAGGCAGTAAGAAATGTCTCATTGTGTTTGATGATGACAAGATTCCCGTAGCCGCGCAAGGGGCCAACGTGAATCACCCGACCGTCGTCGGCAGCAAGCACGGCATCGCCCTTCTTGCCCGCAATATCGATCCCTTTATTGCCCTTGTCATCAAATTTGGCGACCAATTGGCCAGTAGCCGGCCACGCCAGTTTCATGGCGCCGTCCGCCACCGGAGCGGAGCTGCCGGCGGACGCTGCGGCACCTGCCGCGGGCGCAGCGGCAGTTGCCGGCGGCGGCGCCGGCGTACCTGCCGGACGTGCCTGGTCGAGCGGCTGCCCCTGGATCGAACCTGGCGCCACCGGCGTGGTGGTCACGCCCTGGCCGGCATTGACATCGGCACCCGGCGGGACAATACGCAACAACTGGCCCACCTCGATCTGGTTCACATTGCTGATATTGTTCCAGCCCGCGACATCACGATACGACTGGCCGTTCTCGAGCGCGATACGGTAAAGGGTATCGCCTCGCTTGACCCGATAGTATCCGGGAGGTGCCGGCTCCAGCGGCGCGGCGGAAGTGCTCGCGGTGGAGGTGCGGTCCACCACGGGTGCCGGCATCGGCGAGTTGGCGCAGGCGGCCAGCAGCGCCGCCAGCGCGGAAGCCGCCACAAGCTGGCCAGCGCGTGCGAATTGATGCGAGTTCACGATCTTGTGCATAGTTCGACTCAGATGGTGCCCGATTTTAAGGGCACAAAGAAAACGGCTTCAAGCGCGGTCCGGTGAAAGCGATGCCGATTGAGCCGCTCGATCAGCAGCAGCTGCTGCGTGACCGTCTGGCCCGTGGCGCCCGGCGGCGGCATCAGCGCCACGGGCGCAATCAAGCGGCCGCCGATGGCAAGCTGCTCGAGCAGGGCCTGTGGGACGTCCATGCCGGCCGCGGCAAGGATGATGGCCGAAAACGGCGCCGCCTGCGGCAGGCCGAGCATGCCATCGCCATAGTGCAGGCGCAGGTTTGGCACGCGCAGCGGCCGCAGGTTCGCCTTCGCCTGCTCATGCAGCGGACGGATGCGCTCGATGGAAAAGACTTCACGTGCCACCAGGCTCAGCACCGCGGCCTGGTAGCCGCAGCCGGTGCCGATCTCGAGCACGCGTTCCAGGGGGGTGTCCGTCGCCAGGCCTTCACGCAAGAGTTCGATCATGCGCGCGACCACGGACGGTTTTGAGATCGTCTGCTGATGCCCGATGGGCAGCGCAGCGTCCTCATAGGCTTGCGATGCCAGCCCCGGTTCGACGAACAGGTGGCGCGGCACGGTGCCAATGGCGGCCAGTACGCGTTCGTCGCGGATGCCCGCGGCGCGCAGCCGCGCCGCCAGCGCCCCGCGCGCCCGGTCCGACGCCATCCCGCCCCCACCCGCCGTCGCAGCCGAGGCGCGTGCCTCCACGGCACTCGCGGCCGGGGTGGGCGCGGACGGCTGCTTGTCGCGGACCTTGGCCGGCGCCTTCGCCGGGCGCGGCGCGCCGACCGCCGGCATGCCGGCAGTACGCGCCGGCTCCGGCTTGCGCTGCACGACCGCGTCCAGCGGCAGGGGAAACTTGCTGCGAGGGGGCGTTGGGCTCATCGGGGGTGAGGCACTGCAGCGGGAATGGCTAGTTCAGCCACTGGGCAAGCGCATCGAGCTGGCCGCGATGTGTCAGGTCGAGCTGCAACGGCGTCAGCGAAACATAGCCCTCGGCGGTCGCGTGGAAATCCGTGCCCTCGCTCGCGTCGCGCGCGTCGCCGGCCGGGCCGATCCAGTAGTTGAGATCGCCGCGCGGATTGACCTGAGCAATCACGGGCTGCGACGGATGCCGCTTGCCGAGCCGCGTGGCACGGTAGCCCTTGATATGCTCGAACGGCAGGTTCGGAATATTGACGTTGAGCAGGAACGGCTCGGCGGGCGGCGTGGCAATGGCGCGCTCGACTACGGCGCGCGCCACGCGCGCGGCAGCGTCGAGATGCTCCCAGCCCTTGTGCACCTGCGAGAACGCAATGGAAGGAATCCCCAGCAGGTAGCCTTCGATGGCGGCCGCGACCGTGCCGGAATACAGCACGTCCTCGCCCATGTTCTGCCCCTGGTTGATGCCGGAGACCACCAGGTCGGGTTTCTCGTCAAGCAGGCCGGTCAGCGCGATATGCACGCAATCGGTCGGCGTGCCATTGACGAAGCGAAATCCCTTCTGCACGCCCTCCCGCGCCTCGTAGATCGAAAGGGGCCGCTGCAGGGTCAGCGAGTTCGAAGCCCCGCTGTGGTTTTGCTCGGGCGCAATCACCGTAATGCGAGCCAGCGGAGCGAGCGCGGCATGCAAGACGGCCAGTCCCGGCGCGAGATAACCGTCGTCGTTGGCTAGAAGGATGTGCATCCCGCGATTGTACCTGACGAAGCCTGCACAAGCGGCCTCTCCAGGCACCGCGAAAGCTCGGTCCCGCGTCGCCCGGCGCCACGCAAACGGGTGAAAGCCGGGGGAACAGAACGATCGTGCTATTTGCGATACACTTGGCCTTGCCGTCTGGCCGCGCGCGGCGGGCAGGCGCCAGGATTTATCGCCCATATATATCACCGGAGACAAGATGAAAGCCGTTCTGTGCAAGGCCTGGGGGCCGCCTGATTCCCTGAGCGTCGAAACCCTGCCGGATCCGGTGCCGGATCAGGGCGAAGTGGTCATCGAGGTCAAGGCCGCCGGCGTGAACTTTCCGGATGTGCTCATCATCCAGAACAAATACCAGGCCAAGCCGGAACTGCCGTTCACGCCGGGCTCGGAACTGGCAGGCATCGTCACCGCGGTCGGCGCGGGTGTCACCCACGTCAAGCCTGGCGACCACGTGATTGCCTATCTCGGCAACGGTGCCTTCGCCTCGCACGTGAAAGCGCCCGCCAACAAGGTAATGCCGATGCCGCCGGGCATCGATTTCGACACCGCGGCAGCGTTCACCCTCACCTACGGCACCTCGCACCATGCCGTGGTGGACCGCGGCGAACTCAAGGCCGGCCAGACCATGCTGGTATTGGGTGCGGCCGGCGGCGTCGGCCTCGCCGCGATCGAAATCGGCAAGGCTATCGGCGCACGCGTCATCGCAGCGGCGTCCACCGACGAAAAGCTCGCGGTCTGCAAGGAACACGGCGCCGACGCGCTGATCAACTACAGCACCGAAGACCTGCGCGAGCGCGTCAAGGCGCTGACCGACGGCAACGGCCCGGACGTCATCTACGATCCCGTTGGCGGCATTTATGCCGAGCCGGCCTTCCGCTCGATCGGGTGGCGCGGCCGCTATCTGGTGGTCGGCTTCGCCAACGGAGAGATCCCGAAGATCCCGCTCAACCTGGCGCTGCTCAAGGGCGCCTCGCTGGTGGGTGTGTTCTGGGGAGATTTCGTGCGGCGCGAACCGCGTGCCAACCAGGCCAATATGGCGCAAATGCTGGGCTGGATGAAGGAAGGCAAGCTGCGCCCGCATATTTCGGCGCGCTACTCGCTGGATCAGGCTCCTCAGGCGCTCAAGGACATGGAAGCGCGCAAGGTGACCGGCAAGGTGGTGATCGTTCCCTGACGCGGGAAAGAAGCAAAAAAATCAGGGCGCAGAGCGTGCGGCAACGCGCTGCGCCCCCTGTCGGGGCAAATCGCCCCAAGCTGTCTTCCACCTGAATGCACACCCCTACTGGCAGCGGAAGACAGTTCTCAAATCAGCAATCCGGCGATTGCTGCATCGACATGACCCGATGCGTCAGAAGCGGTGCTGCAGGCCGGCCATCACGCCGGTCTGGCTATTGGCAAAACCGACGAAGTCGCGCGACAGGCTGACATTCTGGCCATTGCGGGCCTTGGCATAGCCGGCCGACAGATAGGCGAGCGTGCGCTTCGAGAACGAGTACTGGGCACGCAGCGAGAACAGGATCGGGTCGGCGTCATTGCCGCCCTTGATGTTCTGCTTGTAGACCGCGCCATAGAGCGTGAATGCCGGCGTGAAGTCGTAGCTGGCGCCGCCCCAGTACATGTCGCTGCGCTCCGACGCCGCGCCCGTGGTCAGCGTGCGCTTGTAATTGCGGTAGCCGGCGAACAGCGACAGGCTGCCGAAGTCATAGCTGGCACCGGCGTGAATGCCCTGGATGTAGTCGGTGGCATCGGCCGGCGTGGTGCTGCTGCCGGCGCCGTTCTGGCGGTCCCAGGTCGCGGCGGCGGCGAACTTCCCGGCGTTGTAGCCGACGCCAAGGGCATACTTGGACGAAGTCTTGAAGTCACCCGCCACTTCCCCCATCGCGGCAGTCGCGCCCAGCTTGAGGCCACCGAACACGCCGTCATAGCGGATGGCATTCGACGCACGCGAGAACAGCCCGTCCTTGCGGCCGCCGGTAGCGGTCGAAGACGTCGCCCACGAGTAATTCGGCGCGTAGCCCATCGGATCGAAAGGCAGCATGAAGTCATAGGTCGTGGTGAAAGTACGGCCCAGCACCACCTGGCCATAGCTGCTGCTCAGACCGACCGTCGCGCGGCGATCGAACAGCGTGCCGCTGGTATCGAGATTGCCGGTGTCGATGGCGATGCCGCTTTCCAGGTTGAAGAGCGCCTTCAGACCACCGCCCAGATCCTCGGTACCGCGCAGGCCCCAGCGCGAAGTATTGCGGCCGCCCGAGGTCAGCTTGACCACGGAGCCATTCGGCCCGGCATGGTTGACGTACTCGACGCCCGCATCCATCAGACCGTAAATGGTCACGCTCGACTGTGCGAAGGCCGAACCGGTACCCGTCAGACCGATGCAGGCCAGTGCCAGTGCCGTACGTTTCATTCTTTCTCTCCTTGCGTTGCTTGTTGTAGTAATGCCAGTCGCATGCGCCGGAGGATCCTGTCCGCCGGGCAAGCCGGCGGCTAATCGAGATGGAGTCGTGGCCGCCCCGTGCCCGCCCCGGTGCCGGCAACCGCCTGCCGGCACATCCATCACAACTGTCCCCTGGTCGTTATGGCGTTCCATCCGGCAAGCGGTGGAACGCTGGAATGGCGGCATCGTATGGGAGCGGCACTTTCAGTTCGCTTTCGGGCAAAAGCGCTTTGGCGCGTGTTGCGCCAACTCGGGGCTGGGAGTTTCCCTAGCTTCAAAGATTGCCCACTTCGCTGTATCAGTCTGGGCCATTCGATTGACTGAATTGCCCCAAGGCTGTGCGCCGTGACGGGTTACGGACGCGCACACCCTGGCCGTGCTGCGAGCGCCGCCCGTGCCACCGCGCTGCCTGCCTTGCCGCCTTGAATTGCCCTGATGCGTATCCTGCTTGCCGAAGACAACGTGATGCTGGCCAACTCCCTGACAAAGGCCATGACCCAGGCCGGCTTCACGGTCGACTGCATGCACGATGGCCGCAGCGCCGACCACCTGCTGGCCACCCAGGACTATGCGCTGCTCATCCTTGACCTTGGCCTGCCGCGGCTGGATGGCCTTGAAGTGCTGCGCCGGCTGCGCCAGCGCCGCAACCGGATGCCCGTGCTGATCCTGACCGCCCATGGCACGGTCGAAGACCGCGTGCGCGGCCTGGACCTGGGCGCGGACGACTACCTGGCCAAGCCCTTCGACCTCTCCGAACTGGAAGCACGCGCGCGCGCCCTGATCCGCCGCAGCCACGGACACGAATCCACGCAGCTTGATTGCGGCCCGCTGCACTATGACACGGTCAGCCACGCGTTCACGATCGGCGGCGAACTGCTGCAGCTCACGCGGCGCGAGCGCTCGGTGCTGGAGGTGCTGATGCTGCGCGACGGCAAGGCCGTGAACAAGTCGGCCCTGTCCGAGATGATTTTCGGCATCGACGAGTCGGTCAACCCGGATGCCATCGAGATCTACATCCACCGCCTGCGCAAGAAGCTGGACGGCAGCGGCGTGGCCATCGTCACCCTGCGGGGCCTCGGCTACCTGCTCGAAGCGCGGCCAGGTCCCGCGCCATGAGCATCCTGGGCAGGACGCCGAGCCTGCGCCTGCAACTGTCGCTGTGGCTACTGCTGCCGCTGCTGGGACTGCTGGCGCTGGATGCCTTCCTTACGTATGAACGCGCCATGTCGGCGGCGCACACGGCCTTCGACCGCACGCTCGAAGCATCGCTGCGCGCCATGCGCGAGGGCATCGACCTGCGCGACGGCCGCCTGGAGATCGACGTGCCGAACCTGGCGCTGGAACTGTTCGACGACAAGGCCGGCCCGCACGTCTTTTACCAGGTGCGCGACGAGCACGGGCAAACGGTAACCGGCTACGAAGATCTTCCAGGGCCGCCAGGCGCCCGCCCGGCGCTCTACCGGACCGTGTTCTACGACACGGTGTTCCACGAGCAGCCGCTGCGCATGGCGGCGCAGGCCCTGCCGATCCACGACGTGGGCTCGGCCCGCAGCCAGCTGGTATGGGTCGTGATCGGTGAAACCATCGAGCCGCGCCAGGCGCTGGCGCGGGAAATCCTGACCGGCTCGCTGCTGCAGGAACTGGTGCTCGTGGCGCTGGCGCTGGGCATTGTCTGGCTCGGCGTGCGCCGCGGGCTGCGGCCCTTGCACCGCTTGTCCGACACGGTGGCCGCGCGCAGCGCCAGCCAGCTCGACCCGATCAAAGACCGCGACCTGCCGTCCGAAATGAAGCCGCTGGTGCGCGCGATCAATCTGTACGTCGATCGCCTGCACCGCATGCTGCAGGCCCGCAAACGCTTCTTTGCCGATGCCGCGCACCAGCTCAAGACACCGCTGGCCGTGATCCAGGCCGAATCCGAACTGGCACTGCGCGAGCCCGATGGCGAGCGGGTGCGCGAACACATGCGCCTGCTGCACGGCACCGTGCGCCATGCCTCCAAGGGCGTGCAGCAGCTGCTGTCGCTGTCACGGCTCGACCCCGAGAGCGGTTACTCGCCCACCCTGCGAGATATCGCACTGGATGCCGCGGCGCGCTCAGTCGCGCTGGAATGGGCACCGGTCGCGCGCCGTCAAGGGGTCGATCTTGGCTTCGAGGGAGATGGCCCGCTGACCGTGCGCGGTCAAATGGAACTGCTGCAGGAACTGACCGCCAACCTCATCGACAATGCCATCCGCTATGCGGGAGATGGCGCCACTGTCACGGTCAAGGTCGCGCAGGAAGCGGACGGCGCCGCCCTGCTGCAGGTGATCGACAATGGCCCGGGTATTGCCCCGGCCGAGCGCGAAGACGTATTCAGGCGCTTCTATCGCGGCGAAAGCGGCCAGGGCGTGGAAGGCACCGGGCTTGGCCTGCCGATCGTCAGGGAGATCGCCAGGCTGCACCAGGCTGTCGCCGGCCTGGACGAGACCCCCGGCGGCGGGCTGACCGTCACGGTTCGCTTTCCGGCACCGGGCGGCCAGCCGCTGATCTAGCCTCAGAGCTTCTCGGTCTCGCCCGTCTTCGGCTGCCACTTCATCAGCCGCTTTTCGCCGGTTCCGACCATCCAGTCCAGCACCAGCGCGAACGCCGTCAGGACCACAATGCCCGCGAACACGGTGTTGATGTCGAATGTGCCCTCGGCCTGCAGGATCAGGTAGCCCACCCCACGCGCGGAGCCGAGGTATTCACCCACCACCGCGCCGACGAAGGCCAGGCCCACCGACGTGTGCAACGACGAAAACACCCAGCTCGTGGCGCTCGGCAGGTACACATGGCGCAGCAGCTGCTGGCGGTTGGCACCCAGCATGCGCGCATTGGCCAGCACCACCGGGCTGACTTCCTTCACGCCCTGGTAGACGTTGAAGAACACGATGAAGAACACCAGCGTCACGGCCAGCGCCACCTTGGACCAGATGCCCAGGCCGAACCAGACCGCGAAGATCGGCGCCAGGATCACGCGCGGCATCGAGTTCATCGCCTTCACATACGGGTCGAGGATCGCCGAGGTCAGCGGGCTCAGCGCGAGCCACAGGCCCACGCCCAGGCCGGCCACGGTGCCGATGCCGAAGGCCAGCACCGTTTCGAGCAGCGTCACGCCTAGGTGCAGGTAGATATCGCGCTCGACGATAAACCAGTTCCAGATGCGCTGCGCCACCATCAGCGGCTCGCCAAAGAAGAAGGCGATCTCTTGGGAGCGCGTGGCGAAGTGCCACACGCCGAGGATCACCACCAGGACCAGCAGCTGCCAGACGCGCAGCATGCCCTTGGAGTCAGGACGGAATGCCATGGGAATTCGGATTCGGTGTCAGGTTGGCCGTGAGGTTCAAGCGGCGTTGCGCTGCTGCGCATAGCCCTTGAGGACCTCCTCGCGCAGCACGTCCCAGATCGCGGCGTGCAATTCGACGAAGCGCGGATGGTCGCGAATCTCGGCCACGTCGCGCGGGCGCGGCAGGTCGATCGCGAACTCGCCGATCGGATGCGTGCCCGGCCCCGCCGACAGCACCACCACGCGGTCGCTCATGGCGATCGCCTCGTCGAGGTCGTGCGTGATGAACAGCACCGCCTTGCGCTTGGCCGCCCACAGGTCCAGCACCTCGTTCTCCATCAGCTGGCGCGTCTGGATATCGAGCGCGGAGAACGGCTCGTCCATCAGGATGATGTCCGGGTCCAGCACCAGCGTCTGCGCCAGGCTGACGCGCTTGCGCATGCCGCCCGAGAGCTGGTGCGGATAGCGGTCGCCAAAGCCGCCCAGGCCCACGCGGCGCAGCCACTCCTCGCCCTGCTTCACCGCCTCGGCACGCGGCACGCCGCGGAACTCGAGGCCCGCGACCACGTTGTCGAGCGCGCTGCGCCACGGCATCAGCGCCTCGGCCTGGAACATGTAGCCGGCGCGCTGGTTGATGCCGCGCAGCGGCTCGCCGAAGACGCGGACCTCGCCGCTGGACGGCTCCAGCAGGCCGGCGCCGACATTGAGCAGCGTGGATTTGCCGCAGCCGGTCGGGCCGACCACCGAAACGAACTCGCCCGGCCGGATCGCCAGGGTAACGTCCTTGACCGCCGTATAGCGCTGGCTGCGGTCTTCTCGCGAGACGAAGGTGCAGGTGACCTTGTCCAAGGAAAGTGCGGGAGTGCTCATGGGAAACCGTCTCGTTCGCCTCGCCGGCACCTGCCGGCCCGGATCGAGTGAGTGAATGGCCACCGCCGCCCAAAGCAAAGGCCCGCTGCGCGCAGCGGGCCGGCTGCGAAGGTGGCGCGGGATTACTTGTACTTGGCGTTGGCCTTCTGCACGAACGCGTTGGTGTACGTCTCTTCCAGCTTGATGGCCTTGCCCTTCAGTTCGGGATCGAACTGCTGCAGCATGTTCTGCGCGGTGCGCGGACCATCAGCCGGCATCACGCCGTCCGGGGAGATCGCTTCCTTGACCTTGTCCCAGGCCGCCAGGTACAGCGCGCGGTCGCCGAGCAGGTAGCTCTCCGGCACGGTCTTGACGATGTCCGACGGACCGGCCTTCTGCAACCACTTCAGCGCGCGCACCATGGCATTGGTCAGTGCCTGCGTGGTGTTCGGGTTCTGCTGGATGAACGCCGCCGACGCGTACAGGCAGCCCGACGGCATATTGCCGCCGAACACCGATTGCGTGTCCTTGAGCGTGCGGGTATCCGAAGCGATGCGGACTTCGTTCTTCTGCGTCAGCATCGAGATCACCGGGTCCAGGTTGGCCATGGCGTCGATCTGTCCCGAACGCATCGCGGCCACCGCGCCGGCGCTGGCGCCCACGCCGATGAACGACACGTCCGACGGCTTGAGCCCGGCCTTGGCCAGCACGAAGTTCGCCATCATATTGGTCGACGAGCCCGGCGCGGTCACGCCGATCTTCTTGCCCTTCAGGTCGGCGATCGACTTGAAGCCCGGCATGGTCTTGTTCGACACCACCAGCACGATCTGCGGCGCGCGGCCTTGCAGCACGAACTCCTGGTAGCGCTGCCCCTTGGCCTGCAGGCCGATGGTGTGCTCGAACGCACCGGATACCACGTCAGCGCTGCCGCCGACCACGGCCTGCAGCGCCTTGGCGCCGCCGGCAAAGTCGACGATCTCGACGTCCAGCCCTTCTTCCTTGAAGTAGCCGAGCCGCTCCGCGATGGTCAGCGGCAGGTAATAGAACAGGTTCTTGCCGCCGACGGCGATCGTCACCTTGGTCTTTTCCGGCTTGCCCTGTGCCTGCGCCGGGCCGAAGGTGAACCACCCTGCCAGGAACAACGCCAGCGCGATCAGCAACTGTTTCCAGAATTTCTTGTTATACATTTGATTCTCCTGCCCGTTGGGGTCTGCAAACGGCGTGCCGCGCGGCGGCTCAGTGCGATGCTATCGGACAAGTTTCCGAACCGCATCGGGGCGAACACCTAAGGCCGGCCAAACGGCAGCCGGCCCCAGCTTACGCTGCCTTGCTTTCGATCGGCTTGCCAGCCGCGCTTATTCGGCGTGGATATCGGCGGACTTGATCACCTTGGCCCAGCGCGCCAGTTCCGCGCGCTGGTACTGCGCCAGTTGCTGCGGCCCCATGAAGGCAGCTTCCGCGCCGAGTTCCTCGGCCTTCTTGCGGAAGGCTTCAGTACGCATGATCTTTTCGATCTCGCCGGCGAGCTTGTCGATCACGGGCTTGGGCGTGCCAGCCGGCGCGTACATGGCAAACCACGACGACACGTCCAGGTCGGGGTAGCCCGCCTCAGGCGCCGACGGCACGTCCTTCAGGCTGGGCAGGCGGGTCTTGCTGGTCACCACGAGCGGGCGCAGCTTGCCCGCGGCGATATGGCCCATCAGCGGCGGCGGCGTGGTCATGGTCATGTCCACGTTGCCGCCGAGCAGGTCGGTCATCGCCGGGCCGGTGCCTTTGTATGGCACATGGGTGATGTGGATCCCCGCCATCTGGTTCAGCAGTTCGGTCGAGACGTGCTGCAGCGAGCCGTTGCCCGACGACGCATAGTTGAGCTTGTCCGGATGGCTCTTGGCATAGGCCACCAGTTCCTTGAGCGACTTGACCGGCAATCCCTGGCGCACCACCAGCACCTGCGGCGCCGACAGCAGGTTGGCCACCGGCGCGAAATCCTTGACCGGGTCCCACGGCAGGTTCTTCACCAGCAGCGGCGTGATGACGTGGAAGCCCGAGTACTGCACCAGCAGCGTATAGCCGTCAGGCTTGGCGCGCGCCACAACCTGCGCGGCGATGCTGCCGTTGCCGCCAGGGCGGTTGTCCACCACCACGGCCTGGCCCAGGGCCTTCGCCAGCGGCTCGGAAATCATGCGGGCCGCGAGGTCGGTAGTGCCTCCGGCTGCGGCCGATACCACCAGCGTGACCGGGCGGCTCGGGTAGCTGCCGTCCTGGGCAAAGGCGCGCGGCGCGGTTGCGGCGATGGCACCGCCAAGGACGAGCATGGCTGCCGCCATCAGCTTGCGGCGCGCAGGCAAGAGGGAAAAGGCTTGCTTCATGGAATGTCTCCGATATCGGTATTGACTGATTTTTTTATCGTGGCGCCACGGCTTCCAGCCGGCGCTTGCCGCAGGCATCTAGTCCTGGCCGGCGAAGTGTTCCGCCAGCCAGGCCGGCGGCTGATGCGTGCGCAGGCGCGGGCCGGCGCGCAGCAGCTGGCTGCCGCTTTCGCGGTCCACCAGCGCAGGGATGCCGGCCACGACGTCAAGCAGCGCCGGCAGGTCCACGCCGGTCTGCACGCCCATGCAGGCGAACATGTGCACGAGTTCCTCGGTGCTGACGTTGCCGCTGGCACCCGGCGCATAGGGGCAACCGCCCAGGCCGCCGGCAGCGGCATCGAAACGCGTCACGCCGGTTTCCCATGCGGCCACGGCATTTGCCAGCCCCATGCCGCGCGTGTTGTGCAGGTGGATGGTCAGCCCGGTGTCCGGCAGACGCTGCTGGAACTGCTCGCACGTCTGCGCCACCTGGTTCGGATAAGCCATGCCGGTGGTGTCGCACAGCGTGATGCCTTGCGCGCCGGCTTGCGCAAAGGTCTCGGCCAGCGCCATCACCGCATCGCTGTCCACCTCGCCCTCGAACGGGCAGCCGAACACCGTCGACAACGAGACGTTGACCGGCACGCCGGCGGCGCGCGCCTCGGCGGTCATCGCCAGCAACTGGGCTTGCGACTGCGCGCGCGTCATGCGCAGGTTGGCCCGGTTATGGGTTTCGCTGACCGACATCACCAGGTTGACCTCGTCGGGCAGGCACGAGAGCGCTCGCTCCAGGCCACGCAGGTTGGGCACCAGCGCGGTGTAGCGCACGCCGGGCTGGCGGTGCATGCGGTGCATCAGTGCTTCGGCATCGGCCAGCGCCGGGATGGCTTTGGCGGACGTGAAAGACGTCGCTTCGATACGCGCGAAGCCGCAAGCGGACAGCGCGTCGAGGAAGGCCACCTTGGCCTCGGTCGGCACCACCACCGGCTCGATCTGCAGGCCGTCGCGCGGCGCCACCTCATTGATCTCGATGCGGGCCGGGCCGCGCAGGGCCGCTGCGGACATGACGGCGGCGCTCATGCGATCACCTTGCGGGCGCGCAGGTCGGCAATGGCCGCGGCGTCAAACCCGGCCTGGGCCAGCACGGCATCGGTATGCTCGCCAAGCGTCGGCGCGCGGTCATGGATTTCGCCGGGGCTGCCCGACAGCTTGGGCACGATGCCGGGCACTTCCACGGTCAGGCCGCCGGCCGACGTGACCGACTCGATCACGCCCCGCGCACGGTAGTGCGGGTCTTCGGCGATGTCCTTCACCGTGTAGATGCGCCCCGACGGCACCTCGGCCTCGCGCAGCACGGCCAGCGCGGCATCGACGCTCTGCGTCCGGGTCCAGGCGGCAATGGCGGCATCGATTTCATCGACGCGCTTCACGCGGCCGTCGTTATGTGCGAGCGCCGGGTCCTCCGCGAGGTCGGCGCGGCCGATCGCATGCATCAGGCGCTTGAAGATGGCATCGCCATTGGCCGCCACCAGCACGTATTCGCCGCTCTGGCACGGGTAGGCGTTCGATGGCGCAATCCCCGGCAGCGCGCCGCCCGCGGGCTGGCGCACCGCGCCGAATGCCGAGTACTCCGGCAGCAGGCTTTCGCTCAGGTTGAACAGCGACTCGTACAGCGCCACGTCGATGACCTGCCCTTCGCCGCCACGCGCGTCGCGCTGGTAGAGCGCCAGCAGCACGCCCATCGCGCCGTGCAGCCCGGCGATGGTATCGCCGAGCGACAGGCCCGCGCGCACCGGCGCACGGCCCGGCTCGCCGGTCAGGTGGCGCAGGCCGGCCATGGCCTCGGCCACGGCGGCAAACCCGGGTTCGTCCTTCTTCGGACCGGTCTGGCCATAGCCCGACACGCGCAGCATGATCAGGCGCGGATTATCGGCGTGCAGCACGTCCCAGCCCAGGCCCCACTTCTCCATGGTGCCGGGGCGGAAATTCTCGATCAGCACGTCGGCTTCGGCGGCCAGCTTGCGCACCAGCGCCTGCCCTTCCGGCTGGCGCAGGTCGATGCAGACCGACTCCTTGTTGCGCGATTGCGCTTCCCACCAGACCGAGGTGCCCTCATGCAGCATGCGCCATTTGCGCAGCGGGTCGCCCTGCCCGGGCGGTTCCACCTTGACCACGTGGGCGCCGAAGTCGGCCAGGGTCTTGGCGGCGAAAGGACCGGCAATCAGTTGCCCGAGTTCGAGGACGCGGATGCCCTCGAGAATCTGTTGCGCCATGCTTGTCTCCGTACCGTGCGGCCTGCCGGCGATTGCGTCGGCCGCGATTGCGTTTGGACGGAGTGTGCCTCAGCGGCCGGCTGGCCGGAATCGGCAATCGGTGAAGCGGGTTTTCTCGGAATGCGAAAGGCCGGGACGTTCCCGGGGTGATCAGAACGGCGCGCGCTCGCCGCAAAGGTGCGTGATCAGCAACCGGGCCGAGACCGTCAGGCCGGCCGGGTCGCGCATGCCGATCAGCAGCGAGCGCTTGGCCCAGGCGTCCTGCAGCGTCACCAGAGACAGCCCCATCGACTTCACATGCGGCTCGGCGGCGATGCGCGGCAGCACGCCCACGCCCAGCCCGGCCATCACCATGCGGCACATGGCGTCGAAGCTGCGGACCTGGATGCGCAGCCGGAACGGGCGGTCGAGCCGGCTGCTTTCCTCGAGCAGGCGCGCGGCCAGCGAAGTCACCTGCGGCAGGCTGACGAAGTCGTATTCAAGGGTATCGGCGTAGCGCACCGGCCCGCGCTCCGAAAGCGGGTGGCCTGGCGGCGTGACCATGACCAGCTCGTCCTGGCGGTATTCCACGGTCACCAGGCCCGCGCACGGCGTGCGGTCGGCGAAGATGCCGACGTCGGCGCGGTTCTCGACCAGCGCCGCGACGATGTCGCTGCTGTTCTGCTCTTCGAGTTCGATGCGGATGGTCGGGTGCAGCCGCATGAAAGCCGCCAGGTCATCGGGCAGGAACTGCGTGATGGCCGAGGTATTGGCGCAGACGCGCACCTGGCCGCGCACGCCGCTGGCGTAGTCCGACATCACGCCGGCCATGCGCTCGACGTCCTGCAGGATGGTCAGCGCATGGTGGAAACAAGCCTGCCCGGCCTCGGTCAGCTGCACGCCCGCGGCATGGCGGAAGAACAGCGGCGCGCCCACGGCCGCTTCCAGGTCGGAGATCCGCTTGCTGGCAGCGGCCACGGCCAGGTGCGACTGCCTGGCCCCCGCCGAAATGCTGCCCTGCCGGACCACGGCCACGAACAAGCCGAGCGTGACTAGATCGAAGCGGGCCAGGTTCATTGCGGGCGTTGCCGGGGTGGCTTGGCGGAGGAAAGTCCAGGTCGGGCCATGGTGCTGGGGAGCGCCAGGCTCAGAGATTGCGCCGGTCCATCACCGCGCGGGCAATGGTGCCGGCATCGACGTACTCGAGTTCGCCGCCCACCGGCACGCCGCGTGCGAGGCGCGACACCTTGAGCCCGCGCGCCTTGAGCATTTCGCCGATGTAGTGCGCGGTGGCCTCGCCCTCGCTGGTGAAGTTGGTGGCGACGATGACTTCGTCCACCGGGCCGCCCATCTCCGGATCGGTGGCACGCGCCAGCAGCCGATCCAGGTGGATTTCCTTCGGGCCGATGCCATCGAGCGGCGACAGCCGGCCCATCAGGACGAAATACTTGCCGCGATAGGTCAGGGTCTGCTCGATCATGCCCTGGTCGGCGGGTGTTTCCACCACACACAGGACCGAGCCGTCGCGCCGGTCGTCCAGGCAGGTCTCGCAGATCTCCTGCTCGGTGAAGGTATTGCAGCGCGCGCAATGGCGGATGTGGTCCGCCGCGCCGCGCAGGGCGTCGCCAAGCTTGCGCGCACCTTCGCGGTCGTGCTGCAGCAGGTGGTAAGCCATGCGCTGGGCGGACTTCGGCCCCACGCCGGGCAGCACCCGCAGCGCCTCGATCAGCGCCTGCAGCGAGGTCGGCGGCGAGGCCTTCACGGCCGCCCTCCTGTCGTTGGCGTTGGCATTGCGCGCATCATGATCGTGCCGGTGGCGTGGCTCAGAACGGCAGCTTGAAGCCCGGCGGCAGCGGCAGGCCCGAGGTCATCGAACCCATCTTCTCCTGCGTGGTCGCCTCGGCCTTGCGCACGGCATCGTTGAACGCTGCGGCGACCAGGTCTTCCAGCAGGTCCTTGTCGTCGGCCAGCAGGCTCGGATCGATGGTGACGCGCTTGACGTCGTTCTTGCAGGTCATGACCACCTTCACGAGGCCGGCGCCGGACTGGCCCTCGACCTCGATCTGGGCCAGCTGCTCCTGCATCTTCTTCATGTTTTCCTGCATTTGCTGGGCTTGCTTCATCAGCCCGGCCAGTTGACCTTTCATCATGATGGAATGCTCCTGGATTCGATAGTGAACGGATGGAAGGCCGCGCCCCGCGCGACCCGGAAATTCAGACTACGCGAGGCTGGATCGAGCCCGGCACGATCTGCCCGCCGAAATCGCGCAGCAGGCCTTGCACGAACGGATCGGCCTCGATATTGGCCTCGGCCTCGCGCTGGCGCTCGGCGCGGGCCTGGGCGTCGGCCGCGGCGGCCGTCTCGGAGACCGCGCCGATTTCGCACAGGACCCGCACTTCCGCGCCGAAATGATCGGACAGCACCTGCTGCAGGCGCTCCGAGACGCCGTTCTCGCCGATTGCCGCGACCGGGATTCGCAGGTGGAAGGTACGCCCCACCACCTGGGTCAGTTCGCTCTGGTACGCCAGCTGTTGCGCCAGGCCCTTGAGCGGCAGGCTGGCGGCCAGTGCAGGCCACTGGCCGGTGAACACCGGCGGCGTGCCGTCTTCCGCCGCAGCGGGCGGCCGCGGCGCGACTGCTGCGGCGACGGGCCGTGCACGGGGTGCCTCGGGCGCAGGGGCCTCGGGCTTCGACGCGCGCGCGGGCGCCGCCATCTTCGGCGGCAGGCTCGCGGGTTCGCTATCGTACGGACCGAAAGCCGGCAAGTCGGGGGGCAGGTCTTCCCATGGCGGGATGTCGCTGCCACCGGACGCTTCCCACGGCGGCACGCTCTCCGGTTCCGGCGCGGGCTTGCGGGCCGGCGCCGCGGCCGGCTGCACGGGCCTGGCGGCGGGCGCCGGAGCGGGACGTGACACCGCTGTGGGCGTCGGCGCGCGCAGCGGCTGTGCTGGCTGGCGTGCAGCGCCACCAGTTGGCGTCGGCATCGGCGCCGCGGCTGGCGCACGGCCGGCACCGCCACGCGCAGCGGACGCCTGGCGGGCTGCCGCCAGGGCGGCCCGGGCTGGCGACATCGGCGCGTCGCCGCCGGCTTCCGGCCTGGCCGGCGCCGCAATTGCCGGAGGCTGCGCCACTGGCGCGGCCGGCGCGGCGGTCACCACAGGCCGGGCCACCGGTTCGGCGGTGGCAACGGGAGCCGCAACCGGCGCGGCAGCCGCAGTACGCACGCGCGGCGTGGCACCGCCACCCTGCCCCAGCGCCGTGGCCGGCAAGGGCTCCGGGCTGGACGACGGGCGGAATGCCAGCATGCGCAGCAGCGTCATGGTGAAGCCCGCGTACTCGTCGGGCGCCAGCGCCAGTTCACTGCGGCCAAGGTTGGCAATCTGGTAGAACAGCTGGACTTCCTGGGCGTCAAACACGCCGGCCAGCCGGCGCACATCGCCGGCTTCCGGCCATTCTTCCTGCACCGATGCCGGCACGGCCTGCGCCAGTGCGATCTTGTGCAGCAGTGAACCGAGATCCTGCAGGGCGCCCGCGAACGACAGGCTGCGGTCGGCCATGGCATCGGCAATGCCGATCAGCGCGGCGCCGTCCTCGGCCGCCAGCGCATCGAGAAGCTGCACCAGGTAACCCTGGTCGATCGCGCCCAGCATGCCGCGCACGGCTTCCTCGGAAACCTGGCCGGCGCTGTAGGCAATGGCCTGGTCGGTCAGCGACAGCGCGTCGCGCATCGAGCCGTGGGCCGCCTGGGCCAGCAGCCGCAGCGCATTGCCGTCGTGGCCGATGCCTTCCTGCGCCAGGATATGGTCCAGGTGGGACACGATCTGTCCCGGCGGCATCTGCTTGAGATTGAACTGCAGGCAGCGCGACAGCACCGTGACCGGGATCTTCTGCGGGTCGGTGGTGGCCAGGATGAACTTGACGTGCCCGGGCGGCTCCTCCAGCGTCTTCAGCATGGCGTTGAAGGCGTGGTTGGTCAGCATGTGCACTTCGTCGATCATGTAGACCTTGAAGCGCCCCGCCGTCGGTGCGTACACCGCCTTGTCCAGCAGCTGCGCCATCTCGTCGACGCCGCGGTTGGAAGCCGCGTCCATCTCGATATAGTCGACGAAGCGGCCGCTGTCGATTTCCAAGCAGGCCTTGCACTGGCCGCACGGCTGCGCGGTGATGCCGCCGTTGCCGTCAGCGCCGGTACAGTTGAGGGCCTTGGCCAGGATCCGGGACAGCGTGGTCTTGCCGACGCCGCGCGTGCCGGTGAACAGGTAGGCGTGGTGCAGCCGTTGCTGTTCCAGCGCGTGCGTGAGCGCGCGGACCACGTGCTCCTGGCCGACCAGCGTGGTGAAATCCCTGGGGCGCCATTTGCGCGCTAGAACTTGATAACTCATGGCGGCGATTGTAGCAAAAGGCGGCGCCGCGACGGCGCCCGCTGCGGCAACCCGCTCGCCCGCCAGGCTCGGCGCCGCCTGGGCTCGCGCCGGACCCCGTCAGCCGCACTCGCCCATATATCCGCAGTTGGCGCACTTGGCGCAGCCGTCCACTTTATGCAAGGCGTGCGCGCCGCATTCCGGGCAAGGTTTTCCGGTGCCAAGGGCTGGGTTGACCGGGGCAGCGGCAGCGGTGCCCTGGCCGTCCTCCACCGCAGCGACTCCACCCTCGCGCCGGGCCAGGCGCGCCGCCAGCCCGGCCACCGGCACCTGGCCGCCTTCGGCGTCCAGGAAGCCGCGCTTGATCAGGATGCGCTGCAGCGCATAGCCAATGGCTGCCACCTCGGAATCATGGAAGCGCGGCACCTCGGTGCCGTCCTGCCGCACCAGCGTGCCGTAGCGGACCGTGCCCTTGTCCCACACGACATTGCGCATATCGGCGAGCGCCTTGGCCACCGAGCCGCCCGAGCGCGCCACCATCGACAGCAGGCGCATGGTCGATGTGATCCACTGCTGCCCCTCGCTGCGCTGGCCGGCCGGCATGAAGAACTCGATCGGCCGCTCGATCTCGACTGGCTTGCCATCCAGCACGCCGCTGACCCGCATGAAGTTCACGGTCAGGTAGACGGTCTTGTGGCCCTCATAGGTCATGTAGTCGAGCTTGGAGGTCACACCTTCCAGGTCGCCGACCGGGCGGCTGCCGAACGGGCGAACCAGCGGATCGTCCACCGCGGGCGCCGCGACGGGAACTGCCGGCGTGCTGACCGACAGCACGGCACCGAGCACGCTGTTCGGCCGGTACGTCGCGAGTCCCTTCAATCCCGCCTTCCAGGCCTCGAAATACAGGTTGCGGAACGCCTCGTATGGATAGTCCTCCGGCACGTTGACGGTCTTGCTGATACTGGTATCGATATAGGGCTGCACGGCCTCCAGCATGCGCATATGGTCCAGCGCCGACATCTGCAGCGCCGTCACGAAGGCGTCCGGCAGTTGGTCCATGTCCGCACCCGTGTGACGGTAGAGCCGCCAGGCGTGGTCGGCCACTTCATAGGCGCGGTAGGTGTTGTCCGGCATGCGCTTGCGGCGGTTGTAAGTCCACGAGAACGCCGGCTCGATGCCGTTCGAGGCGTTGTCGGCAAACGCCAGCGTAATGGTGCCGGTCGGCGCGATCGACAGCAGGTGCGAGTTGCGCAGCCCGCTGCGCCCGATCGCCTCGCGTACGGGCTCGGGCAGCCGGCTGGCGAAGCCGCTCTGCAGGTAAGCCTCGGCATCGAACAACGGGAACGCCCCCTTCTCCGCGGCCAGTCCGGTCGATGCCAGATAGGCCTCGTCGCGCATGCGCTCCGAGATGCGGGCGGCAAGTTCGCGTGCGGGCTCGCTGTCGTAGCGCAGGCCCAGCATCACCAGCGCGCTGCCCAGGCCGAGGAAGCCCAGACCCACGCGGCGTTTGGCCTGCGCCTCGGCCCGCTGCTCGGGCAACGGCCAGAACGTCGCGTCGAGCACGTTGTCCAGCATGCGCGTGGCTACGCGGACCACCTCGGCGAAGGCATCGAAATCGAACTCGCTGTCGGGCGTGAACGGCCTGCGCACGAAGCCCGTCAGGTTGATCGAACCGAGGCAGCAGCAGCCATACGACGGCAGCGGCTGTTCGGCGCAAGGGTTGGTCGCCTCGATGGTCTCGCAGTAATAGAGGTTGTTGTCGGCATTGATGCGCGACAGGAACAGGATGCCGGGCTCGGCGTGGTCGTAGGTCGCGTGCATGACCTGGTCCCACAGCAGGCGCGCGGGCATGCGGCGATAGACCCACTGGCCGTCATCGCGACGGTAGGCGCCGCTGGCGATCAGGTCGGCGCCGGGCTCGGCCTCGTGCACCAGTTCCACCTCCTCGTCGGCCTCGACCGCGCGCATGAAGGCGTCGGTGACCCCGATCGAGATATTGAAGTTGCTGAGTTCTCCCTTGTCCTTGGCGTGGATAAAGCTCTCGATATCCGGGTGGTCGCAGCGCAGCACGCCCATCTGCGCGCCGCGCCGCGCACCGGCCGACTCGACCGTCGCGCACGACGCGTCGAACACCTTCATGAAGGACACCGGCCCCGATGCGCGCGAATGCGTGGCGCGCACCAGCGCGCCGGCCGGGCGGATGGCCGAGAAGTCATAGCCGACGCCGCCGCCGCGCCGCATGGTTTCCGCTGCCTGCGCGACCGCGGTGTAGATGCTGGGCCGGCCATCGCGCGGCTCCGACACCGAATCCCCTACGGGCTGCACGAAGCAGTTGATCAGCGTGGCCTGGATGCCGGTGCCCGCGGCGGAATTGATCCGCCCGGCCGGCACGAAGCCGTTCTCCTGCGCCCACAGGAAACGCGCGGCCCAGGCTTCGCGCTGGTCTTCGGCTTCCACCTGCGCCAGTGCGCGCGCCACGCGCGCGCGCACGTCCGTGACGCTCTGCTCCTCGCCCTTGGCGTATTTCTCCAGCAGGACTTCGGTCGAGATTTCCTGCGGCGCCAGCGCGCCGCGGAGGATCTGGTCGTTTGCGTTCATGTCTTGGCTCACCATTCATGTCCGGATTGGGCAGCCGGTATGCTCCGGCCATGGCAGGCAAGATCGCCTGCGCAAGATCAATCCGATGCAATTTCGACGCAGTGCGCCCACTCTGGGTTACAATGTCGATCGGACGGGCCTCCTCGCATGGTGGCGCGGTCAACCTGGTCAGGTCGGGAACGAAGCAGCCATAGCCGTTTTCCACCAGTGCCGAGGGCCAGGCTCGTCCACCTTATTCCCTTTAACCCTTGTGTCGTCTACATCTTACGACAGATCAAGGGTTCCAGCGGCCTAGCGCGTCCTCTCAGTGTGTCACTTGAGCTAACTTCCAATGACAACTGAGACGATGAAAAGAGAGAAAGGCGTCTTCCAACGCGGCAACGTCTGGTGGTGGCGCGTCCGTGCTCCTGTTGACCTTCGGAAGCTGTACGACTCCGAGTGGGCGCACCGCTGCTCCCTCAAGACAGTAGACCTCCGACAAGCAAACCTGAAGGCCGCACAGCTACTTGCCGACTGGCTTCAGAAGTTTGAGGATCAGCGCGCCGCTTTGGATGCCGTGCGGGTAGATATCGTGACGCCCGAAATGGGCCAAGTGATTGCTCAACAAGTCTTGCATGACGTGCTAGAGGACTCTTCCGTGCGTGAAGACCATCTTCAGCGTCGGGGCATGTTTCGCACCCTATCTCGCTTGGGCATGGTGCAGATGCAACTGACAGGAGAGCATCTAGGCATTGCCTTCAACGAAGACACAGCGGGCGCTGGCGAAGCATTCCACCACTACCTACACGAGCTTTCGAAGCCGTTGGGCGCTGGGCTTGCATTGCGACCTCCCGCCCCAACGAAGGAAGCTATCGCGCTCACCAAGCCCCACCGCTTGCGCACTGTGTTCGAACGCTGGAAGGAGTCAGCAGAACGTAAGCCCGACACCATCCGCGCAACAGAACGCGCGTTAGAGGCATTCGAAAAGCAGTCAGGCAACCCCATTCTCGGCAGCATCAACCGTGAGATGGGAGACAGCTTCCGTGCTTGGCTGCGACAGCAAGACCTTTCATCCAAGACGCAACACGACAGGATGACGGCTGTAAAGTCGCTGCTCAACTATGCCCGCCGTGACCTTGCATGGATTGGCGAGAATCCGTGGGAAGGGCTGGACGTTAAACACAAGACCACGAACGGACGGGATTCTTGGACAGATGGGCAAGTGAAGGCGCTGCTTGCCCTGCCCCTCTTTACCCGCTACGAACTGCCGACGCAGCAGCGCGCGGGTAAGGATGCCGCCTACTGGATTCCGCTGCTTGGCCTCTACACTGGCGCACGAGTCGGAGAGCTTTCACAGCTTCGCGCATCAGATGTGTTCGAGCGTGATGACCTAACGTTCCTCAGCATCAACGAGGAAGGCGAAGGCTCCACCGTCAAGACTTCAGCCAGTGTGCGTGACATTCCCTTGCATAGCGAACTAGTACGCCTTGGCTTCCTTGCCTACGTGCAAGACGCCCGCAAGCGTGGCGACGACCGCCTGTGGCCTACCCTGAAGCTGGATGACGGCAGACCCGGACGCGCGTTCTCCAACTGGTTCGGCACCTTCCGCAAGAAATTCTGCGCAGACATACCCGACTTCCACAGCATCCGACACACGGTACGCTCAAAGATGTCTCGCGCGAAGTTTCCCGCCTCCACTCTGGACAGAATCACCGGGCACGAAACAACTGGCGGTGTAGGCGTCACCGTGTACACGCACGTCACAGACGCTGAGCTAAAGGAAGCCGTGGAGTCGATCAGCTATCCGGGACTGGCGCTACAGAAGGTCTACAAGCGCCGGTAGCCAGCCAAAGCACCTAGAGGCGCACAGAGCGATTTTCTAGGTGCATGGCTACCCATGCCTACCCCAGCCCCATTCAAACGATCCTAGGGCCTCTGGATAGCCTTGCCGAACCTTTAAGGATAGATGGCAGGCTACCAGAGTACAAGCCGCTTAGCGGCCAGCTAGGAAGCCGCGTCAGCGGCCCCTCCCTTGGCACCAAACCATCAACCCTACACACCTTCAAGAAAACCCAAACCATAGCGCCGTCTGGCGCCTGTCAGCTTGCCGCTTGCGGTGTAGTGCTGGGGGAGTGTGGTGTGTCCGGTAGGACAGTCTTCGCTCTAGCCCTGTACAGGGCCATATACAACTAATAGATATAACTACTCTGTTAAGAGTTATGTCTTAGTTATATAGCTACCCTGTTAAGGGTTATTTATATAAGTAAGTACATACTAACTTCTTATATACAAATAGGGTGCCTGCGGAGTCCGAGTCTGTCAAGACATTTCATTGCGAAATTTAGGAACTCAGCCGCATGAAATGCGGTGAACAGGCCAAGAAAGCGCAGATTCTTGTTATTTTACTTTTTGTGCGCGGCAATGCCCTTGCGGGGACTTGCAAAATTGGAGATCTGTGGTATAGTTAGTAAGTTAAGCAGAAGGAAATAATTTCACATCTCCCTGCAACCTCAGTTTGCCCTAATTCTCTAGCCCCGTCAAGAGCCAACGCCATGAAACTTAACTCACAGGAAACTTATGACCCAAACATCACATCCACGAACCCAACATCCAATCTCGTTTTACCGAGCCGTGCTGACGCTGCTGATTGACAGCGTTCGCCAAGGACTCACGCACAGCAATATTGCTCGCCTCCTGAACGATTCCCGCCTCCCGGCACCCAGTGGCGCAAGCTGGACAACGAACAGCGTCCGCGTTGCCTTGTGCAAGTGCCGCTTCCCTGACGAATACCCGTCTAAGTTGTTCCAAGCAATGATGCGGCTTCATTACATGGGTCTTCTGACCAAAGAAGATTGCCAAGTCCTCACGACCCACAAGGGTTACGAAGACATTCTGGTCTAAGCCGTCACAGTTTCACCCGGCCTTAGCGCCAAGCGGCATCAGCCGCCCCCTCTCAAATCCCCAGCAGTGCATTACGTCCCCTTGACGCCACCTGTCCGGGCTACGCGCGTTTGTGCTTCGCTGGAAAACCACGTAGGAGTTTTCACCTTGCAAGAATCCATCTCAGCAAATGACCTCAGTCATGTCATTAAGGCCCATTTGGGTAGTCTGGATTACACCGGCACCACTGGCGCAATTACGAAGTACCTTGAGCGTGTAACCAAAAAGCGAGTTACGTTTGCCGCTTTGATATTGGCAATGCTCAAATGCCAATTCATCGTTGCACCACATGGAACAACAATCCGTTTTCTCCCAGTGAAGCAACATGCCAACAACCCCTTCAATTGACCCCGCTGTTTTCCTCAGCGGCTTTCTCGTCGCATCAAACATCATCACCCTAACCAAGATTATCTACCGAAACGGAATCCATACACAATGACAACTCAAACTCAAATCCAACGTCCCGCAGACCTTGACCCGAAAGTGCTGCATTCACCCGCAGAAGTTGACGCGTGGCATGGTGCATGGGCAGACTACCGCGAAGCGGTTCAAGCTGAGGAACATCGCAAGCAGCAAAAGGAAGCCGCAGAATACGCACACGCTAACCGGATTCTCACCAAACAAGAGTATTACGAACTAGCCGTAAAGCGTGAGGCGG
This sequence comes from Cupriavidus sp. 22TCCZM01-5, assembly GCF_057798915.1. Classification (NCBI taxonomy): domain Bacteria; kingdom Pseudomonadati; phylum Pseudomonadota; class Betaproteobacteria; order Burkholderiales; family Burkholderiaceae; genus Cupriavidus; species Cupriavidus sp. 22TCCZM01-5. The sequence goes on from NZ_JBYOJR010000002.1 coordinate 288,119, forward strand.
AAGTTACGGCGCGTCAGGCAGAGCGTGAGGCGGAGCATCAGGCTAGGGAAGCTGAGAAACAAGCCTACCTAGAGACTCAGCCGAATACTGTGCAAATCCTGGAACACTCCCCTTATGCTTTCCTTCTCGCATTCCAACGCCGCGTTGAGCAAGGCTATTCATTGCCCGAAGATGGTATGGGCCATTTCGTTCCGGGCTGCTATATCTGCAAGATGGAAAAATCGGCTAAAACCCGCAAGACAAAATAATCGCAAACAGACAGCGATTCCTTTTAGAGCGGCCTTAGTGCCGCTCTCTTTTTTCGCCATTCAAGGACACATAAACATGAGCCATAACAACACTGTGCGCGGCACTGCCCGCCAAGGCCATAGAACGCCTCAAGGCGTCTATGTTGAACGCGCCTACTGCTACCTCACCCCCGACATGTGGGAACGCCTGTACGAGCTTTCTAAAGCCTCTGGCGTCTCATCATCGCAATACATCGCATACCTCATCTCTACAGCCGATCACGGCAAAGCCCCACAAGGACTGAATAATGACAGCGCAAATTCATCAGCTTCACTCTGAAGCATCAGCGGCACCCGTCGCACAATCTCCAACATCACCGACCAAAGACGAAAAGACAGTCATTGCAGCCTACGTGCAAGATTTGAAGCGGCGCGGTTTCTGCAAGATTGATAACGCTGCCTCCAAGGATACCCGGCTATTCAACCGATTCACCGGGCAAGTCCAATCCCTCTCCTATCTGCGCAACAACTTCGATGAATGGCTAGACCGCACTGGCAACGAATGTGAATTCTATAACGAACGCTACTTCATTAGCGGCCTGACTCATATTGTCGGGCAGACATTCAAGCCGAATGCCAAGGAATTTGCAGTAGACCATAACACCGGCTACAGATACGCCAACACATACCGGCGTTATGAACCGACAACGGAAAGCACAGACGTGTCACCGCTGCTCCATGAATTCTTTGAGCGGCAATTACCAGTGCAACACGAACGGCATACCTTTCTGCAATACATCGCACACATGTTCAAGCGGCCCGACGAAAGGCCAAGCTGGCACCTGATGCTACTCAGCGAACCCGGCACCGGAAAGGGTTTTCTCGTGCAAGAGATTCTGCGGCCTCTATTGCTCCATACCAGCGTGGTAGCAGACTACAGCCGGGTTATGGGTCAGTTTAGTTCCGTCATGAGTGAGAACATTCTGATTCTGCTGGACGACTGCAAGGCCAAGAGCGACACCACACAGACCAAGCTAAAGAGCTTCCTATCAGAAGAACGCGCCTACGTAGAACGCAAACATGCGCAGGGCAGTATGGAAGATACCTTCGCGCGTTTCATTCTCGCCAGCAACGAAGAAAAGCCGCTGCATCTTGACCCGACTGAACGCCGATGGTTTATTCCTGCCCGTTTGGTGCATCGTGTGGACAGGCACGAAACCCAAGCACACATCCAACAGTTAGCGGACTGGCTCAAGCAGCCGGGTTCACTGTGCAAGGTCTTCAACTGGTTTATGTCCTACCCGCTGGACGGGTTCAATCACAAGGACGTACCAGACAGCGAAGGATTAGCCGCCATCGTTGCCATGAGCCGGAACCCATATACGGATTTCCTTGCAGCCTACGTAACCGACAACACGGTATTCACCTACGCCAACTTGAAAGATTCGTTCAAGGCTGAAGGATTTACGCCACCCGGCGACCGTGAATTAGGGCACCTGTTGCGGGAAGTGGGTTATGAGGCGACACAGCGCCGGATAGACGGTAATCGGCTTCGTCTGTGCCATCCGACAGGAATGTCATTGCAAGACATTCGTGCGGCCTATGGTGACGACAGCCCGCCCGACCCTGACGCACCGCCATTCTGACTCACCCTTGACTCACCCGTGACTCGGCCTTGACTCGCCCTGCCGATTTCCCGCTATCCGTTGTGCAGCAACGGTTTACGGGTTTTGACTCACCCGACTCGCCCTCCGGCTAATTCCCTTTCCTATGAAGGCACAAAGTGCCGACAGAGGCGTTAGCCAGCATCAGCAACATTGGAGACTTCATGACATACGACACATACGACTCAAACTTTGAACGCAGCATCGCCCCGCAGATGCAATCCTTGGGCTTCGTCCGCTGCGACGATTACTTCCGGCAGGATGGCAACGTCCAAGCCTTCTACGACAAGGAAGGCGCCAGATTCAGCGCCAAGCCAGATTGGTATAACCCGGCACTAGACCTGTATGTCGAAACCAAGGCGGGAACGCTGAACAGCAAGACCACTGTGAGGACAGCGGCCAGCGCAGAAGCCCATCGGCACGAACACTGCCGGATACAACGTAGGCCATTCAACGTAGGCGACATGTACGCAACTCAGTTCAGCCACAGCCGTTACAAGCAAGCCATCGTCCAACGTGCTCTGACGCCGCAGAACTTCGTAGTTGTAACGAAGACGCCGCCAACATGGGCCGAAGCTGTGGACTACATGAATGCTGGTCTTGTTTTCGTACCCCTCTCAGACCTCAGCAACTACCTTCGCTTCGTTGATCTGCGGAAGCGCGGTTATGGATTCTTCGGCTTCAGCCTCAGCTACACAGTGACGCACGACAACGGTGAGACTGAGGAAATGCTGTTGACGGTGTGAAGTCATCCTGGACAATCGTGTGACATCGGCCCGATTGGTTAAGAAAACTTGCGCGCTTGATTCTTAAAATTTAATTTCATTGCGCCAAACACGCATTTTGCGTCGAAAACACGTCAAAACTGCCACTTACACGCAAGATTCCGACGCTAAAGTGCATTTCATGATGTGAAAAATAGGTCGCAAACACCTGAATTCAAAGGCTTTTTCCCCCGGAAACGGCCTGTTTTGCAAGCCTACCATTCCGCGCCATCCCTTGTCCGCCAAGGCTTCCCGGTACCAGAAACACCTGCCAAATGGCCTATGTGCTCAGGTTGACACACGCGCCCCATCCTGCCAAACTGTACACACACTAAACGAACGATTAGAGAGGTGTACAGACCATGGCAAACGGAAAGTTCGTCACGTACTACAGAGCCTCCACGCAAAAGCAGGGCCAATCCGGCCTTGGTATCGAAGCCCAGCAGCATCTGGTGCAGACCTATTTGAACGGTGGCGATTGGCAGGTGCTGGCCGAGTTCACTGAGGTTGAATCCGGCAAGGGTGCCAACGCTCTCAAGAAGCGTCCCAAGCTGGCGGAAGCACTGGCCCTATGCAAGAAGCACAACGCCACGCTCTGCATTGCCAAGCTCGACCGTCTAGCTCGTAACGTGCACTTCGTCTCTGGCTTGTTGGAGACTGGTGTGGACTTCGTTGCGGCTGACATGCCTCATGCAAACAAGACGATGATCCAGATGCATGCTGTCATGGCTGAGTGGGAGCGGGATCAGATCAGTGCTCGCACCAAGGCCGCTCTGGCAGCAGCAAAGGCGCGCGGCGTAGTGCTGGGTGCAGCAGGTGCAGCCAACCTAAAGCCGAAGACGGAAGAACGCCAGCAGCAGGCAGACGCCTATGCCATCAAACTCCGTGGCGTGTTGGATGGGATGGTATCGCGCGGTATGTCGCGACGTGGGATGGTCGAAGAGTTGAATGCACTTGGCATCAAGACCAGCACTGGCGGGACATGGCACCTCAACCAGTTGCAACGCACCCTGACGCGTCTAGCGGGCTTGTGAGCCTCTTTCGTGCATCGACATAGGGCCCCCACACCCGGACGACTGGCGACGCCTAGGCAATATTTGGCTCAACTGGCTGAGGAGTTGACCCGGTGCCCAAGGCCATTGAGCAATGCCCTCGCGCCAGCACAGATATGTTGGCTGCCAGCGCTACCACTTTCGGCAAAGGTCGGTAGGGTGCGCAAAAAATTATTTTGGAAAATTCAGCCTCACAAAAGTGCTCTGTGCGCCCACGAACAATGAGGTTTATATCAGACTTAAAAGATATGAAACACTCGACATATCCTCGTTTCCCGGCCCGCCCTAGTGCCCCCGTTACTTTGGCGGGTTCTTTTTGCCGCGCAGATACTTTGTGCTGACAAATTCTCATTTCTGAGAATTGCCACCTAGTCAAAAATTGTACGGTTTTCGAAAATTCAGCCCGTGCCCGCCCCTCGTTAAGTGGTGCTATGGAACCATGCTTGCATATTAAGCATGTTGGAGCCGACCTCCCACCAGAGGGCGGATATCATCATTATCCCTTCTGCGCTTGCGCGTTTAAAAGCTCTTGCATTTTACCAATCAATTTCCTTGCAAGAGCAATTTCGAAATTTCCCGCCCTATGATAATTCTCCATTATTTCGCGCTGAATTTTCGCCGTAAGATCCTTATCCTCGCCAAATCGTTTACCGGACTTTTTTAACTCGACATTCACATCAAGAGCCCATGCAATGGAACTGCGCCACGCGGTAGTGAAATCAACCACCTCTTTTCTGGCTTCGGGCACATAGAGGAGAACCAAAGTATCCAGCCTCATAATGGGCAGTGAGTCTACCGTGTTTGTCTCCCCGTAGGCCACGCGTGTTACATCCCGATCCACATCCGTCTTTATCCGATTGATTTCCACCATAATGTCTTCAATCTTCTGCCGAGTGATCGAGATCCGTTCGCGGCTTCGCCATTCAAAATGCCCCACTTCGGCCTTAATCTGCTCTGTAAGCTTCGTAGTTTCATTAAGTTGACGCTTGATCTCATCGAAATCCGCCTTTGTCGCCAAATTCTCGCCCCGCTTCTTAAAATAAGGGCCGAGCACCGCCCCCAAGAAGGCCAAGGCGAATACGAGGAACCAATACAGCCAATTTTCAATTATCTTCTCGCTTATCGCTTGAGAAATGAAAGCCTGAATTACCTTTTCGTCCATTTTCTCAGAACCCACCCGTATCTTGTGACCCTACCCATTGCACAGCATTTTGGCTGCGGCGTATTCTGTCATTCCTTCCCGCCAGCCTATCCACCCGGCACCGGCATCCATGCTAACCCGGCACCTGCCCGCTCTCACACTTCGCATGCCATTATGGGCTTACTTCTGATATCCCCTGAATTCTAGTTACGGCATCCTTAAATGTTTTCGCAACTATCCCGATATAGTGCCCACTAATCGTTGAAGGCCGTTTAATTTCTTCCTTGTCGAGAAGCTCTGCTAAATCACTGAGCCAGCCTACCTCGCTCACCAAATCTACAGCATTGTTCTTGTACCGCTCCTCAATCGTCGAGGCTACGGTGCGCCGCTGGCTTTGTGTGAGTTCCAAGAAAATGTCTAAGAATACGGAAGGCTCTATATAGGGAAGGAGCGCCGTTTTGTAGAATCGGCTATCCTCGTGATTACACAATACGAGCGAGCGGTAAAATTTGTCGGTATCATTCCGCATGGCATCCAAAAGCCTTTCCGCCTCACCGGGATAACTGTCGCTCAGCGCCCCTTCCGCCTGCTCATAGAAATATGTGCTGATCTCTTTAAATTCGCGCGACTCAACGGAGTGATAACCCAAACCACTCCAGCCCGTCTCATCAGAAAGACGATATAGAGCATCCCGCCCAATAGGCAACTTCTTGTTAGTCCTGAGGTAATCTACGTATTCTTTTGTCTGCGCCACAATATCCAGCTTGGACTTAGGATATACGCCTATTTCCGACAACCAAAGAAGTATTCCAGCCACATGACGCACGACACCCACACTCTCATATTCGCGCGCTTCAAATCGGGCCAAAACACTCGACAAAGCCTTCTCTGCCTCCTCGTCCGTAAGACTCAACGAATGCCAGAGATCAACCCAGTCAGGTCGACTCTCACAAATAAAATGGCGACTATTTAATATCGCCTCCGAAATCGCCTCCTCATCAATCAAGCCACTTTCCAAAATTTCCCGCCACAGAGAGGTCGGCAGAAGCGCGTCATGAATGTCAGGGATTCCGTATTTCTTAGCCAATTTGACATGAATATTGTCAGAGTCATCTCCTTCTGCAGCGCGGAACATAGCATAGAAGTCATTCTCAAGCGCGATTTTATCTGCAGATATTGCCCCACTCTTTAGTTCAAATGAGTAGACAAGATAAATCTGCATTAGCCTCGTCAGCACCTCAACTCTCTGAAGTGCCTTTTCAGGCAACAAAACGAAGAACCGCTCCAACTCAAGCAGCGCCTGCCGCAGGTGTCGAAGATTGTTGTACCTAGAAGCAACGTAAAGCTCTTCAATTAGCCGGGAATTATCCTCAAACACTTTTCGAATCGAATCTGAGCCTATCAGCCCCAGGAAGGTCTTCATTGCCCCCGACAGGTCTGATTCAATTTCAAATGTCTTGCCAATCAGCTTTTCTTTGATGCGACGATATGCCGGGCCATGATCCTCAAGATCTCTTTCACGAGAAAGAATCTCTTCTTCGTTTGCAACGAGTATTACCTTATATCCACTTTGCTCGACAAAGTGATTTATATACCCAAGTAAATCGCAAATCGGTATCGCGCACCGCTCCAAATCGTCAAAAACGAGCACAAAGTTCTCCGTGTTCGTTAAGTAGTCGGGCAATTTCACCTCAGGAACGCTGGGCGCGACACTCCCATCATCATGCCCATCGCCATCAAGGTCAACTTTGATGGTTGCCTTCAGTAACCCCTTAGCAAACTTTCCGGCCAGAGCCATCTTTTTCGACGACAAAACTGGATGCAACTGACGGAAGAACTCACTCTCAATCCCTTCAAAGGAGGTAATGCCATATAGGCTAATATATAGAGATTTACCCCCGGCGTCGCCCAATGACTTTATGAATCGCTTAACAAACCATGTTTTTCCTGCACCCCACCTCCCCCGCAGGAGTACGGCATACTCCGGTGCAATTGTAAGTGAGCAGTAGTAGCGCAAAAACTTTTCGACTTGTTCGTTCTTGTATTTCATGCCAGGACAGACCCCTATATAAATAGCACACCAGCACCGCCGCCTTCTAGTCATTCATTAGCCACGCACTTGACGCGAATCGCTCTTGACTTTACCCCCAAAGCGATTCTTCATTTATGGCGTCTTCGGATCTCCCCGAAACTGTTTAACCATTCGCTCGAAAAAATTCGACTCAGACGATGGCAAGAAGTAAATGACTGGCACATCTGATGCACGCACTTTAAATATCTTCTTGTTAGCCTCCACGTAATAGGAGTCACTTGCTTGAAACACCAAGCTCGCCTTTATAGGAGGCTTCAACTGTGCCGCTTGGTCTGCCGGAAGTGATTTCAAGAAGCTATCGGACAATACAAGCTCGACGGGCGTTGCTTTACCACCGCCGTATCGAGATGGAATCAATCCATAGAACATCGACCCAAACCCAGCCGCGATTGTTATGCAAAAAATAGAACCATACAACATAACGAAAGAGATCATGTCTCGGGTCTTTACGCGCCGCTCAAATTGGTCCAAAACCATATTCACGAAACAAAAAATCGCCAGATACACCCAAAATACTCGAAGCGCGATTTCATTATCGGGCTGCACAAAGAATGCGAGAATCGCAACAACATCAAAAACCACTTCAGCCGAAATTAATATTCTCGGGTAGCGCAAATCCCAATTCAAAACATCCAACGGATAAAAAATGAGGAACGCGAGGGAAGCGGCGCCATAAAAAAGCAGCGCACTTGCATTATCAATTACAAGACTAGAAAAAATGGCAGCCGAAAAGCAGCAAAAGAATAGCGACTTTACGTAAGAGCCAAAAAATGGAAGGAGAGCCCATTTCGGATTGGCCCTAACAGACATCAACCGCTCTATCTGCACCGCCATCCACTTTTTCCCAAACAAAGCCGCCCTGCCGGCAAACAAATAAAAACAAATCAGATAGAAAAGGCAGGTGGCAAATGCAAGCACTATACGGGTCGACGCAAACTCGAAATCATAGATTCCGATTTTCCCGAGGTGCGTATTCAGTGTAATAAAACCAACAACATAAGCAGCGCCAAGCAAGAACCCATAGACCTGTTTATCGTATTGAACCACTATCGAGCGGATCAATTCCCACTGAGATTTTGGTGCAGATGTCGCAACGCTGTCTTCTTTCGCCTCATCCGCCATGTTGGCTTCCCGTCATAAATGGACGGGGACACTCTAGCACGCGCATAGAAGTGCGCAATCCGGGGAGGAGTGTTTGTGTTTGCACCAACCTGTCGCTAAGTACTTCTAAGACAGGTGGCGAGGGCCGGTCGCAGAAAATTCGATTTGGCCCATAGAGGAAGAGGTTTTAGGTTACCTCGTTTTGTCGTCTGCTACACTGCCCACAGGTGTGTCACCTGAGTGCGTCACGCCGCTGCGAGGCTCATCACTTATGTGATTGATTTTAAAGGAAAAGTGCCGAGTGACGGCCAATGGCCAGGCTCGTCCACCTCATTCCCTCCCACTATTCCGCACGTCTTGCGCCCGTCTTCCGTTATCCGTTCCGCTATCCGTTTGGAACTTACGGGCTGTCCTGCAGAAATCCCCTACGCATCCCCAGGCTTTTCCGGCACCTCGTTGCGCCGGGCCACGCCGCGCATTCCGTCACTTTAGTACAGCAAGACTCCGGATGCCGCCTCCTGCATTCTGCGCCGATTCGGGCGAGACAGCAGGACGCGGCCGCTCAGGTTTCAGAACAATGAGCCCTGCACCGGCTCCACGGCCGGCGCGGACAGCGCCTCGACCGGAATCCACTTGCCGTCCGACGTAGCCACGCCGGCCTCCACTCGCTTGCCGGGGAACATCGGCGCCACGGCAGCCACATAGCGCATGAGCTGGGCACGATAGCCAGCATGTTCCTGGGGAAGCAAACGCAGCTTGTAGTCGATGATGACCACCCTGTCGTCGAATTCGACCAGCCGGTCGATGCGCAGCAGTCTGCCGCGCGCATCGTAGAGTTCGACCTCATTGCGCGCGGACGCCGCGTCAAAAGCCTGCAGGAGCGGCGACAGCGCCGGCGCCGAAAGCATCGTCTGCACTGCGCCGACGGCCTCGTCCACCTGGGCCTGCCAGGCCTGCCGCGCGCCTGGCGAGCCGGCCCCGGCCAGCGGAAACCAACGCAGCACGGTCGGCACGTCCGGCACGGAATCGAATGCATCGGGATAGCGCGTGATGCGCTCCAGCAACGCATGGATCAGCTCGCCGTGGCGCGCCGCGGCGGCATTGAAGACGATGCCTTCGGATTCATCGCCCGACGCCTCAAGCAGCGGCTCGCCGACGTCGTCGGGATCGTCGGCAAACGCCACCACCTCCGCCGCGCCGCGAAAGCGCAGCCGGAAATCCGTGAAGCGCACAGGCTCGCTCAGGCGCGATGCCGCGGGCAGGTGGTCTGCCAGCGTGGGCGGACGCTCGGCCACGGCCTCGCCCACGCCGGCCGCCTGCAGGCGCACATACCAGCTACCCGCGATTTCGCTGCCCGCTTCGGCATCGGCGTTGCGGCTCGCGCGGCCCCTGACGCCGCTGACCAGCAAGCCCTGTTGCGCTCGCGTCATCGCCACGTACAGCAGATTCCAGTTCTCGCGCTCGCCCAGCGCTGCCTCAGCGTCGAACAGCGGCGCGCGGGCCAGCCCGCGTTCGCTGCGCTTGCCGTACGCGGAAAAATGCCGCGGCACGCGCGACTCCGGCGACCAGTCGATCAGGATCCCGCCACGGTCCGGCGCCGGGTCGCTGTGGTTCGCATCCAGCAGCACGACGAACGGCGCCTCCAGCCCCTTGGCCGCGTGGACGGTCAGGATATGCACGGCGTCCAGCCCGGCCTGCGCGGGGTCCTCGTCAGCGGGTTCGGTGTCCTCCGCCATGCCGCCCTCGTCAGGGCTTTCCTGTTCGTCGCCACGCCGGATTTCCTGCAGCTCGTCGATGAACTTCGGCAGGCTGGGATAGCGGCCGCCGTCGAGGTCCAGCGACAGCTTCAGGAACGCGTCGAGATTGGCCAGCACCTGTTCGCGGATATCCGGCGGTGCGGCCTCGGCATAGCGCCGCCGCACTTCGCCGCCGTGGAAGATCTGGTCGATCAGGTCATGCACGGGCTGGTGCGGTGCCAGCCGCAGCCAGTGCCGCAGCCGCGCCACGCCATCGCGGACGGCATCGGAACAGACTTGCGGCACGCCGCCTGCCTCGATGCGCGCCCACCAGCCGCCCTCGCCCTCCAGTTGCGACAGCGCCATGAGGTCGTCATCCGTGGCCCCCACCAGCGGGCTCTTGAGCACGTGGGCCAGTTCCAGGTCGGATTCCGGCGTCATCAGGAACGCCAGCAGGGCCGACAGGTCCAGCGCCTCGAGCGTGGCCAGCAGGCCGCCACGGCGCGGGCTCAGGCACGGGATGCCGGCCTCGCGCAAGGCGCGCTCGTAGTCGGCCAGATGGGTCTTGCGCCGCACCAGCAGGTGCATGTCGCTCCAGCGCGCTGGCCGTTGTTCGCCGCCCTCATGAACCGGGACAGTGTCGTGGATATGGCGCAGCCATGCCGCGACGCGCCGCCCCTCTTCCAGGCGCAGCGAGTCGCCCTCCTGACGCCGCGGCTGCAACAGCGTGTCGCGATGGCCAGTTTCCGTTGCCGCGTCCGCGGGCGTGTCCGCCTCTTCGGCCGGCGCTTCGGCCGATCCGCTGTCCCCCGGCTCCACCAGCGGCAGCAGCCAGACCGGCCCGCCGCCTTCCGGCAGCGCGGTGGTCTGTGTTTCGTAGAGCGGATATCGGCCTTCGCCTCGCGCGGCATCGAACACCGCGTTGACCCATGCCAGCACTTCCGTGCGGTTGCGGCGAGTGCGGTTGGTGCGCAGCACCGTGGCACCGAACTCCGCCTGCAGCATGGCGCTCGCGGCGCCGAACAGGCGCGCGTCGGCGCGGCGGAACCGGTAGATCGACTGCTTGGGATCGCCGACCAGGAACACCGTCGGACGTTCGCCAAAGCCCGCATAGCCGGCCAGCCAGCCTTGCAGGATGCGCCACTGCAGCGGGTTGGTGTCCTGGAATTCGTCCAGCAGCAGGTGGCGGTAGCGCGCGTCAAGGCGCACCTGTAGATAAGTGGCGGTTTCCTCCTCGGCCATCAGGCAGGCGGCCTGCCACTCCAGGTCGGCGAAGTCCATCGCGCGCTGCTCGCTCTTGTATTTCTGGTAGCGTTCCAGCAGCGCATCGCCGAGGCGGTACAGCGCAAGGTTGACCGCGAGCACCGCGGCCTCGCAGCGGCGCGCACTGATCTCGTCGAGCATCGCGCACAGTTCGCCGTGCTGCGCCACCAGCGCATCGGCCTGCGATTCCCCCCCAGCCGACTTGACCAGCGCGCTGGTCCGGCGCAGCGAGCGCGGGCTGCCCGCCGCGGTGAAGAATGCCGTGCGCAGCAGCGCGAACGCTTGCTCGGCCGGCTGGCCCGGCGCCGCCCCGGCTTCGCGCCACGCGCCGATGGCAATGAGCGCGTCCTGGATGCGGCCCGCATGCGCCTGTTCGGTCTTGCCGCCGCCACCGAGCCGCGACGCCAGCGACTGGCACATTTCGAGCCATGCTTCGTCGCTCAGCACCGGCACCAGCACGTCGCCCTGCGCATCTTCGCCAAGGCAATCGGCCAGCGCCTGGGCCGGGTCGCCGCCTTCGCGCATGGCCCACCACTCGCTGCGCGCATGGAACATGGCGTCGAGCAGGCCACGCGCCTGGAACTCGCCGACCGCATCGACGAGCGTTTCGTACGCCTGCCGCAACTCGGCATATCGCGGCGCCGCCAGCGAGCGCCAGACCGGCGCCCACGCTTCGCGCTTCATGCGCAGCGCGTCCTCGCGCAAGGACGCGCCCGGCACGACCCCGGACGCGAGCGGTGCGCCGCGCAGCAGCGTGCCGAACCAGCCGTGGAACGTGTCGATGGCCATGCGTCCGGGTGCGGCCAGCACCTGCGCGTGCAGGCGACGAGCGCGCGGCAGCGCGTCGCGCGCAGCCTGCGGCGTCATGCCGCGCATGACCAGCGCCTCGACCACCGCGTCATCGCTGTCGCGCGCCATCTGCGCGAGCACTTCCAGCAGGCGCTCGCGCATTTCCTCGGCGGCCTTGCGCGTGAAGGTGATGGCCAGGATCTCGTGCGGGGCGGCGCCAGCCAGCAGCAGGCGCACCAGCCGCGCCACCAGCAGCCAGGTCTTGCCGCTGCCGGCACAGGCTTCGACCACCACCGAACTGGCGGGATCGCACGCGGCGCGCGTGAAATCGGCCTCGCTCACGGGCTGGCCGTCGCGCAGGTAGGCGTGAACTGTCATGATGTCAGCACCGGCACGGCAGTGGATTCCCAGAAACCCTTGCGGCACAGGCCGCGGGCACTGCAATACGTACAGGCCGAGGCGTCGCCGAACGCCGGCAGCCGCGCACCCTGGCGCAGGCGCATGACGTCGTCGCGCATCTGCCGCTCCAGCCAGGCCACGGCGGCGTCGAAGTCCGGCAGGTCGACTTCGCGCTGCGGCGCCGCAGCGCCTTCGCGCGCGCCCTCCAGCGCCACCCAGCTTCCGCCGACCGCATCGGCACGCAGCAGGCCGTAGAACGGCAGTTGGCAATCCTCCTCGACCTCGCTGGTCTTGCGCTTGAGGCGCGTCGCACTCTGCGTCTTGTAGTCGAGCACGGCATGCGCGCCATCCGGTCCCTGGTCGAGCCGGTCGATGCGGCCGTTCAGCCGGATCGGCTTGCCATCGGGCATGGGCAAGTCCACGCCGGCGTCGATCTCGCCGCCGCGCCAGAACCATCCTTGCGCTTCGCGCCCGATCTGCCACGACACATAGGTCGGCAGCACTTCGCACCAGCGCCGGTAGTAGCCGATCGCGTTGCCGTCCTCGGCCATCAGCGCGCCAAAGACGTCGTCCGAGATTTCGCGCAGCCGGTCGAGCCGCGCCGCCTCCGGCACCACGTCGCCGCGCTCGCGCCGCGCCTGCACTTCGCGGTGGTAGCGCAACAGCACGCGGTGCAGCAACTCGCCGATGTCGCGCTTCTCCAGGTCTTCGCTCACGGTATCGAGCCCCGCCAGCCCCAGCATGCGGCCGGCAAAGAACTGGTAGGGACAGCGTCGCAGCATGTTGTAGGCCTGCGCGCTCCAACGGGCCGGCACCAGCTCCGGCGCCGACGGCGCCGGCATGCCGCGCGTGTCGGCGAACGTCTGGTGGACGAGCGGCGCCATGCTCGCTTCAAGCGTCACACCGGCGCGCGCGCAGCACGCGGACAGGCGCTCGATCCAGCCGGACACATGCCTGGGCTCGCCGCGTCCGCCCAGGCGCTGCCAGGTCAGCACCACCTCGTCGTTGTTGAGCAGCACTTCCGCCAGGTCGCGGGCCTGCTGCGCAAAGCGTGCTTCGCGGTCTTCCAGTTCCAGTTCGCGGCGCATCTGGTTGGAGAAGAACATCAGCTCCGCAGCGCTTGACGGCAGTTGCGCGTCGTCGCATCCCACCACCACGACGCCGTCGAACCGACGCATGCGAGCACCGTTCAGCGGCAGGATGGTGATCCGGGCCGCGCTGCTGGCCGAAGGCTCCTTGTACGCCACCGACTCCAGCAACGCGGACAGCATCGAGCGGAATTCCGCTTGCGACAGCGTGGCGTGCGAACTGGTCTCGTCCGATGGCAGGTCCTGCAGCCGCGCCAGCGCGTCAAGCAACTGACGGCCGGCCTCATCCGCGGCGAGCGCGGCGCGCATGCCAAGCGCGTCGAGGGTACCGTCCAGGCAGCCCAGCCAGACCGACAACGGGTGCTGCACAACGCCGCGCGGCCAGAGGCGGGCCTCATCGGCGAGCATGACAAGTAGTTGACCCGCGCTGCGGCGCACCGCTTCCGCGCGCTCGATTTCCGCGTCTTCAGCTTCTGCCGGCGCCGCAGGCAGTGCACCGGACAGGTGGCGTAGCCGGTCCCATCCGCCGCTGATATTGTCGCGGCGGACGCGGCGCTCGATCAGTGCGATGGCGACGCCGCGGTCCGGGAATTCGGGCAGGCAGAACGGGCTCTTCAGCAAGTCGAGCAGCGCAGCGGTGTCGCCATCGCGCACCAGCAAGTCGAACCAGCGCATCAGCGCGGCGGCCGCGCGCGTGGTGGACAGCTTCCAGCCGGTCTCATCGCGCACCGGCGCGCCGGCACGGGCGAGCAGCGCCCGCACTCGCCTTGCCACGACGCGATCGTGCGCGACCAGTGCAATATTGCGGCGCCCCGCGTTGAGCCATTGCACAAGCTGATCGGCCGCGGCGGCCGCTTCATCCTCGAAACGGGCGGCGCCGATGACGCGGATCGATGGCCGCGCTTGCGGCAGCCCTGGCAGGGCCTGCGCGAATGGCGGCGCATCATCGTCATGCGCGATACGCGCTTCGGGCCACAGGGCGACCAGCGTGTCATACCAGCCGGCAGATTCGGCGTCGCCGTCACCCGACCAGTCGTAGCCGATCTCCAGCACGGGCACGAGCTCGGCGGCATCGCGCAAAAAGGCAGTCTCGATCTGCGTGGGCGGTGTCGGACCGACCCAGACCACCGGCCCCGAGAGTTGCTGCGCGAGTTGGCGCAATGCGCGCCGGCGCGAAGGCAGGGGATCGTCCGGACCTGACAGCGCCTGCCAGAACGCCAGCACGATGCGCGCCTCTTCGCCGAGCAGCCGCTCGGACAGGTGCGCATAGGTGCGTTCCAGCGCGCCCTGCAGCAGCGACGCCCGGTCCATGCCGTCCAAGGCTTCGCCGTCGCTCACGGCGGCGTCCTCGAGCCAGCGCGTATTGAGCTCGTCGCAGATCGACAGCAGGGTCTGCGCCAGGCCCCACGCCGCGGATTCCGTTTGCGCGCCGAACGATCGCCTCAGCCAGTCCTGCGCGCGCACCGCCTGCTGCACGGCCAGCAGGCGCGCGGGATGGCTTCGCACCGGCGTGCCATCGGGCGGCAGGTCGAGCAGCCAGTGGCCGAGCGTCAGGACGCGGGGCAGCAGCCGCGGCCGCCCGGCCGCGCGCGCCACGGCATCGAGTGCCATGCGCACGCCGGGAATCTGCGCCGCGGTCGGAACGACGACATGTGCGGCGGCTTGCGGCACGCCGCAGTGGTCCAGGAAATGCCAGGCGGCCGCAGCGGCCTGGTCAAGGAAGTCCGGGCCGGGACGAAAGCGCAGCGGCGTCATGGGCGCAGGCGCCGCGGCTTAAGCGGACTGCAGAAGGGAACGGGTGGAAACAAGGGACGCAAGCAACGGCAATGGCGAAAACAACGAAGCCCCGCTTCCCGCACAACGCACGGTTCGGGGCGCGATTTGAAGTCCGAGCGGGTGGCCCCGCGCCGGATCAGTCCGAACGACGCTCCAGCCGCGCCCGGATCTCGCGCGCGGTTTCGAGCAGGCCTTCGTAGCCCGAGCGCGCGTGTTCAGGCAGGTCCGGGTCGCCGACCAGCGTGCCCAGTGTCTCGATGATGCTGTACACCAGCCCCTTGGCCGCGCCGCTGGCGATGCTGTCCGTCTCGACCGCGCTGCTGATGTGATCCAGCGCGTCGCTCAGGTGTTCCACATCCGGAGACGCCGGCTCGGCGTCGGGCTGCGTGGGCTTGCGGGAATCGGGAGTCATGTCGATGGCCTTGTCAATGGCGCATGGCGCGCAGGAATTGCTGCCCTTCTATTCTACGCGTCCGGCGGGCGCATCAGGCACACGTCGGTCAAATCCGGGCAGAGCGCCAGCGCACTCGAAAGTGCCGCTTGTCCCACATGATCGATTGCCGGAATCTCTTGGCCCCATTGAAACAACCATTCATGCGAACCGGAAATCCAAGGCAGAATATAAGCACCGCCGGAGATTATCCGGGCCGCTAACGGGGCCTTTTGGGAGCCGTCTTGAAAATCCGCAAACTGGTAACATATCGACCAAACCGGGGCGCGACAGCGGCCGCCGCGGCGAATCTCCGCCAGGCGCCGTCAGGCGAATCCGGAGATTCTCATGTAAGGTAGCAGTTCGGCCATTCCCAGCCATTGACATAAACTGAGCGAAACCAGAGGTTTTCCGCCATGAGTGAACAAATCAAGTATGTGAGCGACGCCTCGTTCGACGCCGACGTCCTCCAGTCCGACAAGCCGGTCCTGCTCGACTTCTGGGCGGAATGGTGCGGCCCCTGCAAGATGATCGCCCCGATCCTGGACGAAGTGGCCAAGGATTACGGCGACAAGCTGCAGATCGCCAAGATCAACGTCGATGAGAACCAGCAAGTGCCCGCCAAGTTCGGCATCCGCGGCATCCCGACACTGATCCTGTTCAAGAATGGTGCAGTCGCGGCCCAGAAGGTCGGCGCACTGTCCAAGTCGCAGCTCACGGCGTTCCTCGACGGCAACCTGTAAGCGCTTGCCTGCCGGAGCCCTGGCATGGGCTCCGGGTTTCCCACGATCCGATGTGCGTGCGCCACCCTCTGGCGCCCCGGTCGGATTGTGCTAAGATGCCACCAACAACTTCCCCGAGCGTTCGCTCATTTCTTTCCCCCTTCCCTCTAGGTCTCGCCCGTCCGGGCCTTCTGTACCCCTTGTCTATGCACCTGACAGAACTCAAATCGCTTCACGTGTCTGCGCTTCTCGAAATGGCGGCAACGCTCGAGATCGACAACGCACAGCGGATGCGCAAACAGGAACTGATGTTTGCGATCCTGAAGAAGCGCGCCAAGATGGGCGAAACCATCTACGGAGACGGCACGCTGGAAGTTCTGCCAGACGGTTTCGGTTTCCTGCGCTCGCCGGAAACCTCGTACCTGGCCAGCACGGATGACATCTACATCAGCCCGTCGCAGATCCGCCGCTTCAACCTGCATACCGGTGATTCGATCGAAGGCGAAGTGCGCACGCCCAAGGACGGCGAGCGTTACTTTGCACTGGTCAAGGTCGACAAGGTCAACGGGCAGCCGCCCGAAGCGGTGAAGAACCGCATCATGTTCGAGAACCTGACGCCGCTGCACCCGAACCGGCCGCTCCAGCTCGAACGCGACATCAGGGCCGAAGAGAACATCACCGGCCGCATCATCGACATGATCGCGCCGATCGGCCGCGGCCAGCGCGCGCTGCTGGTGGCCTCGCCCAAGTCCGGCAAGACCGTGATGCTGCAGCACATCGCACACGCGATCGCCAACAATCATCCGGAAGCGGACCTGTTCGTGCTGCTGATCGACGAGCGCCCGGAAGAAGTGACCGAAATGCAGCGCTCGGTGCGCGGCGAAGTCGTGGCCTCGACCTTCGACGAACCCGCCATCCGCCACGTGCAGGTCGCCGAAATGGTGATCGAAAAGGCCAAGCGCCTGGTCGAACTGAAGCGCGACGTGGTCATCCTGCTGGACTCGATCACCCGCCTGGCACGTGCCTACAACACCGTGGTGCCCGCATCGGGCAAGGTGCTGACCGGCGGTGTCGACGCCAACGCGCTGCAGCGCCCGAAGCGCTTCTTCGGCGCCGCGCGCAACCTGGAAGAAGGCGGTTCGCTGACCATCATCGCCACCGCGCTGATCGAGACCGGCAGCCGCATGGACGACGTGATCTACGAAGAGTTCAAGGGCACCGGCAATATGGAAGTGCACCTGGAGCGCCGCCTTGCCGAAAAGCGCGTCTATCCGTCGATCAACTTGAACAAGTC
Organism: Cupriavidus sp. 22TCCZM01-5; assembly: GCF_057798915.1. Lineage (NCBI taxonomy): Bacteria > Pseudomonadati > Pseudomonadota > Betaproteobacteria > Burkholderiales > Burkholderiaceae > Cupriavidus > Cupriavidus sp. 22TCCZM01-5. The sequence continues at coordinate 305,657 of NZ_JBYOJR010000002.1, forward strand.
CAGCACGCGCCGCGAGGAGCTGCTGATCAAGCCGGACATCCTCCAGAAGATCTGGATCCTGCGCAAGTTCATCTCCGACATGGACGAAGTCCAGGCCATGGAATTCATCCTGGACAAGATGAAGGCAACGAAGAACAACGCAGAGTTTTTCGATATGATGCGCAGAGGCGGCTAAGCCTCCGGCATCTTCGCCCAGCGAACAAAAGGCGTGCCGCGGCACGCCTTTTTGTTTTGTCGCTTTTTTTGTCGCATTGCCAGGGCCGGCCCCGGCTTCCAGCCCTCACCGCACCATGCTTGGCAAACTGACCCAATTCCTGCGCACCCGCTCGAAAGCCCGCAAGCTCGAGCACTACGCCATCCCCGATGCGCTGTGGGAGCGCACCGTGTCGGCACTGCCGTTCGTGCAGCGCTACGCCGAGGACGACCTGCGAGCGCTGCGCGAACTGGCCACGCTCTTCATCGCAGAGAAGGAATACTCCACCGCGCACGAACTGCCGCTGACCGACGACATGGTGGTCAGCGTCGCGGTACAGGCTTGCGTGCCCATCCTGCGTCTGGGCATCGAGTGGTATCGTGGCTGGCACGGCATCGTGTTGTACCCTGGCGAATTCATCATCCGGCGTACGGTGCAGGACGAAATCGGGCTGGTGCACGGCATCGTCGAGGAAGCCAGTGGCGAAGCCTGGGAACATGGGCCGGTCATCTTGTCCTGGCCCGATGTCGACACCCCGGGCGGCGGCGCCGATACTGGGTACGATGTGCCCGCCGACACGTACAACGTCGTGGTCCATGAATTTGCCCACAAACTGGACATGCTCGACGGCGAGCCCGACGGCATTCCGCCGTTTTCCCGGATATTGCACCCTGGCGTCGACGCCGAAGCCTGGGCCGAGACTTTCCTGACTGAGTATGACCGGTTCGCCGAAACCTGGGATCGGCACCCTGCTGAAGCCTGGGAGCATCCCGAACGGCTGCCTCCTGCGCTCCGCCTGATCGACCCGTATGGCTGCGAAGCACCTAGCGAGTTTTTTGCAGTGACGGCCGAAGCATTTTTCGTCGAACCGGCAGGCCTGAAACGTCACTGGCCCGTGATCTACCAATGCCTGGCCACGTTCTTCCGGCAGGATCCCGCCGGCACATCGGTGTAAGCTGCCGATTCCGGCGCTGGCCGGTTCGATGCGAATTGCGGCCGCGCTTCCCCAAGCCATTGTTTTTCTGCCATAATCCTGGTTTGCCCGTAATCGGCAAGTGGTTCGTCTCGCGCCTCGGCAGTGTGCCGGCAGCGCGCAACGGACTGGCTACCCAACCAGAAAGGAATCACCATGAAAGAAGGCATCCACCCGAATTACCGCGAAGTCGTGTTCCAGGACATGTCGAGCGACTTCAGCTTCATCACGCGTTCGACCATCCAGACCAAGGACACGATCGTGAAGGACGGCAAGGAATACCCGCTGGCCAAGATCGAAGTCTCGTCGGAATCGCACCCGTTCTACACCGGCACCCAGAAGATCATGGACACCGCCGGCCGCGTCGAAAAGTTCCGCCAGAAGTTCGGCAGCAAGCTGGGCAAGGCTGCGAAGTAATCGCTCCTGCGAACACCCGTTTGCGTGGCGCCAGCGGACAGATGTTCCGGTGCCATGCAGACCCGCAAAGAGGCAGCAGCGGCTGCCTCTTTGCATTTGCGCCCTCCCACCGTTCCGGCCCTGGCGCCGTCACTCGCTTGCCGCTGCCGGGCCCGTCCCGCGCTGCCGACCCGATCCGCCGATGCGTGAAGCCAAGACTTCTCCCGTTCAGTTGACCGCCGCCGCAACGGGCGCGTTGCCGCGCGCCCTGCTGCTGGCGATCTGCATCATCTACGGGCTGACCGGCCTGTTCCACCGCGACCCCTGGAAGAACGAGGATGCGGCCGGTTTCGGCGTGATGTGGCAACTGGCGACGGGCGGCGCGCATGACTGGCTGATGCCCAACATCGCCGGGCGCCCGTTCACCGACGATGGTCCGCTGGTCTTCTGGATCGGCGCGGCCATGATTCGCCTGTTCGGCAATTGGCTTGGCGTTCCCGATGCGTCGCGCCTGGCTACGGCGCTGTGCTTCTTCGGTACCTGCGCTTTTATCTGGTACACCACCTACCTGCTCGGGCGCCGAGACGAGGTCCAGCCGTTCGCCTATGCCTTTGGCGGCCAGCCCAGCGCGCGCGACTATGGCCGCACGCTGGCTGACGGCGCCCTGCTGGTGTTCCTGGCCTGCGTGGGGCTGGCGGTCCGCGGCCATGAGACGACCGCGCAGGTCGGCCAGGTCGCGCTGATTGCCATGATCCTTTACGGACTGGTGCGTAGCCTCGACAAGCCCATACATGGCAGCCTGGTGTTCGGGCTCGGCCTGGGCGCGCTGACCCTGGCGAGCGGGCCGATCCTGCCCCTTGCCTTGCTGGTTGCCGCGGTGATCTGCGCAGCCGTCTGCGCCCCGCTACCCTGGCGGCGTCTGGCGGCTATCGGCGTGCCGCTGGCCCTGCTGATTGTCGCGGCATGGCTCGCCGCCGCGTATTTCGGCACCCCGGACCGGAGCGAGGCCGTGACGTTCATCCGCGAGTGGGCCCGCTATGACCGTCGCAGCTACGGCGCGCCGAACATGCAGACGTTCGGCTTCAATATGCGCAACCTGTTCCTGTACGCATGGCCGGTCTGGCCAATCGCGGCCTGGGCCTTGGTAGCGTGGGCCGGCATGCGCCGCGCCCCGCATGTCGCGCTGCCGCTGGCGCTGCTGCTGCCGACACTGGTGCTGCTGTTCCTGCAGACCAATGCCAGTGATGCGCAGTTCATCCTGCTGCTGCCGCCGATGGCGATGCTCGGCGCGTTCGCACTGCCTACGCTCGCGCGCGGCGTGATCAACGCAATCGACTGGTTCGCGCTGCTGTTCTTCACCATTTTCGGCGGCACGGTGTGGTTCCTGTGGGTCGCCAAGACCACGGGATGGCCGCCGCGCATCGCGAGCAACGTCTTCCGGCAATTGCCCGGCTTCCAGCACCACTTCAAGCTTTCCTCGGTCATCTTCGCCTTGCTGGTCACAGTGGCCTGGGTGCTGGTCGTACGCTGGCGGCTGTCGCGGGCGCCCAAGCAGATCTGGCGCCCGGTAGTGATCTCCGCCGCCGGCACCACGCTGATGTGGGTCATAGCCATGACGCTGTGGCTGCCGTCGATCAACTACGGCAAGACCTACCGCGACGTCGTCGAGGCCGCCGCCATGGCGCTGCCGCCCACGTACCAGTGCGTGCAACCGATTCGCATGGGCAATGCCCAGCTTGCATCATTCGCCTACTTTGGCCATTTCCGCTTCGGCGGCCCGGAAGACGATTGCGACATCCTGCTGCGGCACGACAGCGCCGACTACGGCGAACCCAGCAAGATCTCGCATTTCGAATGGCGTCTGATCTGGGAAGGCCGCCGGCCCGCCGACCGTGACGAGCGCTTCCGCATGTATCGCCTGGTCGATACCTCGCGCGCCACGCACGCACGGCCCGAACTGCCTCGGCACCGCCTGCCCCAGTAACCCTCAATCCTCCCGCCGGCGGCATGGCTGGCGGCCGCGCCGCCGCTGCCGGCTGACTCTCGGGCGCATCGAAGCGCCTGCGCGAAAAACGGCATGAACCTGCTTCACGATCTGCGGCGTATCGCCCATCTTGCCGCGCCGGTCCTGGTCGGCCAGCTCGCCGTCATCACGTTTGGCGTCATGGACACGATCATGGCCGGGCGCGCCTCCGCGAGCGACCTTGCCGCGGTCGGGCTCGGCGGTTCGATCTATGTGACGATCTACATCAGCCTGATGGGCGTGCTGCAGGCCCTTGCGCCGATCGCGGGGCAACTCTACGGCGCGGGCCGCAGCGAACAGATCGGCAGCGAGGTCAGGCAAGCCGCCTGGCTCGGACTGGCGTTGTCCGTTCCCGGCGTGCTCCTTCTCATGTTTCCGGAACCGCTGCTCGCCTTTGCCAAGGCGCCGCCGGAACTGGTCGACAAGGCCAGCCAGTATTTGCATATCGGCGCATTCGGCCTGCCCGCGGCGCTTGGCTTTCGCATCTATTCCGCGCTCAATAACGCGCTATCGCGCCCGGTCATGGTGACGGTGCTGCAGATCGTCGGCCTGGCACTGAAGGTGCCGCTCAACACCTGGTTCATCAACGGAGGCCTTGGCATGGCCGCCATGGGCGGACCGGGATGCGCGCTGGCGTCGACGCTGATCAGCTGGGGCTGGTGCATTGCCGGCCTGCTGATCCTTCGCCATAGCGCGGTCTATCAACCCCTGAAGATTTTTTCCGCCTGGAGCTGGCCTGTACCGGCACAGTTGCGCGCAATGCTCCGGCTAGGCGTGCCGATGGGGCTCACCTACCTGATCGAGATCACGTCCTTCACACTGATGTCGATCTTCATCACGCGCATGGGCACGGTCACCCTTGCCGGGCACCAGATCATTGCCAACCTCGGTGCCGTGGCCTATATGCTGCCGCTATCGCTGGCCATTGCCACGTCGACACTCGTGGCACAGTCGATCGGCGCGCGCGACATGGATGGCGCCAGCCGGCTCGCATGGCGCGGTATCTGCCTGGCAGCCTCCCTTGCCATGCTGACCGGCTGTCTGCTATGGCTGCTGCGGGAGCCCGTGCTGCACGCTTACACCAAAGATGCCAACGTCGTGGCCGCCGCGTTGCCACTGGTACTGTTCATCGCCTTCTACCAGGCCTTTGATGCCATCCAGGTCATGACCGCGTTTATCCTGCGCGCCTACAAGATCGCGTTGATCCCGACGCTGATCTACGCCGGTTCACTGTGGGGGATTGGCATTGGCGGCGGCTATGTGCTGGGCTTTGGCCTGATCGGGGGGCTGCCCGCGTTCACGCGCGGCGCCGCCGGTTTCTGGATCGCCAATAGCGCGAGCCTGGCCGTCGCCGGATTCCTGCTGGTGCGCTATTTCACCCGTATCAGCGCTGCGCGTGGGCATTGACGACTAATCTCAAGCGCAAAAGAAAAAACCCACATGGGATTAACCATGCGGGTTTAGTTTTGGCGGAGTGGACGGGACTCGAACCCGCGACCCCCGGCGTGACAGGCCGGTATTCTAACCGACTGAACTACCACTCCTTAGTCGGCTGCCACCTCGAACTTCGTTCGACGCGGCAATTCAGGCATTTGATTACGCCCGATGTTATGGCGTCCCCTAGGGGATTCGAACCCCTGTACTCACCGTGAAAGGGTGATGTCCTAGGCCTCTAGACGAAGGGGACAGAAACTTGTCTTTCAACACGTTCCGTCTCGCGTTGAGAAGTCCAGCATTCTAACAGACTTTTCTTCGCTTTGGAAGCATCTTTTAACTACGATGCATCCTGAATTCTGGTGGAGCTAAGCGGGATCGAACCGCTGACCTCTTGCATGCCATGCAAGCGCTCTCCCAGCTGAGCTATAGCCCCGTATTACGGTATTTACAACAATACTGCTTATTCTCCGCATCAGCATTACTGCACCGCCTCAGCGAATAAAAGGATTATATACAGCCTTGATATAAACCGCAACATTTATTTTCTGCCGCGGCGATTATCAGATAATCCTCTCACTTATAAGAAAAAACCCACATGGGATTAACCATGTGGGTTTAGTTTTGGCGGAGTGGACGGGACTCGAACCCGCGACCCCCGGCGTGACAGGCCGGTATTCTAACCGACTGAACTACCACTCCTTAGTCGGCTGCCACCTCGAACTTCGTTCGACGCGGCAATTCAGGCATTTGATTACGCCCGATGTTATGGCGTCCCCTAGGGGATTCGAACCCCTGTACTCACCGTGAAAGGGTGATGTCCTAGGCCTCTAGACGAAGGGGACAGAAACTTGTCTTTCAACACGTTCCGTCTGGAACCATCCCGAACCGCGGATAATCCCGGTATTTTGGTGGAGCTAAGCGGGATCGAACCGCTGACCTCTTGCATGCCATGCAAGCGCTCTCCCAGCTGAGCTATAGCCCCTTGGCACTACCATTTACTACTGCCTGCTTATTCGCCGCTCCGGTTAATTCACCGTTTCAAGCGAAGCCGAGATTATATATCAACCTCGATTTTTTGCAAGCCCCCAATCTGTTTTTCGTCCTGCCCTGCTTTCGCAGATTTTTGCCTGACGGCCACAAGATTCTTTCCAGATTGCCCGCTTGTCTTGCTTACTGACCGCGCTGCAGGGAGAACGAGATTATGGCGAAGTCCTGACAGGAGCGCAAGTCCCCGCCAGGAATTTTCGCAACTTTTTTTACGCGCTCAGGCCAGCGGCAAGCCGGCGCAGCACGGTCTCGCGGCCAAACAGCTCCAGCACAGCGTCAATGCTGGGCGTCTGGAGCTGGCCGGCAACCAGCAGGCGCACCGGCATGGCGAGCTTGGGCATCTTCAGACCGAACTCCGCCAGCACCGCCTTGAATGTGGCGCTGATGGCTTCCCGCTTCCATTCGGGCAGTGCACCCAACTGGGCCACCAGTGCCTTCAGCGCCGGCTGGATTTCAGGCGTCAGGTGCTCGGCCTTCAGTGCGGCATCCGCTTGCGGCTCGCCACGATAGAAAAGCAGCGCCGTCTGCGCGACTTCCTTGAGCGTGTTGGCCCGGTCCTTGACCAGGGCAATCACCCCGGCCAGGTCCGCGCCCTCGACCTTGCCGCCGAGCGCCTCGATAAACGGACGGGTCAGTTCAGCCAGGCGCGCGTTGTCGCCGACCTTGATGTAGTGATTGTTCAGCCAGGCGAGCTTTTCCGGGTTGTACTGCGCCGGCGACTTGCCCAGGTGCTCGAGGTCAAACCACTCGACGAACTGCTCGCGGCTGAAGATCTCCGCGTCGCCATGTGCCCAGCCCAGACGGGCCAGGTAGTTCACCACCGCCTCGGGCAGATAGCCTTCGTCGCGATAGCCGGTGACGCTCATGGCGCCATGGCGCTTGCTCATCTTCTCGCCGCTCTCGTTGAGCACCGTCGGCAGGTGGGCGTAGACCGGCTGCGTGCCGCCGAGCGCGCGGATGATATTGATCTGCCGCGGCGTATTGTTGACATGATCGTCGCCACGGATCACGTGCGTGATCTTCATGTCGAGGTCGTCCACCACCACGCAGAAGTTGTAGGTCGGCGTGCCGTCCGGGCGCGCAATGACGAGATCGTCCAGCTCTTCGTTGGAGATCTCGATGCGCCCCTTCACCGCGTCGTCCCACACGACGCTGCCATCGAGCGGATTGCGAAAACGCAGCACAGGCTTTACGCCCGCCGGCGGTGGCGGCAGGACCTTGCCCGGTTCCGGGCGCCAGAAGCCGTTGTAGCGCGGCTTCTCGCCACGCTCGCGCTGGGCCTCACGCAAGGCGTCCAGTTCTTCCGTGCTCATGTAGCACGGGTAGGCCAGCCCGGTGTCGACCATCTGGGCCAGGACCTCGCGGTAGCGGTCCATGCGCTGCATCTGGTAGAACGGGCCTTCGTCGATATCCAGGCCAAGCCACGCCATGCCTTCCAGGATCACGTCGACGGCTTCCTGCGAAGAACGCTCGACATCGGTATCTTCGATGCGCAGCACGAAATCGCCCTTCATGCGGCGGGCAAACGCCCACGGATAAAGCGCGGATCGGATATTGCCGAGGTGGATGAAGCCGGTCGGGCTCGGCGCAAAGCGGGTGCGGACGCGTTGGGTCATGGCGGTCGGGAACAAACAAAAAAGCCCGCGCGGACGCGCGCAGGCTGGAATATGTCGGTGCTGCATTATAGCAAGCGCGGCCGGCCGCCCTGCCCGCCGGCTCCCCTCGACCCGGCATCGCCAGCCCGCCCGAACGGAATCATTTATGCTTCGCCGGGTCACAGGAACGGTCGGCACGGGAAAAGTACCGTTGCCGCGCCGCCCAAGTCACATTCCGGCCACCGCCTGCCTCTGCAACCTGATTCATGCAACGACGTCATTTCCTCGGCGCCTCGGCAGCCGCCCTGCTTTCGGCCTGCTCGTTTGGCCCGCGCCCATCCACACCGCAGACTCCGGCAAACCCGGTGGCCACGCAGCCGGCAACGCGCCCGGTCAAGATCGGCCTGGCGCTCGGCGGCGGCGCCGCGCGCGGCTTCGCCCACATCGGCGTGATCAAGGCGCTCGAAGCCCAGGGCATCCACCCTGACCTGGTTACCGGCACCAGCGCCGGCGCGGTGGTCGCCGCGCTCTATGCCACCGGCATGAGTGGCTTCGAACTCAACAAGCTCGCCCTGAGCATGGACGAGGCAGCCATCGCCGACTGGGCCCTGCCCTTCGGCACCCGTTTTGGCGGGTGGCTCAAGGGCGAGGCGCTGCAGAACTATGTGAACCGCCTGGTATCGAACCGCCCGATCGAGGCCATGAAACTACCGCTTGGCATCGTCGCCACCGACCTCAAGACCGGTGAGCGCGTCCTGTTCCGGCGCGGCAATACCGGACAGGCCGTGCGGGCGTCCAGCAGCGTGCCGGGCGTGTTCCAGCCGGTCTCCATCCAGGGGCGGGATTATGTGGACGGCGGACTGGTCGAGCCAGTACCCGTGGATTCGGCGCGCAGCATGGGCGCGGACTTCGTCATCGCCGTCAATATCTCTGCGGACCCGTCCAGCCAGAAAAATAGCGGCCAGAGCGGCGTACTCCTCCAGACGACTACGATCATGGGCCAGTCGATCAACAAGATGGCCCTGGCACGCGCGGACGTGGTGATCCGCCCCGAACTGCCCGACATGGGCGGCAGCGACTTCAATGCGCGCAACCGCGCGGTGCTGGCCGGCGAACAGGCCGCTGTCGCGATGATGGCCACGTTGCGCCAGCGGCTGGAGCAAGCCCGCTTGCGGCCGGCAGGCACCGTGGCGGCTCAATAGCCGGCAAACCCCGACAAGCAAAAAAAGGACTGCCGAGGCAGTCCTTTTCTTATTGCCCGGCAGGCATGTTTCAGCCGCCGTACAGCGTGCGCGTGCTGGCGTTCGGGTCGAATCGCTTGAGCGTCTCGACCATGTTCCCAAGGCCGTCGCCGCGATTCGAAGACTGGCCGTCCTCGATACGGCGGGCGCCGTTGTAGCGCGTCACCCAGTAGGCGGCGCGCATGTCGTCGACGCGGATCTTGCTGCCCGTGGACGGCGCGTGGACGAACTTGTTGTCGCCGATATAGATGCCCACGTGCGAGAAGGTCTGGCGCATGGTGTTGAAGAACACCAGATCACCCGGGCGCAGGTCATTGACGGCCACATTGGTGCCAACCTGGCTGATCTCGACAGAACGGCGCGGCAGCATGAAGCCGAAGGTGTCATGGAACACGTAGCGGACAAAGCCGCTGCAGTCCAGGCCGGATTCCGGGCTGTTGCCGCCGAAGCGGTAACGCACGCCAATCAGGCCAAGCGCGTTCATGACCAGGTCGCCGGCCTTGCTGGCGACGTTGCTGGTGGAATTCACGACCGACGACAGCAAGCCGCGCTTGCCTTCCACATGCGTCTCCGCGCCCAGTTGGGCCGAAGCATCGATGCGGGCATCGGGGTCCTTGAAAACCGTATCCGCCAGCACTCCATTCGACACAGTCGCACCGCAGGCAATGGCAATCCCGGCGGCAACGCGTGCCAGGGAATGAAGTACCGATCGCTGCATTGGTTCTCCTGATGAATCGTTCGAATCATCGCCATCACGCCGGACGAATAACGCCGGCGTAGATGGTGATGCCTGAATCATTGCGGGGATGACCGGGCGCAAGAACCGCGCCAGTCAAAAAGGCACACAAACCGTGCATTGCCCGTCCCAAAGCGGACGAGCGGCCACCCGAAAAATAGTCCTCGCGGGATGGTATAGGCTTGCCACCCTTCTGTCAAAGTTCGTTACAAATTTGACGGAAAGTGCTTTCCAATCAAAGACCTAGCTCAGTTATCGCATCTGGATTGTCGTTTTCCGCATGACAGCGGCATGACCAGGGCATGACAGAGGCATGACACCGCCCGAAGGCGGTGTGATTGCTGCATGGCAATGATCTCAGGCCGCACCAATCTGGGCAGCAGCCATCAGCTTGCGCGTATACGGATGTTGCGGTGCGCCGAGAACCGCCTCGGTTTCGCCAGCCTCCACCACCTCTCCCGCCTTCATGACGATGACCCGGTGCGCCATGGCACGAATCACCGCGAGGTCGTGGCTGATAAACAGGTAGCTAAGGTTGTACTTGTGCTGCAGCTGGGAGAGGAGCCCCAGCACCTGCTGCTGGATCGAGACATCGAGCGCCGAAGTGGGCTCGTCAAGTACCAGCACCTGCGGCTTGAGGATCAGTACCCGGGCGATGGCGATGCGCTGGCGCTGCCCACCCGAGAATTCATGCGGGTAGCGGCCCAGCGCGGTCCGGTCGAGCCCGACTTCGCGCAGCGCATCGATGACCTGCTGGCGCGTGGCGTCGCGGGACAGGCCCGGCTGATGCAGCCCCAGCCCCTCGCCGACGATCTGCTCGATCGTCATGCGCGGCGACAGCGAGCCGAACGGGTCCTGGAATACCACCTGCATGCGCGACCGCATCTCGCAGCGGTCCTTGCGCGTAGCGCCGTCGAAGCTGCGCCCGAGAAAATGGATCGTGCCCGCGCTCTTGCCCTGCAGCGCCAGCACGGCATGGGCCAGCGTGGTCTTGCCCGACCCCGATTCCCCGACGATGCCGATGGTCTCGCCCTCGCGCAGCTGGAAATCGACGTCCTTGACCGCCGCGAACTGGTCCTTGCCGAACCAGCCCGCCATGCCCTTGCGCTTGCGCGAGTAGTTGACGCAAAGCCCGCGCGCCTCCAGCAGCGTCGGCGCCAGCGGCACCAGCGGCAGCACCTCGCGGCGCGGGCGGCTGTCGATCAGCTTGCGGGTGTAGGGATGCTGGGGCGAGGCGAACACCTGCGCGGTCTCGCCCGTCTCGACCATCACCCCCTTCTCCATCACCCCGACCCGCTGGGCAAACGAGCGCACCAGGTTCAGGTCATGGGTGATCAGCATCACCGCCATGCCGAATTCGGTCTGCAGGTCGCGCAGCAGGTCCATGATCTGCGCCCGGATGGTGACATCCAGCGCCGTGGTCGGCTCGTCGGCCAGCAGCAGCTTCGGGCGGCAGGCCAGTGCCATGGCGATCATGGCCCGCTGGCGTTGCCCGCCGGAAAGCTGGTGCGGGAAACTGTCGAAGCGATGCGCGGCGTCGCTGATACCGGTGCGCTCCAGCAGGGCAATGGCGCGTTCGCGCGCCGCGCGCCGGTCAAGCCCCTCATGCAGCGCCAGCGTCTCGACGATCTGGTTGCCGATCGTGTAGAGCGGATTGAGCGCGGTCATGGGCTCCTGGAAGATCATGGCGATCTCCGCGCCACGGATGGCCCGCATCTCCCGGTCCGACACGTCGAGCAGGTTGCGGCCCTCGAAGCGGATCGCGCCATGATAGTGGGCATCCTCCACCAGGCGCAGCATGGCCAGCGCGGTAACGGTCTTGCCAGACCCCGACTCGCCCACCAGCGCATAGCGCTCTCCGGCACGCAGGTCGAAGCTGACCTCGCGCACGGCCCGCGTGGCCTCGTCGCCATGGCCGAACGTGACCGAGAGCTTGTCCACGCAGATCAGCGTGCCGCCCGGCGACGGGGATGGCGACGGACTGGCCGGCATGGCCTCCGCTTCGCGGAGCTTGGGCACCACGTTCATGGCGTTGCCCCCGCAGGCGCACCGGCCGGCACCTTGGGCGCCACGCGGCCACGCAGCGCGGCCAGGCCCAGCCGCGTGTCGAACGCATCGCGCAGCGCGTCGCCCATGAAGGTCAGCAGCAGCAAGGTCACCACCAGCACGGCGAAGGTCGACAGCGAGATCCACCACGCGTCCAGGTTGCCCTTGCCCTGCGCCAGCAGTTCGCCAAGGCTCGGCGTGGTGGGCGGCACGCCCAGGCCGAGGAAGTCCAGGCTGGTCAGCGCCAGGATCGACGCGCTCATGCGGAACGGCAGGAAGGTGATCACCGGCGTCAGGCTGTTGGGCAGGATATGGCGCCACATGATCTGCACGTTGGACAGCCCCAGCGCCCGCGCCGCCTTGACGTAGTCAAGCGAGCGGTTGCGGTAGAACTCCGCGCGCACGTAGTCCGACAACCCCATCCAGCCGAACAGCGACAGCAGGATGATCAGCAGCGCCAGGCTGGGCTCGAAGATCGACGCGAAGATGATCAGCAGGTACAGCTCCGGCATGGAACTCCAGATTTCGATGGCCCGCTGCGAGAACAGGTCGAAGCGCCCGCCGAAGAATCCCATCAGCGCACCGGTCAGGGTGCCGATCAGCACGCCGATCAGCGTCAGCGCCAGCCCGAACAGCACCGACACGCGGAAGCCATAGAGCAGGCGCGCCAGGATGTCGCGCCCACGGTCATCGGTACCCAGCCAGTTGTCGGCGGACGGCGGCGCTGGGTTGGGCTCCTTGGCGAAGTAGTTGAGCGAGTCGTACGAATAGCGGTTCAGCGGGAACACCGCCAGATTGCCATTCGACGTGATGCGGTCGCGGATATAGGGATCCAGGTAGTCCGCCGGTGTGGCGAAATCGCCGTCGAACGTAGTTTCAGGATAGACCTTGACGATCGGGAAATACCACTCGCCCTTGTAGCGCACCACCAGCGGGCGGTTGCTCGACAGGACTTCCGCGCACAGGCTCAGCACAAAGATCGCGACGAACAGGATCAGGCTCCAGTAGCCCAGGCGATTGCGCCGGAAACGCTGCCAGGCCCGCTGGCGCGGAGACGGCGAATGCGGCAAGCCGTTCGGCACCGCTTGCGAGTGTGATTTCATCGGTGCAGGGCCTCGAAATGGATGCGGGGGTCGACCAGCACGTAGCAGACGTCGGAAATCAGCCGGGTGACCAGGCCGATCAGGGTGAACAGGTAGAGCGTCCCCAGCACCACCGGATAGTCGCGCCGCAGCACGGCCTCATAGGACAGCAGGCCGAGCCCGTCGAGCGAGAACAGCGTTTCGATCAGCAGCGAACCGGTGAAGAACGCGCCGATGAACGCGGCCGGGAACCCGGTGACCAGCGGGATCAGCGCATTGCGGAACACGTGCTTCCAGAGCACGCGGCGCTCGGCCAGACCCTTGGCCCGGGCAGTCAGCACGTACTGCCGGCGGATCTCGTCCAGGAATGCGTTCTTGGTCAGCATGGTCACCACGGCAAAGCTGCCCACCACCGATGCGGTGATCGGCAGGACCAGGTGCCACAGATAGTCCGTGACCTTGCCCATCAGCGAAAGCTGGTCCCAATTGTCGGAGGTCAGTCCGCGCAGCGGGAACCACTGCACGAACGTGCCGCCGCCGAACAGCACCAGCAGCAGCACGCCAAGCACGAAGCCCGGAATGGCGTAGCCCACCAGCACGATCATGCTGGTGACCACATCGAACCGGCTGCCGGCGCGGATGGCCTTGGAAATGCCGAGCGGCACCGATATCAGATAGGTCAGGAAAAAGGTCCACAGCCCGATGCTCACCGAAACCGGCAGCTTGGATTTCACCAGCTCCCACACGCTGCGGTGCTGGAAGTAGCTCTGGCCGAGGTCAAACCGCGCAAAGCGCTTGAGCATCAGGAAGTAACGCTCGATGGGCGGCTTGTCGAAGCCATACAGGGCCTGGATTTCCTTGATCTTCTCGGGATCCACGCCGCGCCGGCCACGGTACTCGGCACCGCCGCCGCTGGCTTCGGCGCTGCCGCCGCCGCGCCCCTTGAGTTCCAGCATCATCTGCTCGACGGGCCCGCCCGGCACGAACTGGATGACAACGAAGGTCAGCGTGATGACCCCGATCAGCGTCGGGATCATCAGCAGGATGCGCTTGAACAGGTAGGCAAGCATCGGCTGTCCCCTTTCCTCAGCGAGCCGCGGCACGCGCGACGGTATCCGTGCGCCACCAGTTGCTCAGAATCCAGCCTTCGGCCGTGTAGTAGTAAGGCAGCCGATCCCTGGGGAAACCCAGTTCCTTGCGGTAAGCCACCCGATGCGACGCACTGTACCAGTTTGGCACGATGTAATAGCCATGCATCAGCACCCGGTCCAGGGCACGTCCGGCTGTGACGAGTTCTTCACGCGTATTGGCGTGCAGGACATTGTCCACGAGCTGGTCGACCTGTGGCGATTTCAATCCGAACAGGTTGTCCGATCCCGGCGTGTCCGCCGCCTCGCTCGAGAACCGGTCGCGCAGTTCGTTGCCGGGGCTCTGTGAATCGGGGAAACGGATCGACACCATGTCGAAGTCGAAGTCCTCTAGCCGCTTCTGGTACAGCGCGTAGTCGGTGGTGCGCTGGTTCACCTGGATGCCAAGCTTTTCGAGATTGCGGACATAGGTCGTGATCACCCGGCTCATGGCCCCGCCATCATCGAGGAACTCGAACACCATCGGCTCGCCCTTGGCGTTGCGCAGGGCGTCATCCGTGTATGTCCAGCCGGCCTGCGCCAGCAGGCGGCGCGCTTCGCGCAGATTGTCCCGGAGCGAGCGCGGCGGATTGGTGGTTGGCTGCACGACATCGGGACCAAAGACCTCCGACGGCAGTTTTGCCTGCATCGGCTCCAGCAGCTTCAGTTCGCCCGGCCCGGGCCTGCCGTCAAAGGTGGCGCTGGCCGCCAGTTCGCTATTGGAGAACCAGCTGTCCAGCCGCTTGTAGGCGCCGTAGAAGAGCTGGCGGTTGAGCCATTCGAAATCCAGCGCGAGGATCAGCGCCTGCCTGACCCGCACGTCCTTGAAGATCGGCTTGCGCATGTTCATGACGAAGCCCTGCATGCCCGCGCCGTTGCGGTGCGGGAACTCCGTCTTGATCAGTTCGCCCTTGCTGAAGCGGGTGCCCTGGTAGCTCTTGGCCCAGTTCTTGGCCCGGTACTCGACGATCGCGTCGAACTCGCCGGCCTTGAAGGCTTCGAGCTTGGCGGTTTCGTCCTTGTAAAGCCGGTACACCACGCGCTCGAAGTTGAAGGTGCCGCGCCGCACCGCCAGCTTCTTGCCCCAGTAGTTGGGGTCACGCTTGAAGATGATGCCGCGGCCAGCGTCATAACGATCGATGATGTACGGGCCGCTGGTGACTGGCTCCTCGAAGGTCAGCTTCTCGAACGGGACGGTCTGGGTCCACTTCTTCGAGAACACCGGCAGCGATCCGACGATCAGCGGCAATTCGCGGTTGCGCTGCTTGAAATCGAAGCGCACGCTGCGCTCGCCCGTGACCACCACGGACTTCACGTCCGTGCACATGCTGCGGTAGCCCGGGCTGGACGCCTTGCTCATCAGCATGTCGTAGGAATACTTCACGTCCGAGGCCAGCACCGGGTCCCCGTTGGAGAAGCGCGCCTCGGGACGGATGTGGAAGACGACCGACAGCTCGTCCGGCGCCACCGTGACATCGTCTGCCAGCAGGCCGTATGAACTGGCGGTCTCGTCGGCGCTGCTGATCAGCAGCGACTCGAACATCAGGGCATTCAGTCCCGGGGCGGCGGTGCCCTTCAGCGTGAACGGATTGAATTTGTCGAAACTCGTGCGGCGGTCGGGGTTGGCAAGCGTCAGCGTGCCGCCGACCGGAGCGTCCGGATTGACATAATCGAAATGCTTGAAATCGGCCGGGTACTTGAGGTCCCCGTGCAGGGCAAAGCCATGCTCCGCGTTCGCCGTTGCGGGAATTCCCGCAGCGAGCGCCAGCGCCAGCCCAACCCGCAGTACCGTGTCTCGACGGAAGCACTGCCATGCCGCCTGAAGCGGCCAACGTGCTTGAATAGGCATCCCGCTGGATTCCTCCAATATGACTCTGGGGTCCGGCGTTCTGCGGCCGGGCCAAGTTGTGAGACAATTTTACATGCGTCCGGGTAGGCTCCAGCCATCCGGACATTCCCTCTACACGGCGCAATAAAGCGGCCGTCGGACACCGGCGGCATGCCCGCGGCTGCGGGGCCGACCCAGGCAGCGTGCCCGATATAACACCTTGGAGAATTTATGGGATTTCTGGCAGGTAAGCGGATCCTCATCACCGGCTTGCTATCGAACCGTTCGATCGCCTATGGCATCGCATCGGCCTGCAAACGCGAAGGCGCCGAACTCGCCTTCACCTACGTCGGTGAACGGTTCAAGGACCGGATCAGCGACTTTGCCAAGGAATTCGGCACCGACCTGGTCTTCGAATGCGACGTCGGCAGCGACGAGCAGATCGCCGCAACCTTCGCCGGCCTGGGCCAGCGCTGGGAAAAGCTCGACGGCCTGGTGCACTCGATCGGCTTCGCCCCGCGTGAAGCCATTGCCGGCGACTTCCTGGAAGGCCTGTCGCGCGAAGGCTTCCGCATCGCGCATGACATCTCCGCCTACAGCTTCCCGGCACTGGCCAAGGCCGCGCTGCCGATGCTGTCGGACAAGGCCTCGCTGCTGACGCTGACCTATCTCGGCGCCGAGCGCGTGGTTCCCAACTACAACACCATGGGCCTGGCCAAGGCCGCCCTGGAAGCCAGCGTGCGCTACCTGGCGGCCTCGGTCGGTCCGCGCGGCATCCGTGCCAACGGCATTTCGGCGGGCCCGATCAAGACGCTGGCCGCGTCCGGCATCAAGGACTTCGGCAAGCTGCTCAACGCCTTCGAGGCTTCGGCCCCGCTGCGGCGCAACGTGACCATCGAGGAAGTCGGCAATGTCGCGGCGTTCCTGCTGTCGGACCTTGCCAGTGGCGTGACCGGTGAAATTACTTATGTCGATGCCGGCTTCAATATCGTCGGGGCCATGCCGCCCGACGCCTCGTAAGCGGCTGCCCGCGTATCAGCCCTGAAGGGGTGCCAGCGCTTGCTGGCACCCCTTTTTTGTGGTTCTTCGCTGGATTGCGGGGGAATGGGTAATGGTAGGGTTGTCGTGCTTGGCAGGCGCTGCTGTTTCGCCGGCGTAGCCGGCGAGTCACTTTTTGTCCGAGCGACAAAAAGTAACCAAAAAGCGCGTTTACTTGCCCTAGCGGGCGAATATTGATCGTAGTGTGCTGAGGGTGTTGTACGGGGATGGGCTTCAGAGAGTGCCTGGCTGCCTGCCGCGTGGTGCGCGTCCGCGGCAGGATTAGAGCGCTGATTGAACGAGCCCCGAAACTGTCCGTGGTCCCTGCTGCGACCGACATCGTGTAATCGCCTTCGGCTGCGCTACGCGCAGAGCCCTGGTCTGAGCACCCAGGCCGCAGGCAAACCGCGCCACAGCGAAGCAGAGAAACCGAACCGTCGGC